>CAWBIS010000135.1:0-30789 GCA_963788485.1 Terriglobia bacterium
GGCCCAACCGATTCCTCTCCCGGCGAAAACCGATTCAGCCAGCAATGTTATTGGAGCCAGCATCGAGGTGACCATCGCCGATACCGATCAGACCGTGAAGTTCTATCGCGACCTTCTCGGTTTCCAGGTTCGCCCCGGCGACTCCTTCAACGGAAATAAACTGATGGCCGAGACGGCTGGCGTTCCCGGCGGGCAATGGCGCCAGAGTCATGCGACGCTGCCCGGCACCAGGGTCGGGCTGACCTGGATCGAATTCCGGAACATCGACCGCAAGCCGATGCACACGCGCGTGCCCGATCCGGGCACCGCCCTCATTCAGTTGCGCGTGCGCGATATCGACGCTCTGGTAAAGAAGCTGAAAGCCGGCGGAGCGACGGTAGTCGCGCCCGACGGCGAACCGGTCAGCATCGGGCCCGTGAAGATCGCCGTCGTCCGCGACCCCAACAATCTCTATCTCGAGTTAATCGGCGCGCCCGCGAAGTAAGTCACGCGCCCGCACTTTCTTTCCACGATCCCTGACCCCAATCATGGCTTGACAAGTGTTAAGCTACAGGCAACAGGCTGGCGATGAAAATTCGCAGCTTTGCACACAAGGGCCTCAAACGTCTTTACTCCGAGGATAGCGCCAAAGGCGTTCCGCCCGATACGGTGGACAAACTCCGGAAGATGTTCGCGTTTCTTGACGCGATTCAGGAGGTAGACGAATTGCGGGTGTTCACATGGTAGAAGATTCACACGCTGACCGGCGACCGAAACGGCACATGGAGTTTGGGCGTTACGCGTAATCGCCGTTTGACCTTCACAATCGACGACGACCGTGAAATCTGCGACCTGAATTTAGAGGACTATCACTAGCGAGAGGGAGTACCGAACAATGCCCATGAAGAACCCGCCGCACCCCGGCGATTTTATCCGGACGGAGATCGTTGAACCGGCCGGCCTGTCTGTTACCGCCGCCGCCGTCGCGCTTCAGGTATCGCGCCCGGCCCTGTCCAGTTTGCTGAATAGCAAGGCAGACCTGTCCGGTGAAATGGCCCTGCGCATCGAAAAGGCTTTCGGTGTGAAGATGGAAACGCTCATGCGGATGCAATCGGCTTTCGATATTGCCAGGACCCGCAGCCGGGAAAAGGAAATCCGCGTGCGTCGCTTTCATCCCCGCTCCGATGCTCGCTTATAAACCCGTGGCAGTTAGTTCCCGGGACATGCAGCGCTGGGGGCCGGTCCACGGTTATCGCGCCCGCCGGCGAGCTGGTCAGCATCGGACGCGTGATGATCGCCGTTGTCCGAGGTTCCAACAATCTTTATCTCGAGTTTACTCGCGGAGCTGCGCTAAAGTGGATGCAGGTCGTGAATCCTCCACTCCAGCAGTTTGTGAGCGTCGCGTTGCCGATCATGCTCACCCTGGTCGTTACCATCTGGCTCGCGTCCTGGAGCCAGAACAAACGTTTCGACGACATCAACAAACGTTTCGACGACATCAACAAACGTTTCGATGACTTCAACACACGCATCGATGACATCAACAGACGCATCGACGATCTACGCTCGGAGTTCTCCCGCCGCCTGGATGAAATTGTAAGCAGACTCGACCGCATTGAAAGAAAACTCGACAATCACGAAGAACGGATCGTTCGCCTCGAAGAGCGCACGTCCCTGATTCACTAACCTCAGTACGGCTCGATCACATAATCCGGCCAGCAATTATCCGTCACCGTAAACCCATCCAAAGCAACCCGCAGCGCAGGCCCCGGAGCCGGTCCGCCCTGGTTGAATTTCGGATCCAGAATACGCGAAATCTGATCCCGCGCGCCTTCCAGATGAGCGCGCGTCTCCCGATCCGCCGCCTTGCCCATCGCGGCCACAATCTCCGCGCGCAAAATGCGCAGCTCCGCCCGATAAAACGGCTTCTCATCCCCGCTCGTCGCCAAAGCCGCGGCCAGTTCCGGAGGCAGATTCACGGGAATCGTCTGATTGCTGTTGACTTTCGTATTCGCCAGATCCAGATAGGCCCGCTGCAAATTGCGCCGGTACGCATCCACCCGTACCGTATCGCCATCGAGCTCTTTCCACACACCTCGCCGCGCCGCCGCCAGAAAATCCGCGGGCGAATAAGCCGACGGCCCATCCACCGCCTCCTGCTCCACCAGCCGCGCAAAACGCGCGCTGCTGAGCAAATTGGTCAGCACGCTCGTCTGGGCATTCCGAATCCGATTTAAAACGCCGGTAGGCTCGATGCGCCGCAGGATCTCCGGATCGATCGCCCATTTCGGCGTCGCAAACGCATTCTCAGCCAGGAAACTCATCGCCAGCCGCTGCCGTTCCTTCGCCATCGGGGTGAATATGCGCCCCTCCTGCCCCACATACTTCGTTTGCGAACTGAACGCGCCCACGATCGCCGCCACATGGTTCATCTCGAGCGTCCACTGCCCCAGCATGCGCCCATAAAGCTCGGCAAGATCCTGATAGGGTTCGCCCGCTTGCGACGTGGCCGGCATCAGCATCTTCGCCACTCGCTGCAGGTTCTTCACGCCCATCGCGCTTGACTTGATCGCATCGGCATCGCCCACCGCTTCCGTCAGTTCGCCGAAATCCGAGCCTGCCGCGCCCGCCGTCGAGAAGCGCAGCCACGGCGTCGTATCCTGCACCCGCGCCCACGCGTCCAGCTTCGCCTTCTCCTGTTCAGGCGACTGCGCGCCCGGAATCGGCGTATATCCCCACTTCATCGCGAACACATCGTATGGCCCGATGCGCGGGACCAGATCTTCCACCGCAATCCCGTCCTCCGGCTGCGCGACGTAGTTGAAGCGCGAATAGTCCATGATCGAAGGCGCATGCCCCATCTTGTGCACCCAGGCCTTGTCCCGCACCTTCTCCTGCGGATACAGCGAACTGGCCTTCATGTTGTGTTGCAGGCCGAGCGTGTGTCCCACCTCGTGCGCCACCACGAACTCGAGCAACCGCCCCATCAGATCGTCCGGCAGCGGCAGCTTGCGCGCCCGCGGATCGAGCGGCCCCACCTGCAGGAAATACCAGTCCCGCTGCAGGTTCATCACGTTGTGATAGAACATGATGTCCGCGTTCAGAATTTCGCCCGTGCGTGGATCCGAAATGTGCGGTCCCTGCGCGTTCTCCGTCGTCGAAGGCATCCATCGAACTACCGAATAACGCACATCCTCCGGACTGAAATCGGGATCCTCCGCGTGCGTCGGTGCCATCTTCGCCACAATCGCGTGGCTGAATCCAGCCGCTTCGAATGCCGGCTGCCAATCCTCGATGCCCTTCTTGAGCCACTCGCGCCATTGCATCGGCGTAGCGGCGTCAATGTAATAAACGATCGGCTTCACTGGCTCGGAAACCGCCGCGCTCGGATCCTTCTTCTCCAGCCGCCACCGCGCAATATAACGGACATGCGCCACCCGCTGCTCTTCCTTGCTGTAATCGTCCATGTTGGTGGTGAAGAAACCCACCCGCTCGTCGAACAGGCGCGGCATCATGGGCTTTTCCGGAAGCTTGATCATGCTGTAATGCAGCACAACGCTCGCGCTCCCCTGCCGCATTCCGCCCCCTTGCGCGGGAAGATTCGCCAGCGCGCCCCCCGGCTGCTGCCCCCGCGTATAAGTCATGGTCGATTCGGCTTCGATGTTTTCCGGGTACGGCGATATGCGTTCTATATAAGATCGGGAAGCGTCCGAACCCGTCGCATTGAGCCGCTGCCGCACATTGAATTCGGGCAAATCCGTCGAGAAAAGACGCGTCACCTCGATCACGGGCGCGCCGTCTTTGGCAAACGCCGCCACCGGAAATGTCATCACGATGGCATCGTTATTCGCCGCCCCGACGGCGAGAGCGATCGGCGTATTCGGATCGGCCGTAACGCTGTAATTCACCCGCCGAAGATTGACCTTGTTGCCGTTCTGTTCCCACCGCACCACGATGTCGTTGGCTTCGTCGCCGCCGTAACCGAGGCCCGCCGCCGTCTTCGCGATACGCACATTCAGAAGAAATTCACGCCCCAGCTCCGCCTTCGGGATCTCGTAATAATACTTGTCTTTAACCTGGTGGACCGTAAAAAGGCCTTTGCTGGATTTCGCCTCTTTGGTGATGACCTTCTCATAAGGTTGCGGCTCGTTCGCGGCGCCGCCGCGTCCTCCGGGAAGACTGGGCGCCACGGCGGGGCGCGTGGTCGCAGGCCCTTCGGGTTCAGGAGGCTCCTGCCCGAACAAAACACCAGCGGCACAAAGCGCAAGCAGGCTTCGGAGCATATTGGCTCTACTTATACCACCGATTTGGGCCTATGGAATCGGATTCGCCAGCGGCTTCAATTCCGGCTGAGCCCCGTTGGCCAGCGGATATCGATCCACATTCAGCAGCATCGAAACCGTGCTGTACCAACCGCTCAACGCGATCATATCGACCACCCCTTTTTCCCCAAACCGATCCTTCGCCGCCGCGAAGGTCGCGTCGCTCACCTGTTTGGTTTTCAGCAGCTCGGTGCTGAAGTTGTATGCCGTTCCAATATCGGCATCCATCCCCGACGGCCGCTTGCCATTCGCGATGGCGTCGACCACAGCCGGACTCACACCCGCCTGCAGCGCCGCCCGTTTATGTGCCGTCCACTCGAACTGAGCGCCCCAGAAACGAGCCGTAACGATGATGACGGTCTCGCGAGCCGTCGCCGGCACCGCCGCATGGAAACGCATGGAAGCGCCGAACTGCTGCGCCAGATCGCCCATCTCAGGACTCCGCAGCAGCACGTTGAACGGACCACCCAGATTGCCCGACCGTTCACCCGACAGCAGATGATCGATCATCACCTTCTGCTCCGGTGTCATTTCGGCATAAGTCAGCGGCTTGAAACGGCCGCCCACCAGACCGAGGTTATCCCTGGTAATCTTGCCCGGCGTCTGGGCGCAGGCAAGGACCGCAAGCAGCAACAGAAAATGGAAGCGCATCAGCGTTAGTCTACGCCAAACCAGCCAAACCGGCAGGGCAGCCTGGTAAGCTGCGGCCGATCGGCCAGCGCCTGGCCCGTCGCAGCCAAAACCTGAAAGCTACACTGGATGCGTGCCAGCCCTGACCTTCCTCGATGCACGCACCACCGTGCTCAAAGAAGTGCTTGCCGCCCGCGTTCTGCCCGCCATCGAAACCGTGCCCATTGAAGACTCCTCCGGCCGCCTCCTCGCCGAAGACATCGCTGCCGATCGCGACTACCCGCCTTTCAATCGCTCGGTGCGCGACGGCTTCGCCGTTCAATCCGCCGATCTTCCCGGCCGAGTTCGCCTCATCGGTGAAGCCCGCGCCGGCGGCCGCTTCGAAGGTATCGTAAAACCCGGCGAAGCGGTCGAGATCATGACAGGCGCACCGGTTCCCACCGGCGCCGACGCCGTAGTCATGGTGGAACATTGCGTCCAGACCGGCGACGGCTTCGTCCAGACGGATCGCGAAATCTCCCGCCAATCCAATATCGCCGCGCGCGGATGCGAAGCCCGCGCCGGAACCGTTATCCTGACTCGCGGCACGCGTCTCGATTACGCCGGCGTGAGTTGGCTTGCCACCACCGGGCACAGCCGCGTGAACGTCTACGCGCGTCCCCGCGTGGCCATCATCGCCACCGGCGACGAAATCGTGGCGGTCGAAGACACGCCCGCGCCCCATCAAATCCGGAACTCCAACGCATATTCCCTCGCCGCCCAGATCCGCCGCGCTGGCGGCGAACCCGTGATGCTTCCGGTCGCACAGGACAACAAAGAAGCCACCACGCGCCTGATCCGCCAGGGCCTCGAAGCCGACCTGCTCGTGCTTTCCGGCGGCGTCTCGGCAGGCAAGTACGACCTGGTCGAGTCCGCGCTCGCGGAGTGCGGCGCCCGCTTCTTCTTCGACCGCGTGCTCATTCAGCCCGGGCAGCCGCTCGTCTTTGGTGTCGCACAAACGGGTGTTGCGCAAACGGGTATCGCGCAAACGAAATTCTTTTTCGGCCTGCCCGGCAATCCAGCCTCCACCGTGCTGACTTTCGAACTCTTCGCCCGCGCCGCGCTCGAACTGCTTTCCGGCGCAAACGATGCACCCCTGCCGCTGACCCTGGCCAGGCTCACACGTCCCTTCCAGCACCGCGCCGGCCTGACCCGCTTCCTCCCCGCTCACCTGAGTTGCGCCGAAGTCACACCTGTCGACTGGCAGGGCTCGGGCGATATCCCGTCGCTTTGCCGCGCCAACGCGTTCCTCGTAGCCAATGCCGCCCAGCCCGAATATCAGGCGGGCGATCTGATACCGGTGCTCCTGAAATGAGCAAGCTCTCCCACTACGATTCCGCCGGGCAGCCGCGCATGGTCGATGTCGGCGAGAAAGGCGCAACCCGCCGCACCGCCCGCGCCCACGCCTTTGTCCGTATGAGCCGCGAGGTGCTCGAAGCCCTGCCGGACAATCCCAAAGGCGATCCCCTCGCCGTGGCCAGGGTCGCAGGCGTCATGGCCGCCAAGCGCACCGCGGAACTGATCCCCCTCTGCCATTCCCTGCCCCTCTCGCATGCGGATATCCAGATGATGATTGAGCCCGATGGCATCCGCATCATTGCCCAGGCCGCGACCACCGCCCAGACGGGAGTCGAAATGGAGGCGCTCACCGCCGCCTCGGTGGCCGCGCTGACGATCTACGACATGACCAAGGCGCTCGACAAACGCATTGAAATCCAGGACATTTATCTGCTCGAAAAGACCGGCGGCAAGAGCGGAGACTTTCGCCGATGAAACTCGCCGCGGTTCTCACCATCAGCGACGGCGCGCATCACGGAACCCGCATCGACACCTCGGGCCCTGCCATCGCCGCCCGGCTTGAGGCCAATGGCTTCGAGGTGGTAACCCGCAGAATCGTTCCCGACGAGCGGAGCGAAATCGCGGCGGCACTGCGCGATTTGGCGGATCTTCGGACCGCCAACGTCATATTCACAACCGGCGGCACGGGTGTCGCTCCGCGCGACGTAACGCCCGAAGCCACTCGCGACGTGATCGAACGCGAAATCCCCGGATTTGGCGAGGTGATGCGGGCGCGTGGCCGGGAATCGAATATTTTCGCAGCGCTTTCGCGTGGACTCGCCGGCGCGCGCGGCGCCGTTCTGATCGTCAACCTCCCCGGTTCCCCGCGCGGAGCGGTGGAATCGCTCGATGCTATTTTGGAATTGGTCCCGCACGTGCTCGATCTGCTCAATGGACGCACAGGCCATGATATGGCGAAGGAGTAGAAAATGAGATATCTGTACCTTGCTGCTCTACTGGCCGTTGCGGCTCTGCAGTCGCCTGCTCAGGCGCCTCCCGCGGCGGAGACAGCGGACGTCGACAAGCCGATTTCCATTTCCGTAACCAACATCGTGGCGCCGGTTCTCGTAACCGACCGCAGCGGCAATATCATCGACGGCCTGCAGCCGAACCAGTTCCACCTGTTCGACAACAATAAGGAACAGAACATCCATGTGGATACTACCTTCGAGCCGATATCGCTTGTGGTCCTCATCGAGAAGGCGGCACGCGTCGAATCGATTCTGCCGCAGATCAAGCACCTCGGTTCGCTGCTGCCGCTGGTAGTCGGCGACCACGGCGAAGCCGCTGTCCTCGGGTTCGATTCCCGCCTGCAGCTGCTCCAGGATTTCACCGCGGATCCGGATAAGGTGAAAGCCGCAATCGAAAAGATCAACGCCGGCAGCTCCGGCGTACGCATGATCGATGCGGTCGATCAGGGTGTCGCCATGCTGAAGAAGCGGCCGCAAAACAACCGCAAAATCATTCTCCTCGTCAGCGAAACCCGCGACGAAGGCAGCGAAGGCAGACTGCGGGAAGCGCTCGTCGATGCCAATCTGGCAAATGTTCTGATTTACCCTGTCGACATCACGCAAATGGTCGTGCGCCTGACCGAAAAGCCTGTCCCTCCGCGTCCCGACCCCATCGCCGTCGCCGCGCAGCCTGGCGTGATGGGCCAGCCGAGCACGCCTACCACGGACGCGCAGAACTACGGCCCCGGTCTGGCGCAGTTTGGACCGCTGCTCATGGAAATCTACCGGGGCGCAAAACGCATCTTCGTCGAAAACCCGACCGAAGTGTTCGCCAAAGGCACGGGCGGAGCCCAGTTCTTTTTCGTGAAGCAAAGAGGTCTCGAAGATGCGGTTGAGCGGATCAGCCAGGAAATTCGCAGCCAGTATCTGATCACCTACAATCCGAACAATGCCGCGGAACCGGGTTTTCACCAGCTCGCGGTGACTGTCGATAATCCGCGCTATGTGACCAAAACCCGACCCGGTTACTGGATCGGCGGCGGTCAGCAATAGCTCGACCGGCAACAGATCGCCCCATCGTTGCCCGCCGAGCCTCTACAATAGTCCCTTGAGACTCCAAAACGGTTTGACGCGCGGCGAGAGGCGCACGCATCCAACCTCTCAGGTGACGAGCGCTCAGGGCAAGTCTTCGAAAAAACCGGCATCCGAACGCTTGCGGGAACTCTGGCCCGATATTTGGGCCATGGTCGGACCCCGCCGCGCCATTCTCTCGCTTGGCTTCGTCCTCATGTGTATCAAAAGCCTCGCGGGTTTCGTCCTGCCCGGCTCCACTCGCTATCTGATCGACAATGTGATCGGCAAACATCAGGCTTCGCTCCTCGTGCCCCTGACCCTTGCCGTTATCGCCGCCACCGCCATTCAGGGCATCACGTCTTTCTCATTGACGCAGTTGCTCTCCATCGAAGGCCAGAAGTTGATCGCCGAACTGCGGCGCAAAGTCCAGGAGCATATTGGCCGGCTACCGGTCACCTATTACGATTCGAACAAGACCGGCCAACTGGTCTCCCGCATCATGTCGGACGTCGAGGGCATGCGCAACCTGGTTGGCACCGGTGTGGTCGAGTTTTTCGGCGGATTACTCACCGCCGCTATCGGTCTCTACCTCGCGCTCCGCATCAGTCCCGAGATGACGCTCGTCGCGGTGGCTATCGTACTGGTCTTCGCGGGCGTGCTGAGCAAAGCCTTCAAAACCGTGCGCCCCATTTTCCGCGAACGCGGCAAAATCAACGCGGAGGTCACCGGCCGTTTGACCGAATCGCTGGGCGGCGTCCGTGTAATCAAGGGCTACCATGCCGAGGATCGCGAGGCTCGCGTCTTCTCCGCCGGCGTGGATCGGCTTCTCCGCAACGTCATGCGCAGCCTGACAGCCATGTCCGTGATGTCTCTTTCAGCCACCGTGCTCATGGGCATTGTCGGCGCTCTCATCATGTATATGGGGACCAACCAGATCTATGCCGGGAAAATCACGGTGGGCCAGTTGATCACCTTCAACGCTTATCTCATCTACATGATCGCCCCGATCATTGGCATCGTGAACATCGGAACGCAGATGAGCGAAGCTCTGGCCGGTCTCGAGCGCACCCGCGAGGTGCTGCGCGAACGGCCCGAGGATGAAGATCCCGAGCGGACCATTGGCATCGGACCCATCCTGGGCGAAGTGGTTTTTGAAAACGTTGAATTCGCTTACGAGCCCGGCCACCCCGTTCTGCACGGAATTTCCTTCGAATCGAGGCCGGGGACGGTGACCGCCTTCGTAGGCCCGTCCGGTTCCGGAAAGTCGACAACCATTGGCCTCATTTCGGCATTTCACAAGCCCGTAGCCGGCCGCATCCTGGTCGACGGGGTCGATCTCAGCCGCGTGAAACTGCCAAGCTACCGTACCCAGCTCGGCGTAGTTCTGCAGGAAACATTCCTCTTCGACGGCACCATCCGCGAGAACGTCCTGTTTTCCCGCCCGGACGCGACCGAAGCCGAGTTACTCGAAGCCTGCCGCACCGCGCGCGTCGACGAATTCGCCGGGAAACTCGAACAGGGCTACGACACCATCGTCGGTGAGCGCGGCGTAAAGCTTTCCGGCGGCCAAAGGCAGCGGCTCTCGATTGCACGGGCCATTCTCGCCGATCCCCGCATTCTGATTCTCGACGAAGCCACCTCCAGTCTCGATTCCGAATCCGAGGCCATGATCCAGCAG
Organism: Terriglobia bacterium; assembly: GCA_963788485.1. GTDB lineage: Bacteria > Acidobacteriota > Terriglobia > Bryobacterales > Bryobacteraceae > BOG-234. The sequence goes on from CAWBIS010000135.1 coordinate 10,011, forward strand.
GGTTTGGCCCACCTGATGCGCGGCCGCACGACCTTCGTCATCGCCCACCGTCTTTCGACCATTCGCCGTGCCGACCAGATTCTCGTCGTTGAAGGCGGCAATATCGTCGAACGCGGCACACACCCGCAGCTGTTCGCCCTGCACGGACGCTACTGGGATATGTACACGCGCCAGCACGCGCTCGACGACAATCTGTTCCTCGCGCCGGGCGAAGGCGACGTGGTCCCCGAATCGGAAATCGCCGCCAAATAACGGTGGGGCAGATTGTCAATGCGGGATTGGCAATCCGCCGCGCCCGCCGAGCGATAACAGACCAGCAGACCGGCACGTCTGTCCGCCCCGGGTATCAAATCGCCCAATGGCCAGCCGTGCGCTTGCAGGGGTGTGATTCAACTCCTCCCGGACGTCCCCGTTGTCGAAAATCCAGCGGAAACGGCCGGAAAACAGCACCTCTGGAAAACATACCTGACTCCCCGCCGCCTCAAAATCGCGGCGCTTGCGGCCGGCATCCCATTCCTCGCAATCACAGTTCTCTTCACCGTCTTCTATATCCGTGACGCACGCCGCATCGATCGTCAGCTCGCATCCGGGGTCTTCGCCGATTCCGTGAAGATTTATGCCGCGCCTCTTTACCTCTCCGTCGGTGACGCGGTGAACCCCGCGGATCTAAGCCGGGAATTGGACATCGCCGGATATCGCGAGTCGCCGGCAGGTACCCCGCTCTCCTGGCGCCCTGACAACGGGTGGCTCGAAATCTTCCCCGAATCGCAGGACGCCCCCGCGCGCGTGCTGCTGAACGGCAACGGCGTTGCCCGCATTCAATCCGGCGGCAGGGATCTGAAGGAAATCTATCTCGCCTCGCCTTTGATCACCATGCTTTCCACGAAGAAAGAAGAGCGGCTGCCCGTGACGTTTGATGAATTGCCCCCGGTGCTCGTAAAAGCTCTTCTTGCCGCCGAAGACAAACGCTTCTTCCAGCACGACGGCTTCGACTTCCCCCGCATTGTCAAGGCCGCCTGGGAAGATCTCCATGACGGCCGCAAGGAGCAGGGCGCCTCGACCTTGACCATGCAGCTCGTGCGCGGACTCTGGCTCAATCCCGGCAAAACCTGGATGCGCAAACTCTCCGAAGCCCTCATGACCATCCATCTCGAACACAAATGGTCGAAGCAGAAGATCTTCGAGACTTATGCCAATCAGGTATATCTCGGCCGCCAGGCCGACTACAGCATTCACGGCTTCGGCGAGGGTGCCCGTATGTTCTTCGGCAAGAAACTCGCGGACCTCACGCTGCCCGAGGCGGCTCTGCTCGCCGGAATGGTGCAGCGGCCAAGCTACTTCAACCCCTTCCGATCGCCCGGGCGCGCCAAAGAACGGCGCGACCTCGTGCTCGCCCTGATGCGCAACAATCATGACATTGACGAGGCCGAATACGAGGCTGCGGTGAGCGAGCCGGTCAGTGTGGCGAGTAGTTCGCGCCCCCAGGCGCGTGCACCGTACTTTCTCGACCTCGTGAACGATCAATTGCAGGAACGCCAGTCGGCCGGTGAGCGCGACGGTGATGGCACGATCCGCAGCGTCTACAGCACCATCGATCTCAATCTGCAGCGCGCCGCGGAAGAGGCGGTCTCATCCGGCATGCAGAACGTCGATCGCCTGCTCGCAAAAACCTATGCCAAATCGGGCGAACGGGCCGAGGCTGCTCTGATCGCGCTCGACCCTCACACCGGCGAAATCAAGGCGCTCGTCGGCGGCCGGAATTACGCCAGAAGCCAGCTGGATCGCATTCTGTCCAGACGGCCTCCAGGTTCGGTATTCAAGCCGTTCGTCTACGCGGCCGCGCTTGAAACCGCCATCTCCGGCGGCCCCAATATCTACACCCCGGTGAGCATGGTCGACGACAGCCCAACCACCTTCTGGTTCGGCGGCAAGCCTTACCAGCCCGGCAATTTTCGCGGCGAACAGTATGGAACCATGACGTTCCAGGATGCGCTCGCTCGGTCCGATAACGTCGCCGCGGTGAAAGTGGCGCAGGAGGTTGGCTACGGCGCCGTGGTGCGCATGGCGCATCAGTTCGGCTTGAACGATGACATCGAAGCCACGCCCTCTGTGGCTCTGGGCGCTTACCAGGTGACGCCGCTCGAAATCGCCCAGGCTTACACCGCCTTCGCCAACGGTGGGATCGCGGTGAAGCCCGCCGTCATTTCGAGCTACCGGGACGCGGACGGCGCCGCCCTCCCCGGTGGTGGCACGCGCAGTTGGCAAGCCCTCGACCCGCGCGTCAACTGGCTCATGGTCAACATGCTTGAAGAGGTCATCCGCTCCGGCACGGCGGCGGGCGTACGCGCGCGCGGTTTCACTCTCCCCGCCGCTGGAAAGACCGGAACCTCTCACGACGGCTGGTTCGCCGGATTCACCACTCAGCTGCTTTGCGTCGTTTGGGTCGGCTTCGACGACTACCGCGAGCTTGGCATCGAAGGCGCCAAATCCGCGCTGCCCATCTGGACCGATTTCATGCAGCGCGCTTCCCGCATGAGCGCTTACCACAATGCGAAGGAGTTTCCCATGCCGTCCGGGGTCAGCGCACAGCGCATATGCCTCGACACCGGAGACCTGGCCGGCGATGACTGCACCGGCTGCGCCAACTCGCGGATCGAATATTTTATCGACGGCACCGAGCCCAGCGTGAAATGCCAGTCGAACGCAACCGCGCCGCCTCCCGTGGAAACGGCGGCGGACCAGCCGGCGGGAGCCACACCGACACCCGCCGATCTCCAACAGTGATAACAATATGATCGTGGAACCCTCCAACCCCTCCGAACGCGGCGATGTGGAACGTTTGGCCTACCAGCTCTGGATTGAACGCGGCTCACCCCTGGGCTCGCCCGAAATCGACTGGTACCAGGCAGAAAAGCTCTTTCGAGAGTCGTCCAACGGCGAGACGAAGCTCAGTGTATTGGCGAAGGAAATCGGCGCCATGGTAGGGCAGGTTGTTAGCCTGCGGCGAATTGGCAATCCGCCTGGCCGTTAGCGCGAATACGGCGCACCACCAAAGCAACCGGACTGCTCTGCCACAATATCCAGGATGTCACTGGCCGACCTGCTCTTCGGACGCCCTCTCGCCTCGTGGGAGGATCGCGCGGAAAAAATCGGCCCCGTCGCCGGAATTCCGATCTTCGGCCTCGATGCGCTCAGCTCCGCGGCGTATGGCCCTGAAGCCGCGCTGACCCTGCTGATTCCGCTCGGCGCCGCGGGCATTCCCTATATACTTCCGATCACCTTCAGCATCATCGCCCTGCTGACGATTCTCTATTTCTCGTATCGCCAGACCATTGCCGCTTATCCCTCCGGCGGCGGCTCGTACACGGTCGCGCGCGAAAACATCGGTGAAGGCGCGGGGCTTCTTGCCGCCTCCGCCCTCATGATCGACTACGTCCTCACTGCCGCCGTGGGCATTTCCGCCGGTGTCGGCGCGCTCGTGTCCGCGCTTCCGAACCTCGACGCCCACCGGCTCGGCATCTGTCTGGCGATTCTTCTGATCGTCACCATCGTCAACCTGCGCGGCGTTCGCGAGGCCGGCGTCATATTCATGATTCCGACTTACTTGTTCATCGGCTGTCTGTTCACCATGATCGGCGTCGGCGCGGTGAAAACGCTGCTTGCCGGTGGCCATCCCACGCCCGTCGAGGCAGTTCCCCATTTGCCTGCCGCAACGGCCGCGGTCAGTTTCCTGCTCCTGCTCAAAGTCTTCGCCAGCGGCTGCACCGCCATGACGGGTGTCGAAGCCGTTTCGAACGGTGTGAGAGCCTTTCGCGAACCCACCGCGCCCAACGCGCAAAAAACGCTGACGATCATCATCGTCATCCTGATGGTCCTGCTGGCGGGCATCGCGTGGCTCGCCTCCGCTTACAGGATCGGCGCCACCGATCCCGTGCAGCACTACGAGAGCGTGCTTTCCATGCTGCTGCGCGCCACTACGGGAAGAGGCATCTTCTACTACGTTTCGATCGGCTCCATCCTGCTGGTGCTGGCGCTCTCCGCCAATACCGCCTTCGCCGATTTCCCACGCCTTTGCCGCATCATTGCAGGCGACAGCTTCCTGCCGCACTCCTTCGCCTCCACCGGCCGCCGTCTCGTCTTCACCAACGGCATCTTCGTCCTCGCCGCACTCACCGCCGGGCTGCTTATCCTTTTCCAGGGTGTCACTGACCGCCTGATCCCGCTCTACGCCGTCGGCGCTTTCCTCGCCTTTACTCTCTCCCAGGCCGGCATGGTCCGGCACTGGAAGCGCGCTGGCGGCGCCTGGCACAACATCTTCGTCAACGGCCTCGGCGCATGCGCGACCGCGGTGACCACTGTGGTCGTGTTGATCGCGAAGTTTGTGGACGGGGCCTGGGTTACCGTGCTTCTCATCCCCACCATGCTGGCCGTCATGATCTGGGTGCGCCGTCATTACAAAAAGGTTGAAGCCGAGACCGCTATGCCGGGCCCCGCCAGCTTCACCAATCTGCGGAATCCCATCGTTGTCGCGCCCATCGCCAGTTGGAACAAAGTCACCCAGAAGGCTCTCTGCTTTGCCTATAGCCTTTCCCACGAAGTCAAAGCCGTCCACATCTCCGCGGGCGGCGAAACCGAAGACGCATTCTGCAGGGACTGGGGCCGTCTGGCCGACGCGCCCGCCCGCAAGGCCGGACTTCCGCCCCCGGAGCTGGTAGTGATCGACTCACCCTATCGCATGCTGTTGACTCCGATTCTCAATTACGTGCTCGAAGTCGAAAAGCAGAATCCGGATCGTCAGATCGCCGTACTGTTGCCCGAAATGGTCGAGCGCCACTGGACTCACTATGTCCTCCACAACCAGCGCGCCGAGATTCTGAAAACCTGGCTTCTTGTAAAAGGCAATCAGCGAATCGTAGTAGTCAGCGTCCCCTGGTACCTCGAAGCCTGATTGCTGCAGGGCACCCGGCAACCGGTGCGCAGATTTGGCAATCCGCCTGGCTTGGCACAGACGAACGGTGCGTAAATCATGAACCATGCGTACATCATGAAGCATGCGTAAATAAAGATTCGTGCAGCATACCCCCGGCACACAGCCCTACCCGAAACACTTCGACGGTACTCGCTTCTTCAATCCCGGTGCGCCCCAGCCGCGAGGCTTTCTCGACGTCCTCCGCTGGAAGCTGACCAGCCGCCCCGAGCCCAGCCCCCGCTTCGTTCCCGACGTCACTCCCGCCAGGCCGCCCGCACGGGTCGAAGGCGCCCAGCTCCGGGTGACGCTGATCAATCACTCCACGGTGCTGCTCCAGCGAAACGGCCTCAACATCCTCACCGATCCAATCTGGTCGGAACGAGCCAGTCCGCTCGTGTCCATCGGCCCGCGCCGCCACCGCGAACCCGGCGTCCCCTGGCAGGATCTTCCCGCGATCGATATTGTGCTCATCAGCCACAATCACTACGACCACCTCGATCTCGCCACCTTGCGCCGCCTCGCCCATCGCGGCCAATCCCGATTCGTCGTGCCTCTCGGCGTTGCCCGCCTCCTGCAATCCCAAAAAATCGGCCCCGTCGACGAACTCGATTGGGGCGACTCCTTGCCAATACCCGGAGCGATCATCCACGCCGTACCCGCCATCCACTTCTCGGCCCGCGGACTTTTCGACCGCAATCGTACGCTCTGGTGCGGATTCGTTATCGAGGCAGCGGGCGGCATCGTATATTTCGCCGCCGACACTGCGTTCGGCAGCCACTTCGCCCAGATCCGCGAGCGCTTCGGATCGCCGCGCCTCGCGCTGCTCCCGATCGGCGCATATGAGCCGCGCTGGTTCATGTCGCCGGTCCACATGGGGCCCGATGAGGCCATCCGCGCCCACGACATCCTCGGAGCCGCCACCAGCGTCGCCATCCATCACGGGACGTTTCAGCTCGCCGATGAAGGCATTGACACGCCCAAAAGACAAGTGGCCGCGGCCGCCCGGCCCGATTCGTTTCTCGTCCTGGATAACGGCCAGTCCGTGACTCTGGCATGATATCCTCCGGGCTCACGATCGACCGGCACACGCTCGCCCTGATCAACATTGTCGGCAGTTCGCTCGACGTCCTTGGCGCCTTGTATCTCGCCTACGATCTGCTGGGCGGCGAACACGGTCCGCTGCGCACTCTTTCGCGCGCAGTAACGTACGGAGCGCTCTTCGGCACTGGCTACGGTTTGGCGCTCGGACCCGTGTTCGGCATCGCCAGCGGAGTAGCCCACGGCATTACTCTCGCCTGGGAGTTCTCGCGTGCCTCCCGCCATGAACCGAAACCGGGGTTCTGGCTGGATACAACCATGAGCGCAATCCGGGGCTTCGGCTTCGCGTTGGGCGCTTCGTGGTCGCTCGGCCCGCGATTCGGCATCGCTTTCGGTCTGTTCAGCACCGCCGGACAGGCGGTCGCTTATCGGTTGGGAATCCGGCCCACTGTTGAGTACAGACCAGCCACCCGGCCGCGCCTGACCCGTTTCCAGTTTCTTGCCGCGGTCAATCGCGCGGCAGGCTACGCCATCGCCGGCTACGTGAGCAGTCTGGTGGCGCATAATCGCCAGCACGCCATAGCCGTTGGACTCAGAGCCGGACTGGCCATTGGCGTCGTCACCGCCGTGGCCGGTTCCTGCACCCCGTTCGTCGAATGGAGCGCGGATCACATACCCGAAAAGCGCATGGGAGTCTTCGGCGTTGGACTCATTCTGACGGGCTTCGCCCTTCAATCCGTCCAGTATTGGACAACCCTCCTCGACGTGACAGTGCGGTAACGCGGCGGCCCGTTGACACCATAAATCCGTTTTTCTTCCCAACAAATCCAGCATTTTACGCACTCGCGGTCAGCCGGTCTCCGTTTCCAATGCTAAAGACGGAGCCAGGAGAAACCATTCCATGTCGCCTGAGCCAACCGTCCACAAACCCGGATCCACCGGTCCCCGCACCCCCGAAGGCAAACAGAAGGCCAGCCTGAACGCCCTCCGTCACGGCCTTACCGGGCGCGTGGTCGTTCTTCCCTCCGAAGACCTCAACGCCTGGCAGCGCTTCTGCGCCGAACTGACCGCCGAACTTGCTCCGGAAACTCCTCTCGAGCGCCAGTACGCCCAGACTTTTTGCGATACCCAATGGCGTCTCAACCGCATCCGGTCCATCGAGGAATCCATGCTCGCCCTGGGCCATTTCGAACCGGACGGTGAAATCGAAGCCGGCCATCCCCAGATCCATGCCGCTCTGGCCAACGCCGGCGTCTTCCGTGGAAACTCGAACGCTTTTGTGAATCTCAGCCTCTACGAACAGCGCCTGCAGCGCACGCTGAGAGAATCCCTGCGTCAGCTTCGGGATCTGCAGGCGGCAGACCGGCCAAAGGCGGAGTTCGTTTTTTCGAACTCGGCAACAGAAGCTGAGATCGTCACCGAGGCCTGACGGGTCCCGCCGGCAAGGGAGAAAGCGCTACCATGACGGCTGCGGATGCTTTATCTCAATCAGCCGCCCGCCCCAATCCTGCGTCCATGGGTGCGGTCCATATGGTATTGCCGCGCTCCCGGTATACCGCACGCCCGCGAACGCGTTCTGCCCAACGGTTGCATTCAGATCGTCCTCAATCTTTCGCGCGACTTCCTCACCGATTGCGGCACCGACGGCGCCGGGCACGCAAGATTCGCCCCCGCCATTGCCGTCGGCCCGAGCCCTCGCTGTGCTTTTGTCGACACCGCGGACATGGAGGAACTCGCCGGGATCGTCATCCGGCCGGGAGGGTTTAGCGTACTCTTTGGCGAACGGGCCGATCTCTTGTACCAGCGGTCGATCGCTCTGGATGATCTGTGCCGTACGCGGCGGCTGATCGAGGCTCTTCGCGAAGCACCGTCACCTGCCCAGAAGATCGCCACGCTCAATTCGTTTTTGCGTCGGCTTCTCGGCCCCGTCACCCACCGTTCGGGAACCGTCGATCGGGCGATTGATCTCTTCCGCCGGAGCGCGAGCGTCGCGCAGTGTGCCCGCTCCATCGGAATCAGCGAACGGCGGCTCTCGCAGGTCTTCCGCGAGGAGGTTGGCGTGGCCCCGAAGCTCTGGTGCCGATTGCGCCGCTTTCAAACAGCGGCGCACGCTATCCATCAGGGAGTCGATATACCCTGGGCAGATCTCGCGCTCGATTGCGGATATTACGACCAGTCCCATTTCGCCAACGATTTTCGCGCCTTCTCGGGCATCGACCCGACCACTTATTCCCTGCGCCGCGGGGTCTGGCAAAATCATGTGCCCGTGCGGTAGGTGAAGCTTCCGGTTTTTACAAGACCCCGCGCCGCCTTCGATGTCACCATGTCCACATGGAAAGTTACGCTAAAAATTGCAAATCAACCGTGATTCCCGGGCTTGCTTATCGAAACGCCCTCGCCATGATCGACTGGCTCTGCGACACATTCGGATTCGTGAAAAAAGCCGTCTACACCAATCCGGACAGTACGGTGGCGCATTCCGAGCTCACCTTCGGCAACGGCATGATCATGATCGGCTCGGCCGCGAGCGGATCGCCGGTAGAAACGCACGCGCCCTACCTCGTCGTTACTGATTGCGACAGCATCTACGCCAAAGCAAAGGCGGCGGGCGCGAAAATCGTGGTCGAACTGGAAGAGAAGCCGTACGGCGGCAAGGCCTTCACCTGTGCCGACCCCGAAGGACACATCTGGCACATCGGCACCTACGACCCCTGGAGCGCATGAACGCAGGGCAGGCTAACGGCTCGAACCGTTCGCATGAAAATGCAGATCCACCTGGTAAAGAGGAAAATCCATCTGCACCACATACCGGGTCTGCAGTTCCACCTTCCCATCCGTACGCTTGATCTGGATATCCTGCGCCGCCACCGGAAGATCCAGTTGATGAGCGCGCGCGATCACTGCCGTACGCAGCGAATCGTCCGTCGCATTCGGACTGCGCACCAGTTCCCCCACGTATCGCCCCAGCTGGAAGTTTTCGAAATAGACCGGCATCAGGCTAAGCAGAACCGCCGCCATGGCGCCCAGAACGAGAATCGCCAGAATCAGCCGCCAGAGCGGAAGCTTCACCGCCCGGAATCCCGATCTTCCTTCGACGCGAACAACTCCTGCCAGATGTCGCCCTGCTCAGTCCATGCAGGCGCTACTTTTCCGGTGATCTGGACCTCTTCGATATTCAGCTTGCCGTGCCCGTAGGGACAGATGTATTCGATCCGCGGTCGCCCCAGTTGCAGCATGTATCCCCACGAGCCGGTTTCAATCGGCATGCAAAGCCGCCGCAGACACGTGCGGCAGCGGTAGCGCTGGTCCCGGATCGCGAGATAAAAAAGGCCGAAGGAGAACTGGAACCAGACGCCGACCAGCGTCGTGTAGAGAAGGTCGAAGCTGAACTCGCCGAACGCGAGATGGAACAGCCGCGTGTGCGGAGCCCAGAACAGGTTCAGGAACCAAAGTGCGAATCCCGACCCAAAAGCAGCCCCGGCGAATTTGAGCAGAAGAAATCCCCAGTACCGCACATGATGTTTGAGATCGGCAAACATCGGCTCAGGTCCTCTTCTTCCACTATAGGACATCGCGCACGCGGGGGACGCAGCCGCAGCGCCCGCTGAAACGCGTTCGAAATTCGGAAAATTAATTGCCTATATCGTGAAAATAACGGTCGCGAAGTTGTCATAATGGATTGCCAAGTCTCGCATGAAGCCTCTCGCCGCCCTGGTTATTTTAATGGCGGGCGCAATGGAAATGCTTGCCCAGAGCGCGGTGTTGAACGGGCGCGTCTCGGACGAATCCGGCGCACTCGTTCCCGCCGCAACCGTGACGCTCACAGATCCGCAGGGTCGGGTGAGGACCGCTGTCTCCAGCCCGGATGGCGCGTACGCGTTTACCGGGTTACCACCCGGCGGCTACTCGATTACCGCTGCCGCACCCCATCTCGGCACGCCCCCAACCGCAATCAGACTCACCCCCGGCGCCCATGCGCTCGACCTGATTCTGCGGATCGACAGCGCCACCGCGGCCATCACCGTCATCGGCGAGGGCGCGGTGGTCGGCACCAGCGCCTCTTCCAATTCCAGCGCCACGGTGGTAGCGGGGGCCGACCTCGAATCGCTCGCCGACGATCCCGACGATCTCGCGGCCGATCTGCAGGCCCTCGCCGGGCCCTCCGCCGGGCCCGACGGCAATGAGATCCTCATCGACGGATTCACCGGTGGACAACTCCCGCCGAAACAATCCATCCGTGAAGTACGGCTCAATTCAAATCCGTTTGCGCCCGAATACGACAAACTGGGCCTCGGCCGCATCGAAATATTCACCAAACCTGGTTCCGATGCGTGGCACGCTGCGATCGGTTATGACTACGGCGGCGACTGGTGGAACTCACGCAACCCGTACGCCGCACAGAAGGCGCCGTTCCTGCTGCAGGAGACCGAAAATACCGTCGGCGGGCCGATATCGAAACGGATTTCGTTTACGCTCGATCTGAACCTCTACGCGGTCGACAACGGCTCCGTCAGCAATGGCGTCGCGGTCGATCCGCAAACGCTCGCGATCCTGCCGTTCAGCAGCGTATTCAAAACCCCGCAGCGGGAAATCGTGGCGCGGCCGCATGTCGATTATCGATTGAGCGAGAACAATTACCTGGCCTTCAGCTACACCCTGGCGCATGTCAACATTGCGGACGACGGCATCGGCGGCTTCGATCTCATCTCGCGCGGCTACCATCTCCTTAATAATCTCGATACCGTGCAACTGATCGAGACCTCGATTCACGGCTCTCTGGTCAACGAAACCCACGTGCAGTTTTTCCGTTGGGGCTACGCCACCACGGCTGACACAACAGGTCCCTTCATTCAGGTGTTGGGTGCATTCAACGGGGGCGCCGCGGCGACACCCGACAACCGCGATATTCAGACCGCCTCCGAGGTTCACAATACGACCTCCATCGTGCATGGCGCCCACCTCTTTCGCTTCGGCGCGCGGCTCCGCCTTCTGACCGACGACAGTTACTGGCTGCAGGGCTTCAACGGCGCCTTCACGTTCACCGGCGCGCTGGCGCCCGAGCTTACTTCAAATAATCAGCCCGTGCTGGATTCGACAGGCGCCGAAGTGATGGAACAGATCTCCGCCATCCAGCAGTATCAGCGCACACTGCTTTTCGAGCGGATGGGATACGCTCCCGCGCAGATTCGCGCGCTCGGCGGCGGCGCTTCGCAGTTCACCATCGCCGCCGGCAATCCTCACACCTGGGCGACCCGCTTCGACGCGGCCGAATACCTTGGCGACGACTGGCGGCTTCGTCCCAATTTCACCCTGAATCTCGGCCTGCGTTTCGAAAGCCAGACAAACATTCGCGATCACCTGGACACCGCTCCCCGAATCGGATTCGCCTGGGCGCCCGGCGCAGCCGGCAACAAGCAGGCGAAGACGGTCGTGCGCGGCGGCTATGGAGTCTTCTACTCGCGGCTGCCTTTGGCCGACACGGTCAACGCCCTTCGCTACAACGGCACAGTGCAGCGGCAATACATCGTCACCGATCCGGATTTCTTTCCCAATGTGCCGTCAATTTCGTCTCTCGGCGCAAATCCTTCGCTGCAGTCGATTCAGGAAATCGACTCTGATTTCCGTTCGCCATATCTGATGCAGTCCACGATGACCGTGGAGCGGCAGTTGCTCCCGGGCACCACGCTCGCCGTCACTTACACAAACATTCATGCGCTGCACGTTTTGCGGTCGGAAGACATCAACGCGCCCATGCCGGGGACGGGCGTTTACCCCTACCCCGGTCAGGGCCCGATTTTCCTCGAAACTTCATCCGGAATCTTCAATCAGAACCAGCTCGGTTTCAACCTGAACGCGAAGTTGAACTCAGCGGCGTCGTTCTACGCCACATACACGCTGAACAAATCCATGAGCAACACCGACGGCGCGACTACCTTTCCCGCCGATCCTTACAGTTCCGCGGGCGAATACGGTCCGGCATTCAATGACATCCGGCATCGTGTTCTGTTCGGCGGCTCCTTCAACACAAAATGGAATGTACGCTTCAATCCCATGCTCACGTTCCAGACCGGCGCGCCCTTCAATATCACCACCGGGAACGACGCGTATGACACGACACTTTTCAACGCCCGCCCAGGAATCGACGCCGATCCTTCGAAACCGGGCCTCATTCAAACTCCGTACGGACTGCTGGATCCGAACCCGACCCCCGGCGAGCAGACCCTCGGCCGCAATTTCGGACGCGGACCTTTTCAGATCCAGACGAACCTGCGCGTGAGCAAGACCTGGGAATTTGGCAAAGAGACATCGCCGGCGGCGGGAGGTTCTCCATTCAGTAATCCGGCTTCGCGGCGATACAATATGACCCTCGGCATGTCAGCCCGCAATCTCCTGAATCACAACAATCCCGGAGCCATCATCGGTAACATCACTTCGCCCCTGTTCGGCCAGGCCAATCAGGTCGCGGGCGGCCCCGACTCGGAGGGATTTCTGGAGAACGCCAACAACCGCCGGCTCGAACTGCAGCTCCGGTTTGCCTTCTGAATAGAACTTCCACGCGACAATTTGGATGTGGCGCGCATCCCGGAAGGTATGAACCAGGAATGAGTATGCGGATTCCCGATATCCAGGCACTAAAGACGCGGGGCGAGAAGATCGTCATGCTCACCGCCTACGAGGCGTGGATGGCCCGTATTCTCGCGGCGTCCGGCGGGGTCGACATGCTGCTGGTGGGCGACTCGGTGGGGATGGTCGATCTCGGCTACGAAACCACCATCCCGGTCACCATGAGCGATATGGTGCGGCATACGCGCGCGGTTCGCGCCGGTGCACCGGATGCGCTGGTGGTGGCCGACATGCCGTTCCTCAGTCATCAGATCGGTATCGGTCAGGCAATGAAGAATGCCGGACGTCTGATGCAGATTGGCGGCGCGTCCGCGGTAAAACTCGAAGGGGGCGGACCCGCTGTCTCCACGGTGGAGCGGATCGTCGCCGCCGGCATCCCGGTAATGGGACACCTCGGCCTGCAGCCTCAGTACGTCCACGCGCAAGGCGGATTCCGCAAACAGGCCAGGCTTCCGGAAGAGCAGCGGCAATTGATGACCAACGCCCTCGCTCTCGAAAGCGCCGGGGCTTTCGCCATCGTGCTCGAATGCGTGGCGAAGGAAATCGCCTGCGCGGTCACGCGCAAGCTGCGTATCCCAGTGATCGGTATCGGCTCCGGGCCCGATTGCGACGGTCAGGTTCTCGTGACGCACGATATCCTGGGCCTGAGCGGCGCGGCAAAGCCCTCGTTTGCCAGGCAATACGCCGCTATCGGAGAGGCGATCGCCGACGCCGTCGATTCGTTCGCCGGAGACGTGCGTTCGGGGAAATTCCCCAATGCCTGAAGTGATTGCGGGAGTCGCCGAACTCCGCGCCCGTCTCAATTCCATACGCGGCATCGGCCTCGTTCCGACCATGGGCGCGCTGCACAAGGGCCACGATAGGCTCCTCGAAATCGCCAGAGGTGAAAACGATTTCGTGGTCGCCAGCATCTTCGTCAACCCGATTCAGTTCGATCGCAAAGAAGACCTCGATCGCTATCCGCGCACCATGGAAGAAGATCTGCGCATATGCGACGCGCGCGGTGTGGATCTCGTTTTCGCTCCTTCAGCGGCGGATCTGTACCCGCGCGAGCAGTTGACGTTTGTGGAATCGCCGTCTCTCGCCACACATCTTTGCGGCGCTCATCGTCCGGGCCATTTTCGTGGCGTGGCCACGGTCGTAATCAAGCTTTTCAACATCGTGCAGCCCGATCGCGCTTACTTTGGTGAGAAGGACGCGCAACAACTGGCGATTATCCGCAGGATGGTTGACGATTTGAACGTCCCGGTCACAGTCGTCCCCGTGCCTACGGTGCGCGAGGCCGACGGGCTGGCGCTCAGTTCCCGGAACAAGCATCTGACTTGCCAACAACGCCGGATCGCCCCCGTGCTTTGGCAGGCGCTGAGCACGGCGAAGGATCTGATCGAAAAAGGCGAACGATCCACCACGGTCGTCCGCGAAAAGGCGACGGCTCTCATCGCGAGACACGCCGAATGCCGAATCGAATACTTCGAAATCACCGACGCGGAGACGCTCGTGCCCCAGGAGCGGATTGAAGGATCGGTGCTGATCGCCGGCGCCGTGTGGCTGGGCTCGACCCGGCTCATCGACAACATCGCGTGGCGCGGTTGATTCATTAATTAATCAGGCCCGCAGCAGGTTGCGCACGAAGAAGAGCAGATTGGCGGGCCGTTCCGCCAGCCGCCGCATGAAATACGGATACCAGGCATCCCCGAATGGAACGTAAAGCCGGAGACGGTAGCCGTCTTTGACGAGGCGCCGCTGCAGATCGCGGCGGATTCCGTAGAGCATCTGAAACTCGAACCGGTCGCGCGCAATTCCCTTCTCTTCGACGAAGCTTTCCACTGCCTCGATGATGTGCTCGTCGTGCGTCGCGATAGCCGGGTACTCACCCCGCAGCAGCAGCGATTTCGCCAGTTGAAGATAGTTCCGGTTCACCTGGGCCTTGTCCGGAAAAGCGATCACGGGAGATTCCAGATATGCGCCCTTGCACAATCGAACGCGAATGCGCTCGCGTTCGAGGCATTCGATGTCGGCGGCGCTCCGCCGCAGGTAGGCCTGAATCACCGTCCCGCATGCCCCATACTCACGATGCAGGCGCGTGACCAGCGCCAGCGTGCGATCCGTATACTGGCTCGATTCCATATCGATACGGACGAAACCGCCGATGGCCGCGGCGGCCTTCACCAGGGCGCCGACGTTTTCCGCGCAGGCAGATTCCGAGAGATCGAGGCCGAACTGCGTCAGTTTGAGCGATACGTTCGGCTCGACACCCGCGTCCCGCATGGCTTGCATCGCGGTGAGATAGGCGTCCCGGCAGGTCGCCGCCTCATCCAGCGACTTGACGTTCTCACCCAGGTAGTCGAGCGTTGCGGTGATGCCGTCCGCGCTTATCTTCCGGCAGACATCCAGGGCATCGCCGAGTTTGGGGCCGGCGACGAATCGCGAAGACAAGCGACGCGCGGCCGGCGACGTTTCCATCCAGTTCCGCAAAGCCTTGTGGCGCGAGAGATAGAGGATCGTGCTTCGCAGAGGCACCAGTTCGATCCTAGCTCACTGTTTTTGCCGCTTGCCTTGTACCCTTGCGACCGCCCCTGCTGCGAATTATGTCCGCAGGCTGCACCCGGAGGTTCCCGGAGGAGACTCCCGCGTTCGATTCTTTCAGAAATCTTTACGCCAGCAAGACCGCGGGTGAGAGTATTCTGGTCGATACTCTCTACACCGACACGAACCCGGCAACCGGTGTAATTTTGGCAGTAAGTGAGATCAATAGGACGAAAACACTATGGGGTATCACCGATCTATTCGGATTTTCCGGCGAATCCTACATCTATGCTGATGCACTTACAAGGCAAGATCTACACCATAGGTTATGCCTTCGCATTATCACCATCAGCCGACGGGTAAGTCCCAGGTACTCTTACACTTTACCGATGGTCGTGGACGCCGGCGGTAATCCTCAGCCAGGCGGGCACTGGTCTGAGAATACTGTCTTGTGGTTTGGCAACTAAATCCAGGGATTCAATGCTAATGACAGTCCCGTTCTGGATGCCTCCGGTAATATATACGCCAAAACCAGGAGCTTAGGGTTGATATATTGCCGCGTCCTGCGGCGCCAACTGAAGAAACCTGCGCTCCACCCTGTAGAACAAGAGACCCTGGAGGGTCCTAATAGTACTCCCATCCTTGTATCACCAATTTATACGTGCTACAAAGTTACTCTAACGATACTAACGGAGGCAAAGGTATGAAACACCGAGGATGGCTGCGTTCCTCTCGCACCCTGGCAATGGCTGGGGCGACGATGCTACTGGCAAGTTGCGCCTGGGGACAGATTCTACCCAGTTATCAGACAATCTATTCCTTCCTGGGCGGCGCAGACGGTGCTTATCCCGTAGGCGCGCCGGTCCTCGATTCCAGCGGATATCTTTACGGAACCACGGTGTCGGGCGGAGTGAACCCGCAGTGCCCGAACCCCACCGGATGCGGAACCGTTTTCAGGCTGACGCCGTACAACGGCTGCTGCTGGACGGAAGCCATTCTGCTGGACACGAATTTTGCCAACAGCGATCCGGCGTCGGGCGTGATTCTCGGGCCGCCGGGGGTTCTTTACGGCACATCCGGCGGTCCAACGCCAGTGGACAACGGGGGTCCGATCGGTGCTTCGATTGCCGTCTTCCAGGTAAGCGGAAGCAATAGCACCTGGAGCATCAGCGATCTTTTCGGATTCTATGGCGGCCTCGTGTCTCCCAGCTCGCTGACGCGAGACTCCTCGGGCAACCTTTACGGCACGACGCAAAGCGGCGGGCAATACGACATAGGCTACGCCTTTGAGCTTTCGCCGGGAGTGAACGGCTGGGTCCCGACCATCCTCTATAACTTCGGCGCGCAAGCCAACGACGGTAGTCTCGCAGGGCCGCTGGTCCTCGATGGATCGGGCAACCTGTATGGAGTAGCCAGTAAAGGCGGGGCGAATGGCGACGGTGATGTGTTCGAGCTGTCTCAAGTTGACGGCGTGTGGCAGGAAACGATCCTGTACTCGTTTGGCGCCAGCAGCAACGACGCCAGTTTCCCCACCGGCAGCCTCGCGATCAATACGGCAACTGGCACATTGTTCGGTACAACAACCCTGGGAGGTAGGAACGGTTCCGGCGCGCTGTTTGAGTTGACCAATTCCGACGGCAGCTGGTCTGAAAGCATCCTCTACAACTTCGATTTCAAGCTCAAGGGACTCAATCCGAATGGCAGTCCCGTACTCGACACGTCCGGCAATTTGTACGGCACCACCGCGGGCGGTGGATCGTTGTCCTGCAACATCAATCAGAGCTACTGCGGCGTTCTGTATCGTCTGTCGCCGCCTGCGCACCCGAACCTCAGCATGGCGTGGAACTACACTGCGCTTCATTACTTCACCCCGAACCAGACGCCCGGACCGCTGACCATCGATGGCGGCGGCAATATTTATGGCGTTACCAGCGGCGGTGACCTGGGGACGGTGTTCAAGCTGATTCCCTGAAGCGACGAGCGCGCGGCATGATTGCCGCGCGCTCGCACCTCAGCGCTGTGAGTTGTAAACGAGCACACGGGTGACAGGGCGAAAGCCCAGACGCTCGTAGATACCCTGCCCCTGCGCGGTCGACTGCAGAACAATGCTGTTTATACCGCCCGCGCGCAGGGCCTCGTCAATGGCGTATCGCGTGATCGCTTCTCCGTAACCGTGTCTCCGGTGCTCGGGTGTGGTCGCGACATTGTAGATGCCCAGCACTTCATCCGACCTGACGCTTGCGGCGGTAGCGACAGGCGCGCCGTCTCGATATGCGACCCAACAGGCGAAGGCCTTTCGGTCCACTACGGTTTCATCGAAAACTTCGGAAAACCATGCTATCGGCACGTGGAAGCAGGTAGAACCGATGGCGCGAAAATCGTCCAGAGTCGGACCCGCTTGCACCAGCCGCATATCTATCGGGGGTAGTTTGCGCACCGGCGACTGGATGCGCTCCGCGGACATTCCCGGCATCTCGGCGGACAGGCGCAATCCCTGGCTCTCGCACGTGCGCGAGAGTTTGCGCCGGATTCCCGGAGCCAGCCAATCCTCGCAGATCCAGAACGACCACGCAAGCCCGCGCGAATGAAAATGAGCCTTGGCCGCCTGTAATCTCTCCTCGAGCACCGATTGCGTTTCAACCTGCTGACTCAGGAATGCCGCGTTGAACATCTGAAAGGCGACCCCCAGGGATGCAATGCTGACTCCGGGAAGCTCGCGCACTTCTCCGCCGGGTTTATCGGCGGCAAGCACCCGGAACGATTGACGCAGATTGTCGGCCACTTCGCGAAAGCTCATGAAATGCTCAAGTTATCATTGACGGAAAGATGACATCGGACAGGCCGCGCATGCGCTACGGTGTCGTCGGATTCGGGGTTGCGCTGGCGACGGTCACGTCCATCGATCGTGTGGTTCTGTCGCTGTCGCGCGGGAGAATCGCCGCCGATCTTCATCTGAGCGACGCCCAAATGGGGCTCGTTTTCAGCGCCTATGCAACCGCTTATGCCATCTGCGAAATTCCCAGTGGACATCTGGGTGACCGCTCCGGACCGCGCCCCGTGCTCATGCGCATCGCGCTGTGGTGGTCGATCTTTATGGCCGCTACGGCCGGGGCTTTCAACTTCATTTCACTCTACCTGAGTCAGCTCTTGTTCGGCGCAGGCCAGGCTGGGTGCTATCCGAACATCGGCAGAATGTTTTCGATCTGGCTGCGGCCGTTCGAACGCATACGGGCACAAGGTTTAATATGGCTCTTCGCCCGCTGGGCCGGCGCATTCACACCCATACTGGTCGCGATTCTTTTCCGCTATCTTACCTGGCGGCAGACGTTCATGGCCATCGCGATACTCGGCGTGGCATGGGCGCTTGCGTTTCACCGCTGGTTTCAACGACGCGGGAGCCCATCCGGCAGTCTGCCGCACGCCACCCGGTCAAGAACGCCGTGGGGTATGTTCGCGCGCTCCAAAACCGTCTGGCTGCTCTGCGGACAATATCTGGCGCTGGTTTTTCCCTGGTTTTTCCTCATCACCTGGGCGCCCACATTTATCGACGAACGCTTTCATCCCTCGCCCGCCGCGGGCACCGCGCTCAAGGTTCTGCCGCTGTTCTGCGGGGGTTTGGGCGCGCTCACCTCGGGCTTGATTGCCGCGCCCCTCACAAGCTGGACCGGCAGCCTGGAACGTACGCACAAACTCATCGCATGCACGGGATTCGCGGGCGCGGCGGGCGGTTTGATACTGGCGACGGTGTTTCACGCGCCTCTTCCCGGAGTGCTTTCGATCGCTTTTTCGAGCTTCTGCAACGATCTGGTGATGCCGATCGCGTGGGGAACCGTCAATGATGCAGCGGGCGACTGGTCGGGCACCGTTTCGGGCACGATGAACATGACCGGGAACTTTGGCGGCGCTCTTTACGGTCTGGTTGCAGGTTTGATCCTGCAGACGACGCACCAGAACTGGAACCCGGTCCTTTTCATGGGCGCCGCAGTCTATTTGTGCGGGGTGCCGATGTGGATGGCGCTCGATCCCGCCAGGCCGATAGACATCACTTCAGGGTGATCGGCACGGAAGCGATATGGTGCTCCCATTCGAGCTGGAGTCTGCCCGTCTTCGGTCCGGTGCTTGAAAGGATCATCTTGTAGGTTTCGATGGACGCGGGCGGCTTGCTCATCGTCATTTTGACGCGGCCGAGATCCATTTTCGGGTTATAGGTCAGGCCCCACTGCCCGGTTTCTTTGCTGATGATGAGCTGCCAGTTGTCGGGATCGGCCACCCAGGCGTAGAGCGTGTAATCGCCTTTCGGAACGTTGAGGCCGCCGATATCGAGGTCGGCGTCGGTGTGCAGCGATGTCGCGGAATTGGCTCCGGCGCGCCATGCGGGATACGTGGGGTCGTTCGAGAGAAGCCCGCCGGGCCCGAAGATCTTCCTGCCGCGCACGGAGGGCGCGCTGTAGTGGATTGAGATGGTCTTCCCGGCCAACGTAACGGACGTTTGCTCGGCAGGGCTTTGCGCCAGAGCGATGGCGGCGGACGCGGCGAGCGCGGCCGCGAGTGACAATTTCATGACTGATTCCTCTCTCTGTTTATGGCTGTTTCGGGGGCGCGGAATCCTTCTGAATGTTCCCGACCCACATGTTGTCGCCGCTTACATAGACGGTTGCAGTGATCGGCTCGCCTACGGAAAGCTTCGCAAATTCGGCGGGGTCTTTGACGGGATAACCCATGGTCATGGCGCCCATGAAACCCTTGATCGCTTCGTGCTTGATGGTCGCCACGTGGCCATCGGGATCGAGCCCCCTGATTTCGCCGCGCAGCTGGTAGGTTTGCACGGGTCCCGATGGTTCCTGCGTCTTCGACCCCGCGCAGCTTGTCAGCAATAACGCGAACGCAACGGAGATCGCGGAGAGCCAATTCGTTTTTGAATTCATTGTTAAACTGAATTTTCCCTCTACAACATGCTCTGGAGCAAGCTCTTCATCCCCACGCTGCGCGAAAACCCTGCCGAGGCTGAGGTCCCGAGCCATCAACTGTTGCTGCGGGCGGGCTATATACGGCAGGTGGCAGCGGGAATCTACAGCTACCTTTTTCTGGCGCAGCGCGCGCTGCTGAAGATCCAGCAGATTGTGCGTGCGGAGATGGACGCGATGGGCGCCCAGGAGTTTTTTCTGCCCGCGCTCAATCCGGCCGAGCTGTGGCAGGAATCGGGCCGCTGGGAAGCCATGGGCGAGAACATGTTCCGCCTGAAGGACCGCTTCGGCCGCGATCTTTGCCTCGGCATGACACACGAAGAGATCATGACGGCGACCGCGCGCGGCGAGTTATATGCGGGCCAAGGGCGACCTCAGATTTGCGGTCGGGCACGCGCCGGCGAGCGAGGCGTATTTTGCTGTCAATTTTCAGACGAAATTCGTCGTGTTGAGCGTGCTCGACACATCAACCGATTGTCAGCCGCTGCGAGAGTTTCCTGAAAATTTCGTCGTCGTGCGCCGCTGTCCGCTACGCTTGGCGATCTGGCAGGACCATCGTCTTTCGATCTCGGAGACGACGGGATGTTTCCTCGAACGCAATGCGACCAACCCGAGCCTCGATCCCGGCTCGGCGGTCTCCTACGTCTCCTATGACGTG
>CAWBIS010000136.1:0-6713 GCA_963788485.1 Terriglobia bacterium
GAACCAAGTAGAATGCACATAACAACCATCGCTGTCGACGCACCTTGGTAACGCAGCCCCCCGAATGCTCCCGAAATTCCCGAACGTGATACTCGACCAACTCGCGGAAGATCGCCTGAGCGCCAGTTTTATCGTCGATGGCCATCATCTGGACGATGCCTTCCTGCACGTGGCCCTTCGCGCCAAAGGCATCGAACGAACCATCCTCGTCACCGATGCCGCCGCGCCGGCCGGCATGGCGCCTGGCCGCTATTGCCTCGGCGAACTCGACGTCGACCTCACGCCGGACGATCGCGTGGTGCTCGCGGGCACTTCGAAGCTCGCCGGCTCGGCTTTGCGCATGGACAGGGCGATCACGAAGCTCCCGCTCGCCGACGCCATTCGGGCCGCAACCGTTAACCCCGCGCGCCTCATTCATCTCGAAGGCCGCATGCAGGGACTCGCGCCCGGCGATTGCGCCGATCTCGTTGTGTTCCGGGACACGAAGCCTATTCAAATCGAGGCCGTTTATCTGGATGGCGAACGCGTCGTCTAAGTAATAATCGAATTGTGGAGTTCGAATACACGGCGGAGCAGGTGCAGCTGCGCCGCGAAGTGCGTGAGTTCGCGGCCGCGGAGATCGCTCCGCACGTCATGGAGTGGGACGAAGATCAGATCTTCCCCCTCGAAGTCGTCAAGAAGCTCGGCCGCCTCGGCTACATGGGCGCGATCTTCCCGGAAGAATATGGCGGCGCCGGCCTGGGCTACATCGAATACGCCATCATCATCGAAGAGTTGTCGCGCGTCGATGGGTCGGTTGGCATCATCCTCGCTGCGCACACCTCGCTCTGCTCGAATCACATTTACAAAGCCGGGACAGAAGAACAGAAGCAAAAGTATCTCTCAAAACTGACTTCAGGCGAATGGATCGGCTGCTGGTCGCTTACCGAACCCGAAGCCGGATCGGACGCGGCGGGCACGCGTTCGACCGCCGTGCGCGAAGGCGATTGCTGGGTGCTCAACGGTTCCAAAACCTTCACCACGAACGCGCATTACGCCGATGTCTGCGTCGGCATGGCGGTCTCCGACCGTTCTGCCCAGCAGCACGGCATCTCGGCTTTCATTCTTGAAAAGGACACTCCCGGTTTTCGCCCCGGCAAGAAGGAAAACAAGCTTGGGCTGCGCGCCAGCGCCACCGGCGAAGTGATCTTCTCCAATTGCCGCGTGCCACAGAGCCAGTTGCTGGGCAAGCAGGGCGAAGGC
The DNA here is from genome assembly GCA_963788485.1 of Terriglobia bacterium. GTDB lineage: Bacteria > Acidobacteriota > Terriglobia > Bryobacterales > Bryobacteraceae > BOG-234. The sequence continues at coordinate 1,243 of CAWBIS010000136.1, forward strand.
TTCGTCGATAGTTTGCGTATTCTCGACGGCGGCCGCGTATCCATCGCTGCGCTCTCGATCGGCATGGCGCAGGGGGCCTACGACGCCGCGCTTAAGTATTCCAGGCTGCGCAAGCAGTTCGGCCGGCCCATCTCGGAGTTCCAGGCCATCCAGCATAAGCTCGTCGACATGGCGACAAAGATCGACGCCGCGCGGCTTTTGACTTATCGGGCGGCCAGCATGATTGACGCGGGCAAGCGCGTCACGCGCGAATCCGCCATGGCGAAACTGTTCGCTTCAGAGGCCGCGGTCTGGATCGCGAACGAAGCGGTGCAGATCCACGGCGGCTACGGATTCATCAAAGATTACCCGGTCGAAAAATTCTATCGCGACGTCAAGCTCTGCACTATCGGCGAAGGTACCAGCGAAATCCAGCGCCTTGTCATTGCGCGGCAATTATTGAAAGATTGATGGAAGCGCGCGAACTGGCACGTCTGGCCACTCAGATCGAAAACGGCGCGCCATATCCCGCCTCGTTGCCTGAAGGCGAAGGGCTGATTGCCGGGATTACCGGACCGCCGGGGGCAGGGAAGAGTTCGCTCGTGGATGCACTCACCGCCGAGTTGCGCCGCCGCGGGAAGACCGTCGCGATCATCGCCGTCGATCCCTCCAGCCGGGCTACCGGGGGCGCTATCCTGGGCGACCGTGTGCGCATGCAGCGCCATTACGCCGATCCCGGCGTCTTCATTCGCTCCATGGCCACGCGCGGCGCCAGCGGCGGACTCGCTCGCACCAGCGCGCTGCTGTCCCGGCTGTTTCGCGCGGCCGGGTTCGACTTCATCGTTATTGAAACCGTCGGCGTGGGTCAGGATGAAATCGATATCGCGGCGCTTGCCGATGTGACGGTGGTGGTGCTGGTTCCGGGCATGGGTGACGACATCCAGGCCATCAAGGCAGGCGTCATGGAGATCGCGGATATCTTCGTGATCAACAAGGCCGATCATCCTGGCGCGGAGCGAACCCAGCGTGAGATCGAGAGCATGCTCGCCAACCCGCCCGCGATCCATCGCACGATTGCGATTGACGGCTCGGGCATTCCCGAACTTCTGGCCGATCTCGAGGCGCGCCCGCGTAAACGGCGCGCCCACGCGCCGCAGCACTGGGAGATCGATCACATCGGCCTGGCGGTGCATAAGCTTGACGAAGCGCTGCCCTTCTACTCCGAGCAAATCGGTCTGCCGATTTTATCCCGCGAAACCGTGGCACACGAGAAGGTGAATGTCGCTATGCTGCCGGCCGGGGAGTCCCGCATCGAACTTCTGGAACCGCTCGACCCCACCTCAACGATCGCAAAGTTTCTGGAAAAACGCGGCCCCGGCATCCACCATATCGCCATGCGCGTTTCCGACCTCGAGGCCACGATCCGCCGCCTCGAAAGCGCCGGCGTCCGCCTGCTCGGCCAACCCCAACGCGGCGCGGGCGGACACCGATATGTCTTCGTCCATCCAGCGAGCGCCGGTGGCGTACTATGGGAACTTATTCAGGATCGGGAGCACAGTTGAAAAGCAGAATTGGCATCATTGGCGGCAGCGGGCTTTATCACATGCCGGGGTTCCACGCTGAGCAGGAAGTCTCCATCACCACCCCATTTGGCGCGCCGTCGGACAACTACATCGTGGGCGAACTGGAGGGGCGTGAGGTTGCTTTCCTTTCCCGCCATGGGCGCGGACACCGGCTCTCGCCCTCTGAATTGAACTATCGGGCCAACATCTACGGGATGAAGACGCTGGGCGTGGAGCGCATCCTGTCTTTAAGCGCGGTTGGCTCGCTGAAAGAGGAACACCGGCCGCTCGATTTCCTGATCCCGGACCAGTTCTTTGATCGCACGCGAGGCCGCATCTCAACCTTCTTTGGCGACGGGCTTGTGGCGCACATCAGCTTCGCCGACCCGGTTTGCCCTCAGCTTTCGGACACCGCCGAAGCCGCGTGCCACGCGACAGGGGTCAATGTGAAACGCGGCGGCACTTACATCTGCATGGAAGGCCCGGCGTTTTCGACGAAGGCCGAATCCAATCTCTACCGCTCCTGGAACATGGACGTGATCGGCATGACTAATCTCCAGGAAGCCAAGCTCGCGCGCGAAGCCGAGATCTGCTACGTCACCATCGCCATGGTGACCGATTACGACTGCTGGCACGAGGAACACGATGCGGTCGAGGTCACCGATATTCTGCGGGTCCTGCAGCAGAATGCCGCCAACGCCTGCGAAGTGATTACGCATGCAGTCAAAACCATGCCCGCCGAGCGAAAATGCAAGTGCGGCTCGGCTCTGGCGCACGCCCTGATCACAGACAAGGCGGTCGTGCCCGCCCACACGCTGCAGAAGCTGGAACCGATTGTCGGCAAGTATTTCGTGTAGCGAGCTTCTCGCTGCGCTTCGGCGCGGAGAAAAGCCTGCGCACGACGCGATTCGCGATGCAGGCCAAAACGAGCCCGAGGCATTCTTCCGCATCATCGTAGAATCCCTGGCCGACTCTTTCGATGCCGCGCAGGCCGAAGCCTACGAGTATCTGATGCGGGCCTGGATTCCTGCGGAACCCCGGGTCGACCCTGAAATCCCGAATCGAGTCGACACTGTTTATGTCCTCTCGCGCGTCACGCTCGGCGCGGACATCAAGATCACGAGCATCATTCTGGATGCGATGAAGCGCCGGTTTCCCGAGGCTGCGATCGTGCTGGTGGGGAATCGCAAATCGGACCAGCTGTTCTTCGCGGATCGACGCCTCTCCCAACTGATCGCGGATTACCCGAGGTCCGGTCCGGTGACGGAACGCGTCCAGTTTGCGCATGATCTCCGGCGCCGGATCGAGAGCCCGAACCGAATTGTGATCGATCCCGATTCGCGCATCACGCAACTCGGTCTGATCCCGGTGTGCGAGCCCGAGCACTACTTCCACTTCTCCAGCCGAACCGCGGACTCCGCCCCGAACCTTACCGGCCTCACACAGAACTGGCTGATGGAAACGTTCGGCGTCTCGGGAGAAGCTTATATCGCACCCGATCCGACGCCGGCAGAGGGCGAGCGCCCCGGTGTTGCAATCAGCCTCGGCGTCGGGGACAACGAAAACAAACGCATTCCCGGCGATTTCGAATCGCTGCTGATCCGCGCGCTCGGCGGCAAATTCCGAACCATCTGGATCGATCGCGGCGCCGGCGGGAACGAAGCCCGGCGCGTGACCGCCGCGGCGGAAGCTTCCGGATGCGTGGATCGCGTGCGCTTCCAGGAAGGTTCTTTCGCCGGCTTCGCCTCGATCATTGCCCAGTCCGATCTTTATGCCGGCTACGACTCTGCCGGTCAGCATGCCGCCGCCGCTGCGGGAACGCCGCTGATCTCGATCTTCGCCGGAGCGCCCTCCGAGCGCTTTCGCCAGCGGTGGTCGCCGCATGGGCCGGGAAGCATCCGGGTCATTAATGCCGATGCGCAATCACCCTCGGCCATTCTCGAACAACTGTTCTCAGCTGAAACTTAACGCGCTCGCATCGCACGTATATTCAGTTCCGGGAAAACCCGGGAGGAGTTCGCAATGTCCAGAACGAACCTGTTGTTTGTTTTTGCTGTGGCCGCCACGTTTGTTCACGCGGGCCCACTGCCCCCGAAGATTTCACCCGGCACCGGAAACTATACGTGCCCGGTGACCGTGACTCTGTCCGCGGCGAATCCGAGAGCGACAATCTACTTCACCGTCAACGGGGCGACGCCCGTTCCCAACGGCGCCGGAACTCTGATGTACTCCAACCCCATCTCCGTTGCCAATGGCGGCACGCTTCGCGCCGTCTCGATGGATAACACGGGCACGAGCGCTCCCGCGCAAGCGGTGTATCTATGCAACAACGATCTGGTGTCGTTCAAAGTCACAATCGAAACGGGAGACGATGACGCGAGGACCGACAGCGCCATCACGGCGACCCTGGCGATGAACAGCGGCAAGACCGATTCGTTCTGCCTTAAGTATTCGGATAACGGAGCGGCCACACCGTGTCCGCATTCGCACCCGGGAATCACCTGGGGGAACTTCAGCACCAACAGCGTCACCAGGCCTTTCGACAGCGGCGGTCACGCGGCCGCCGATTTCAACACGCTTACGATCGCGCTCACGGAGTTTCCAGGCTTCGCCAAGGGAGACGATAACTGGGATATCTACAGCCTGCGCGTCGATGGCACCACCCGATCCGGATCGACTGTAACACTCTTGAATATCCATGGGCCCTCCGCGTCCAAAGGCGGATGCTACGCGCGCTACAAGCATCCGCACGGCGAAAAGACCAGCACGGTCGCGTTTCACTTCAATCGCAGCATTCCGGATGTGGTCCAGGACGACAACGGTCCGCACAACGCACCCTACTGTAGTGAGTAAGAAACGGAGCAATACAACCCCACGTACTCTTTGATTTGATGTGGGGCGGCCCCGGTCCGCGCGGGCCCCCGGACCCGCTCCTCAGGACACTATTGCGTGATCGGCGTCGCCTGAATCAATTCCCATCCGCCATAAGGCCCGGGAGGAACCGTGGCAAGATTCATGCCGTTTGCCATGCCGATAAACAGTGAAGCGCCGTCGCTGCTCACCGATATGTTGCGCACCCCATAATTCAGGTAATTGCCGAGTCCCGTAATGTTTTCCGGGTTTGCCGGAGAAGTGGTATCGGGGAGCGAGTACAGGTCGGCTCCATAATCGGCCGGATTAATCGGAGCGACTATTGGGTATCCATGGGACTGCGCGATGGTCGCCGCGAGAAAGCTCCAGTCCATCGTGCCGATCCACAGCCTGTTGTTCCACACCGCCATCGACCAGGTGTAGTTGTTATAGGAATAACCATAGCCGGCCACACCCAATTGCGGATAACAGTAAGGAGCGGCCATATTGTTCATGGTTGGAACCCAGGTTCCAGCCGTTCGCGGGCCGCTGGCGGGCGGTGTGTAAACCGGAAGATCGAGATCTCCATAGACGAGCTGGATTATCGGAGTCCCGGTGCCGAATCCGATGCCGCGGAACAACGTGGTGGCGCGGAAACTGCCTGTCAGCGCGGCCAGGGACACCGCTTGGGTCTGCGGCGTGCCGTAAGTGTTCTCCCAGACGTCGTAGGTGGTGAAGGGCTCGATCATTGTTCCCCAATACAAATAGCCGTCAAACGCCGCAAGCGCGCCGCCTCCGTAAGCCTGCACAATCACCGGGTCCGGCTCGTAATCGTCCGCTCTCCACACCTCCTGCCATGAATTCGCCATTAGAGGAATGAGACCACCCGTCGGGACGATCGGGCTCATCCATAACCCGGCCAGGATGTGCTGGGTCGTGCTCGGCCACGTGGTGGAGAAAATGCGGCCATTATAAACCGCGATATAAGCGGCATCGGCATCCAGGTTGCCCACCGTTTCGAAACTGAAACAACTGGCGCACGGCGCCGCGGAAAGTGAGCCCGTCCAGCGCAGAACAGCT
>CAWBIS010000137.1:0-27475 GCA_963788485.1 Terriglobia bacterium
CAATCAAGCGAGAGACGGGATTTCGCACTCGATTTCAGAGGTAAACCGTATCAAGAGGTTGAGCAAGATAAAAAAGAACTCGTCCCGCATTTGCCAAAAATCCATTATGTGGATCGTAAGCACCGGGATCACGGTAATGCAATGGTATCCTCGTCCTAAGGATGACGCCGAGACGGTTGGTTAGGGAAAATAATCAAGAAGCTTTGAGTAGAATCAGGGCGTGCATATCTACAACTTCCCCTTCACGCCGACAATGTTCGCAAGAGACGAGTTGACTGGATGAGCGCCGTTATAACGGATTTGGGATACTGATTTTTAGAAATAAAAAGGAGGAAGTATGGCAGACAGAGGATTTAGTCTTGATGAGGTTGTTAACTCGCAACCAAAACCAGAGGAGGGCGTGGATGTCAACATCCCCCTTTCAGATGCTCGAAGTTGACTATTACCAACATTCGTTTTGCGTCGTAGCACGATTCAGCGTCAGATCGCTGGAACTGAAACTCAGGAGCGCGAAACTAGAGGGATTCTTTCATGGGGAACTGACTAAGATCGCTCTCTCAAATAAGATTGACATCAACAATTTCGTGTTGGATGACAATCTTGAGATCAAGCCGAAAGGTCCGAGTCCACAGCAACTACGGGCGTAAGTTTTTGTTGATGGTGCCCCCGTCCGAGTAATCGGGTAGCGGGGGCCATTTTTTGGAGAGTTATGATTAATTACATCCCTACGAAGTATGTTGATTTGCATGCCGTCGTGGGCAGTCCCACAAGTTGAGCGATGTTCAGCTCGACGGCATACCAGGAGTCCGCGATCGGCGTGAGAGGGACTACGCCACTCGATCCGATTCCGGACGACGCCGGCGTGAAGAGTTGCGTGACCGTGAGCGGAACGGGCTGATTCATGACGGCGTCACCTGAAGGAGCGTCACGGCCACGCCAGGGTTCACGTTCGCCATCGAGAAAACCAGCGTGAACGGACCATTCGCGGTGATCGGAATCGCCGAGGCCATGAGGACGCCGCCTGGAAGATACTGAAGCATGGCGCTACACTTGATCACGCCGCTGATCCTTCACGGCCTCGGTGGCCATCCGCACTTGCCCAGCGGCAAGTGCGTTCGCATCCACGATGTCGGAAACGAATTGCGTGACGTCGTATCCGTCAATTCGGATCGTCGATGAGGCCCCCGTATGGCGTCGTCCACCGACGCACGAGCGCCTCGGCCACGATCCGATTGCCGGAGACCATGACGGCTGGCATGGTCAAGCCGGTCACGCAGGACCATCCCGTACCGAAGTTGGTTTGCGCGCCGGGCGGCGAATTCATCTCTCTTTGCGCGGACGCCCCTCCACTCCGCCGTGAACGATCGGTCTCAGGTCGAGCACTTCACGGATCGCATTGATGAAGTAGAGGCTCTCGGTCGGACCCGGAATCACCGCGGCTCGTCGAGACCCCGGCCTTTCCCCTTTCGCCACTGATTCGGCGTGCTCACGACCTCTGCCCCCCTCTCCAGTCCAGCCCCTCGTGGTCGCCATCGCCCCGTCCTCCGCCCGTCCTCCGTCTCGTACTCGATTCGCCCAGACGTCCGTGCTCGGCGCCGCATCACCTCGGGTTGTCGTCATGATTCCTGCTCCTAGATCGCTCCAAAGAACGAGCTGAGTATATCCCATGTGGCCGAGTCCGTCGCCCCCAAAAGATCGCGGCCACGGTGGCGCCCTGTCGTCGGGGGGTGCAGTGGATCGGGCCACTGCGTCGCCAACTCGGTCGTGACGGCCGCTCCGAGCGCGTCGGCGGGTCCCTGGAGTAGGTGAACACGTAGAACGTCGCCCCCGCGTTTCCGAACGCCGGGGAGCCCGAGTACGCCGAGCGCCCCGAACTTCGCCGAGAGGTTCGCCGCCGCGCTGGCCGTCGCGGCGATCGACAAAGCCGACGAGATCATGAACGTGATGCGCGGCATCGCCGGGATTCAGGATCTGGGCTTGTTCCGCGTCATCGGACAGCCGAATCTCAACTTGACCGTGGACCGCGCCAAGGCCGCACGCTATCAGATCAACGTCGCCGACGTGCAGGACGCCGTGCAGACCGCCATCGGCGGCAACGCCCTTACGCAGGTGCTGAAGGGCGAGCAGCGTTACGATCTGGTCCTGCGTTATCTGCCGCAATACCGGAGCCAGCGGGAAACCATCGAAAACATTCGCTTGTTGTCGCCCTCCGGCGAACGGGTATCGCTGGCGCAGTTATGCGATATCGAGACGCTCGACGGCGCTTCGGAAATCTATCGCGAGTCCAACCAGCGCTACGTCGCCATCAAATACAGCGTCCGCGGCCGCGATCTCGGCGGCGCAGTCGAGGAAGCCATAAAGAAGGTTGGCGCTCAGGTGAAACTGCCCACCGGTTATCACATCAACTGGGCCGGCGAATATGAATCCCAGCAGCGCGCGGCGCGGCGGCTCGCCATCATCATTCCGCTCACCCTGATGCTGATCTTCCTGATTCTCTACTCGATGTTCAAGTCGATGAAATGGGCCATGCTGATTCTGATGAACGTCGCCATGGCCCCCATAGGCGGATTGCTCGCGCTGCTCGTTACCGGAACGAACCTCAGCGTCTCCTCCGGCGTCGGATTCCTCGCCCTTTTCGGAGTCTCCGTGCAGGTCGGCGTGATCATGGTCGAATACATCAACCAGCTTCGCGTTCGCGGCCATTCTATTTTCGACTCGGCCGTCGAAGGCGCCGTGCTCAGGCTTCGCCCCATCATGATGACGATGCTGGTCGCCATGCTCGGCCTTCTGCCGGCGGCCACATCCCACGGAATCGGTTCGGACTCGCAGCGCCCGTTCGCCATCGTCATCGTCGGTGGATTGATGGCCGCCCTGCTGCTGAGCATCTTCCTGTTGCCCACCCTCTACGTTTGGATCGCGGGAGAGAACGACATCCTGCCCGAGCCCGAAGGCGAGTTCGAATAGAGATGACAAAAGCCGAAGTGTCTGCCCGCATACGGGAGGTCGGGATTCTTCCCGCTATCCGCGTTCCCAGCGCCGCCGACGCGCTGTTCGCCGCCAAAGAAATGTACCGCTGGGGCATCCCGATCGTCGAATTGACCATGACGGTTCCGGGAGCCATCAGCGTCCTCATGGAACTGCAGCACACCACCCCCGGCCTTACCGTGGGAGCCGGTACGGTTCTGGACGTGAAAACCGCCCAGGCCTGCGTGGATGCCGGAGCCGCATTCATCACCAGCCCGGGCGTTGACCCCGATCTCGTCGAGTTCACTCTCAGGCATGACCTCTGTGCCATCCCCGGCGCGCTGTCGCCCAGTGAAGTCATGGAGGCGGTCAAAGTCGGCGCCGACATGGTCAAGATTTTTCCCTGCGCTCAGGTCGGCGGACCCGAATACATCCGGGCTCTGCGCGGACCGTTTCCGCACGTTCCTTTAATCGCTTCCGGCGGCGTCAATCAGCACACGGCGGCCGAATTCCTGCGTCGCGGCGCATCCGCTCTGGGCATTCGCGGGGAACTGATTCCTCCGCAAGCGGTCCATCGCAGGGACGAAAACTGGATTCAGGAATTAGCCGGACGCTTTCTGGGTATCGTCCAGCGCGCTCGCGAAGAATACGCGCTCACTTAGCCTTGTTCGCGAATGCAGCCGGGTTCAGCTCCGGCTGAGCGCCCGTGCGTCCTTGACCATGCCGACAAATCTTCGCGTCAACTCGTGAATCCACGTGGCATTTCGCCGCCGGATGGCCTCGGGCGGAATCAAATCTTCCCCGATGCCGAGCGCCGCGGCGCCGGCGCGGATAAAATCGGCCGCAGTCTGCTGCGTGACACCCCCCGACGCGATAAACGCAACCTGCGGAAACGGAGCGCGGACCGCTCTGATATAACTCGCGCCGCCGACCAGGGAACACGGAAAGACCTTGACGAAATCGGCGCCGGCCTTGCACGCCAGCGTAATCTCCGAAGGCGTGAGCGCGCCTGGGATCACAACCACGCCCGCATCCTCCCCCAGTTGAACGATCTCCAGATCCAGTCCCGGACTGGTAAGAAATGCCGCGCCCGCGTCCAGACAGGCGCGCGCGGTTGCAGCATTCATCACCGTGCCCGCGCCAACGAGCAACTCGGGCACCGTTCGCCTGAGTTCCGCAATCACCTCCACTGCCCCTGGAACCGTGGTCGTTACTTCTACTACTCCGATCCCGCCACGAAATACCGTCTCTGCCGCAAACAGAGCGTCCTCCGCCGACGAGACCCGAATGGCGGGAATAATTCCGATCTCGTTTATATGTGCACGAACTTCCTGGTTCGTCATGAACTCACCCCTGACCCTTATATATCCTGGCATGGCATCGTTACGATATACTGACCATCGTATTTTTGGCAACAGGAGCGGGCATGAGTACCAGACGGAACACGATTGATCGCCGGACGTTTCTCGGCCGGGGCACAGCTGCGGCGAGTATGTTGATGAGCGGTGGTTTGGGCCTGACGCGGGCGCTGACCGCGGCCAAAACCGAACCGGGCTCCGGACCCGTGGTCGACACCACCTCCGGCAAGATTCGCGGCCTGATCGTCGACAAGGTTTATGCCTTCAAGGGCGTTCCGTATGGAGCTTCGACGGCGGGAGCCGGCCGGTTCATGCCGCCGGTCAAACCCCAACCATGGACCGAGGTGAAGGAAACGGTCGAATGGGGCCACCGCTCGCCCCAGCAGCCGGGAAAGCTCGAGATTCCCGAAGTCGCCGCTACCAGCGGCCAGGGACCCATGGGCGAGGATTGCCTGGTCCTCAACGTCTGGTCCAACGGTCTGAAAAGCGGCCGCAAGCGCCCGGTCATGGTCTGGTTTCACGGCGGAGGTTTCTCGTCCGGCTCGGGCGATTACACCATTTATGATGGCGCCAACCTCGCACGTAAACGCGACGTAGTCACCGTCACTGTAAACCATCGTCTGAACGCCTTCGGCTATCTCTACCTCGCCGATATCGGCGGCGCGAAGTACGCCAATGCGAGCAACGCCGGCCTCCTCGATATGGTGCTTTCGCTCGAGTGGGTGCGGGACAACATCGCCAATTTCGGCGGCGATCCGGCTAACGTCACCATCTTTGGCCAGTCGGGCGGCGGCGGTAAAGTCGCGACGCTCATGGCGACGCCTTCGGCCAAAGGCCTCTTCCACAAAGCCATCTGCCAGAGCGGCGCGGCCATCAAAGGTGTCAGCCGCGCCAATGCGACCAGAGCCGCGGAAACGCTTCTGACAAAACTGAACCTGAAACACAACGAGCTCGACAAGCTGCAGAACATGCCGTTCGATCAACTGACCGCCGCTGTTGTATCTGGCGGCATCGGTTTCGGACTTGGCCCCGTTGTCGACGGCAAGACACTGCCGCACGACCCGTTCGATCCCGGCGCGCCGGAGGAATCGGCCACAGTGCCGCTGCTGATCGGCAGCGTCGAGGAAGAGGTCAATTTCTTCCCCGCCACCCCGCTCGATCCGATCGACGACGCCGATCTGCATAAGCGCGTCAAGCAGACCACCCGCGCCGACGACGCCACCGTCGACCATTTGATCGCCGTCTACAAGAAGGGACGGCCCAGCAAGAGCAACGTCGAGATCTATCAGATGATCGCTACGGATGCCGGCTTCAGCGCCTCGGTGCGGACGGAAGCCGACCGCAAGGTAGCGCAGGGGAAAGCCCCGGTTTATAAATACTACTTCACCTGGCAATCGCCCGTGCGCGAGGGCAAGCTGCGCTGCTATCACACGCTTGAGATCCCCTTCGTCATGGAGAACGTCGACGAGGGCAAGAGCATGACCGGGATGGGTCAGGATCGTTACCCGCTCTCGGACAAGATGAGCGCTGCCTGGACATCCTTTGCGCGTACGGGTGTTCCCAGCGCGAAAGGTCTACCCAAATGGACCCCGTTCACGGCCGACCAGCGCGCCACGATGGTTTTCGATAACGAATGCAAGCTCGTCAACGATCCTTATAAAGAGGAGCGTTTGGCCATCGCGGCATTGCCGCCCGCCGGTCGCGGCCGCGGCTAGCCACGTCTGCCATGGCGGGGCGGGCTGCTAGTCCTGGCCGGCGTGGGCTTTTGCAGTCCGCGCCTGCAAATCCCGAAGTACGGACAACTCCATCTCCGTCGGCGCCGGTGTCGTCTCAACGTTATCGGCGACCTTCAACTTCCAGCCCGTAGCCGCGACGACGCTCTCCACCGAGATCCCCGGATGCACGCTCGTCAGCGTTAATTCCTTCGTCACCAGATCGGGCGTAAGAATCCCGAGATCCGTGATCACCGCCGTCGGACCTCTTCCTGGAAACCGCATTCGCGCCCGGCTGTCTCCGCCTTCCATATGCCCGCCGGAGGTCTGGAAATCCAGCTTCTCCACGAACGCCCGCTTCGTCTGCCGCAGCGTGATCAGCACCTCGCCGCAATTGGCCGCGATCGCCGGCGCACCGCCCGCACCCGGAAGACGCGTCTTCGGATTATCGTAATCGCCGATCACCGTGGAATTGATATTCGCGAACCGGTCGATCTGCGCCGCACCCAGAAAACCAAGGTCGATTCTCCCGCCCTGCAGCCAGTACGTGAAGATTTCGATGATCGAAACCACCGCGTCCGCCGTCTCCGACAACTCGCCATCGCCGATCGAGAGCGGCAGCACGTTCGGCTTTGTCCCGATGCAGCCCGATTCGTAGATCAGCACCGTATCCGGCGCATGCGTCAATCGCGCCAGATTCGCGGCCGCGCTCGGCAATCCGATCCCCACGAAACACGAAGCGCCATTTCGCAGCATGCGCGCCGCGGCGATGGTCATCATTTCATCCGACGTGTAGTCAGGCATGCGCCACCGCTCCTTCGATGCTGCTTTTGAACTCGGCGAAATCCTTCGTGTTCATGATGTGCCGATCGATCCATGCCAGAAAAGTTTCCCGCTCCTTCGCCACGCCATCCCACTGTTTGTAGAACGCATTGTTGCGCGCATAATAACCCTGCGCATAAGAAGGAAATGCCCCGCCCTTTACTTCGCTCACCGCTCCCACTACCCACGAGGGCAGAATCACCGCATTTGGCGGCGCGTTCAGGTCGTCCACAATTTCCTCAACCGTCACGATCGACCGCTTCGCCGCCATCACCGCTTCCTTCTGCGCACCGACCACGCCCCACATCATCACGTTGCCTTTGCGGTCCGCTTTCTGTGCGTGGATTACCGTCACATCGGGCCGGATCGCGGGCACCGCCGCCAGTTTCTCGCCCGTGAACGGGCAATCGATGAAACGAACGTTCGGATTGTGCTTCGGCAGATCGGTCCCGATATAGCCGCGCAGCACGCCAAACGGCAAATGCGACGCGCCCGCGGCATAAGCGGCCGCCATGCCCGCGTGCTCGTGCTCCTCCACCGCGATCGGATTCGGCCACTGCTTCTCGATTGCGTCCCGCAGCCGGTGCAGCGAGCCGACACCCGGATTCCCACCCCATGAAAACACGATTTTCGACACGCATCCCGCGCCGATCAGCTGATCGTATATCACGTCCGGCGTCATGCGGATCACCGTCAGATTGCGCCGGCCCTGGCGGATGATCTCGTGTCCCGCGGCATACGGGATCAGATGCGTAAAACCCTCGCACGCGACGATATCCCCATCGCGCACGAACTCTTTTATTGCTTCGCTGAGTTGCAGAATGGCTGCCAATGATCGCTCCGGAATGATCATTCTATCAACGGGCCGGAAAGCGCTAAGCTAAAACCAACGTGCTCATCCGCCGGCTGCCGGCGCGTCTTCCCTCAACCGATATGCTTTACAGTGGAAAGCGGTAATGGATCTCGAGCTCAAAGGTAAAAAGGCGCTGGTCAGCGGCTCGACCGCCGGCATTGGATTCGCCATCGCCTCCGGCCTCGCCCGCGAAGGCGTCTCGGTCATTGTCAATGGACGCACCGAAGAACGCGTCCACGCGGCGATCGCGAAAATAGGCCAGGGCGATTTGCACGGCTTCGCCGGAAATCTCGCCAGTCCCGAGGTGGTTGCCCAACTGATCGCGCGCCATCCGGCTCTCGACATTCTCGTCAACAACCTGGGAATCTTCGAGCCGCGCCCGTTCGCCGAAATCTCGGACGTCGAATGGAACCGTATGTGGGAAGTGAACGTGATGAGCGGCGTGCGCCTCTCCCGTCATTATTTCCCTGGCATGCTGCAACGCAATTGGGGCCGGGTGATCTTCATTTCGAGCGAATCGGCCGTGCAGATTCCGTCGGAGATGATCCATTACGGCGTCAGCAAGACCGCGCAGGTAGCGCTGGCGCGCGGCATGGCAGAACTGACCACCGGCACCGGAGTCACGGTCAACACCGTACTCGCAGGGCCGACCCGATCGGAAGGAGTCGGCACGTTTGTGCGCCAGATGGCCGAGGAACGAGGCACGGATGAAGCCGGCATCGAGAAAATGTTCTTTCAAACCATACGCCCGTCGTCGCTGCTCAAGCGCTTCGCCACCACCGACGAAGTTGCGAACCTGGTGGTCTACCTTTCGAGTCCTCTGGCTTCGGCGACCAACGGGGCTGCCATGCGCGCCGAGGGTGGCGTAATCCAGTCGATTCTATAGTGCCGCTTGCAACACCATCTTGATGCAACCGTATTCTTTCGCCGCCGGTCTTTTAGATTTAGAATCGTGAGTGGAAGGGGATTAATGGATCTTTCGATACGTTCCGGCATTCTGATTTTCTGCGCCGCCGCGCTGCTCAGCGCCGACACGCTGACCCTGCGGAGCGGCGAGACTGTACAGGGAACGTATCTCGGTGGAACCAGCCGGCAGATCCGGATGGACATCAACGGCGATATTCGTACGTATGACATTGGTCAGGTGCAGTCGGTGACCTTCGCCGATTCGGGATATCAATATCAGGCGCCGCCCGCCCCGCCATCCTCGACTCGTTACCCCCAGAGCGCTCCTTATCCATCGAACGCTCCATATCCTTCCAACCCACCTGCGCCCCCGGTCGCCGCCGGTATGGTGATTCCCGCCGACACCCTGGTGAAGATTCGCATGATCGATTCGGTCAACTCCGACACCGCATATCTCGGCCAGACCTTCCGCGCCAGTCTGGACGAGCCCATTTATGTGGATGGCCAGCAGATCGTTCCTCGCGGCGTCGATGTCACCACCAAACTGGTGCAGGACCAGCAATCCGGCAAGATCGAAGGCCGCACGGTGCTGACCCTCGCGCTCTCCACCATCTCCATTAACGGAAAGCCCGTGGATGTCACCAGCACCGATGTCCGCACCGAAAGCAGTTCGCGCGGCGAACGCAGCGGCGGCGTGATCGGCGGCACCGCGGCGCTCGGTGCAATTATCGGCGCCATCGCGGGCGGCGGCAAAGGCGCTGCGATCGGCGCGGGATCGGGCGCGGCCGTCGGCACCGGCGCCCAGGTGCTCACCAGCGGGCAGAAGGTCAAAATTCCTTCGGAAACGCGCCTGACCTTCCGCCTGCAAAGCCCCGTTCAGCTATGAGAATCGCGGCCCTCCTGCTTTTCACGGGCCTGATTCTGGCCAACCCCCGCGCCTTCGCCTCGCACTCCGATGTGGTGGAAGGCAACCCGGCCAGCTCTGTACGAATGATTGTCTACGAGGATCTGCAATCGGACGAATGTGCCCGTTGGGAAGCAATCTTCGAGCAGAAGGTGCTGCCGAAATACGGATCGAAGATCGCCGTCATCCACCGCGACTTTCCTCTGGGCAAGCACGACTGGGCGCGTACGGCCGCTGTCGCCGCGCGCTGGGTCTGGCAGCAGGATTCGGGGCATGGCATCGATATTCGCCGCGAGCTCCTCTCGGAGCAGGACCACATCACAGCCGCCAACCTGAACGCCTGGCTGCTCGACTTCGCCGACCGGAATCATCTCGATCCGAGGGGCATCGTCGATTCGTTGAAGGATCAGCGTCTGAATATCCTGATTGACCAGGATCGCCAGGCCGCCGTCGCCCGCGGAGTCACCAGCACGCCGACGATCTATGTCGGTGGCGTGTCCTTCACCTCTCCCATCATTTACGAAGACGTGGCGCGGGCGCTGGACGAAGCTTTGGCAAAGTAACCCCGCGTTTCCGCACCTGCAGGGCGCACTGGGAACCCGCGGCGGATCGGCAATCCGCCTCGCCGTCAGAGCGAGCATCCCGAAGACAATGACCATGCGCTCACAGACCTTTGATAACCTGAGGGTTTGGACTTTTTTCACTCCGAGGTAAATTCGATTTGGCATTAGTGGAAGGTTGTAAGCACGAGCTTGAGATCTCGATTCCCGCTGAGGCGGTCGAGGTCGAGACCGACAAGGTTACAAAGACGTTTCAGGGCAAGGCCAAACTACCCGGGTTCCGGCCCGGCAAGGCGCCCGCCTCGCTGATCCGCCGCAACTTCGCCGGCGATATCCGGCAGCAGGTGCTGGAGCACCTTGTGCCGCGGTTTTTCGATGAGAAAGCGAAGGAAGAAAATCTGCGCGTGGTGGGCACGCCGAGCATCTCCGACGTACATTTTCACGATGGCGAACCGGTGCGGTTCAAGGCGCAGTTCGAGGTCTATCCGGATATCGAACTGGCCGAATACACCGGGGTCGAAGTGCCGTATGCGCAGCCGGAAGTAACGGATGCGGATGTCGAGAAACGCATTGAAGAACTGCGCGAAAGCAAGGCCACTTACGCGAATGTTGACCCGCGCCCGCTCGAGGACGGCGATTACGCCGTGGTCTCTCTCGAAAGCCTCGAGGGTGCGGAGGAGCCCATCAAATCGGACGAAGTTTCGGTACTGATCGGAGGTCCCGAAACCATGGCGGGGTTCACCGATAACCTGCGCGGCGCATCGCCAGGCGATGACAAGGAGTTCGATGTCGTCTACCCCGAAGAGTACGGCCAGCCCAAACTGGCCGGTAAGACTGTCCGATTCCACGCGGTGGTGAAGGGCCTTCGGCGCAAGGAACTGCCCGAAGTGAACGACGACTTCGCCCAGGATCTGGGCGACTTCCGCACCATGGACGAATTGAAAGAAGCGCTGCGGAAATCGATCTTCGCCCAACGCGAAGCCGAGGCCCAGCGCGCGGCGAAGGACAAGCTTGTCGAGAAGCTGGTGGACGCGAACGAGTTCCCCGTGCCCGAAGCCTTCGTCACCCGTCAGATCGAGAATCGCGTGGAGCAGCGCCTGCAATCGCTCGCGCGCCAGGGCGTGGATCCGCGTTCTTTCAATCTGGACTGGAACAAGATCAAAGAAGCGCAGCGGGACGCCGCCGTTCGCGAGGTAAAGGCCTCGCTGATTCTGGGCAAGGTGGCCGAGAAGGAAGCCATTGGTGTCACGCAGGAAGAGGTCGATCGCGAAGTGGCGCGGATCGCGCAGCAGAACCGGGAGCCTCTGCCGACCGTCCGCAAAAGGTTGAGCGAAGACGGGACAATGGATCGAATTGCTTCGCACATCCAGACGGAAAAAACGCTGAACTTCCTTTTCGACAAGGCGACGAAAACGGAGCCGCAACCGGAAGCCGTAACGGAACCCGAAGCCGAGCCTCCGGCGGAGTAGATTCGGTTTTCTTATATACTCGTGCGGGAGGAGTCCCCCGATGTCCTGCGCTTCGAAAGGCCTGCTGGCGCTCGTTCTGGCGAGCGTACCTGCAATGGCGGCCACATCCTGCGAAAATCTCGCCTCGCTGACTTTCCCTGACGCGACCATCACCGGCGCGCAGCTCGTCCCCGCCGGCGCCTTCATGCCGCCGGGCGGTCCCGGTCGGGGCCGCGGCGCCGCGGACGCATACAAGGGTTTGCCTGCCTTCTGCCGCGTCACCGCGACGCTCAAGCCGTCGAGCGATTCCGATATCAAGGTCGAGGTCTGGCTGCCCTCTTCGGGGTGGAACAGGAAGTATCAGGCCGTCGGCAATGGAGGTTGGGCGGGCGTCATCAGCTATTCCGAACTGGCCGACGCGCTGCGTGGAGGTTACGCCACGAGTTCCACCGATACCGGTCACGTCGGCGGCAGCGGCAGCTTCGCCCTGGGTCACCCCGAGAAACTGATCGATTTCGGGTACCGCTCCGAGCACGAGATGACGCTGAAGTCGAAGGCGATCATTACGGCTTTCTACGGCGCCGCGCCCGGTTTGTCGTACTGGAACGGCTGCTCCACTGGCGGCAGGCAAGGTCTGAAAGAAGCTCAACGCTATCCTGCGGATTACGACGGCATCATCGCGGGCGCGCCGGCGAATCGGACCGCGCTGGCCTTGTGGGTCGCCTCGGCCGAACTCAAAGAGCCTGGCGCTTACATCCCGCCGGCGAAATATCCCGCGATCCATCAGGCCGCGCTCGCCGCTTGCGACGCGCAGGACGGCTTGAAAGACGGGCTCATCGAGAACCCCGCGAAGTGCAAATTCGATCCCAAAGTCATCGAGTGTAAAGGGCCGGACAGCCCCGAATGCCTGACTGCGCCTCAGGTCGATGCCGCGCGGAAGATATACGAAAACGCGAAAAATCCGCGAACAGGCCAAACCCTGTTTCCGTCGCTTGCCGTGGGTTCGGAACTCGGCTGGGCTGTGCTCGGTGGCCCCGCACCCTCGCCCATCATTCTCGATCAGTACAAATACGTCGTCTACAGGAACCCCGACTGGGACTGGAAGACTTTCGATTTCGATAAGGATGTCGTACGTTCCGACGAACCGGAGAACGTTCCCATGAATGCGACGGATCCGAACCTGACGCAGTTCTTCGGCCATCACGGCAAGCTTTTGCTTTATCATGGCTGGGCCGATCCGAACATCTCTCCCTACGCGACCATTCAGTACTACCGAAGCGTGGTCGACACCATGGGTGGTGAAAAGAAGACCGCGGATTCGATCCGCCTGTTTCTCGAACCCGGTATGGGCCACTGCGGCGGAGGCGAGGGGCCGAACCGGTTCGATAAGGTCGGCGCGATGGAGGCGTGGGTCGAAAAGGGAGTTGCGCCCGAGAAGATCGTCGCCTCACACGCCACCGGAGGCAAGGTCGATCGCACGCGCCCGCTGTGCCCGTACCCGCAAATCGCGAGGTACAAGGGCACGGGTAGCATCGACGACGCCGCAAATTTCTCCTGCGCAGCCCCGTAGGGCAGGTCGCAACCTGCGGGGATTGCAATCCGCCTGGTTTTATCGGCACGCCGTCAGAGCGAAATCGCAGAACCGATTCGCGCTGGGCTACAGTAGAGAGTTGCCTGGCACCCTTCTGCCGTCGACATCCGAAGAACTGCGGGACGCCCTTGCTCAAGCGGCCGCCTCAGGCAAAACCATTGAACTCTTCGGCTGCGATTCCAAGCGCCTGATGGCCGGTCCGGTCGCGCCGGCCGACGTCCGCATCAGCACGGCCGGCATGCGCCGCATATTGCAGTACGAACCGCGCGATCTCACTGTCAGCGTCGAAGCCGGCCTTCCGTTCGCTGAACTGAACGCCTCCCTTGCGCGGCACGGCCAGATGATTCCTCTCGACGGCCCATGGGGCGCCGAGGCCACAACCGGCGGCATGGTGGCCGCAAACATCAGCGGCGCACGCCGGCGCCTCTACGGTACCGCCCGCGACCTCGTGATCGGCATGAAATTCGCCACGCTCGAAGGCAAACTGGTGCAATCCGGCGGCATGGTGGTCAAGAACGTCGCCGGTCTCGACATGGCGAAGCTGATGATCGGATCCTTCGGCACCCTCGCCGCCATCGCCTCGGTCAATTTCAAGCTGACGCCGCGCCCCGCCGTTGCGCGCACCGTTCTGTTCACGTTCGAAGACATCAAGGCGGCCATGGAAGCGCGTGACGCCGCCATTCGCGGTGTGCTGCATCCGGTCGCGGTCGATCTCCTCAATCCCGTGCTTTCGGCGCACCTCGGGATGAAGAATTTCACTCTGGCCATCATGTTCGCCGGCAATGAAGCGATCATCGAGCGCTCGGTTCGCGAAGCCGCCGCGTTCGGTCAGTTGAAGCCTCTCCCGGTCGAAGAAGAACAGCGCTTCTGGCATTCGCTCTACAGCGTGACGCCGCGCCATCTGGAGAAATTCCGTGAAGGCGCGGTCGTACGCGTTTCGACCACCCTTGCCGATTGCGGCGAAGCGCTGGCGAGCATGGACGGCCTGGGCCACGCCCACGCCGCAACCGGTGTCGTGCGCGGATGGTTCACCCGTCCCGACGCCGCTTTCCGGTGGCTCGCGGCCTCCGTCAAACGCGGCTGGAAGGGCGTCGTCGAGTTCGCCGGCGACTCCGCACGCCCCAATCTCACGCTCTGGCCCGAGCCCGGCGGCGATTTTGCGATCATGAAGGAGATCAAACGCATGTTCGATCCGGGAAACCTACTCAATCGTGGACGCCTCTACGGTCAGCTCTGATTCTTCCATCGACAAGCCGCGCCAGGCGGATCTCGACCGCTGCGTGCATTGCGGCCTCTGCCTCAACGCCTGCCCCACCTATCGCGAACTGGGCGTCGAGATGGATTCGCCGCGCGGCCGCATCTACCAGATGATCCAGGTGGCCGAAGGCCTTCCGATCGGAGATTCCTACCGCGAACATATTGATCTCTGCCTCGCCTGCCGCGGATGCGAGAGCGCCTGTCCCTCAGGCGTGCAGTATGGCAGGCTGATCGAAGCCGCGCGGGCCGACATTGAAAGCAATACCGTCCGCTCCTGGCCGGCGCGCACGCTGCGCGATTTCGTATTCCGCAGGCTGCTTCCGTCTCCCGCGCTGTTGACCGCGGCCGGTGCGATGCTCTACGTCTACCAGATCAGCGGTCTGCAGAAAGTGCTGCGCGTATCCGGATTTACCAAACTGCTGGGATCGCTCGGCGACCGTGAGGCGCTCGCTCCCTCCGCTCAGATTCCGTTCTTCTTCCGTCAGATCGGCCTCACCTTTCCCGCCGAGGGCAAGCGCAAATATCGCGTCGCATTGATGGCCGGCTGCATCGCGAATATTGCGTTCGCGCGTTTGAACGAAGCCACGGTCCGTGTTTTGCAGAAGAACGGCTGCGAAGTGGTGACGCCGGTCGCCCAGACGTGTTGCGGCGCATTGCACGTCCACGCCGGCATACGCGACCAGGCGCGGAAGCTGGCGCGGCAGAACATCGACGCGGTCTTGTCGGACAATCAAGGCTTCGACGCCATCGTCACCAACGCCGCAGGCTGCGGATCGACGCTCAAGGAATACGACGAATTATTGGAAAACGACTCCGAATATTTCGAGCGCGCGAAGAAATTCAAATCGCTGATGAAAGATGTAACGGAATTTCTGGCGGAAATCGAATTGAATCGCGAGATGACGCCGATCGAGGCCATCGTGACCTATCAGGATTCCTGCCATCTGGCCCACGGGCAGAAGATCCGCGGCGCACCCCGGCAATTACTGCGCGCCATACCGGGCCTGACATTCCGCGAGATGCCGCTATCCGATATCTGCTGCGGCAGCGCCGGCATCTACAACGTCCTGCACACGGATCTTTCCATGGCCATCCTCGAAAAGAAGATGGGAAACGTGAAACTGGCGCAAGCTGAGATCATTGCCACCGCCAACCCCGGCTGCATGCTGCAGCTCGAGGCCGGAGTAAGAAAGTGGGGCCGGGGCGAAAGGGTCGCGCACGTCATCGAACTGCTCGACGAGGCCTACCGGGGCCATTGAACCCGCCTGAGCTTTTTAAAAGGAGATGCGAAACATGGTTCCTCATGAAATGACGACCACGGCGTTCGAACTTGCCGGTTACAGCGTGACGCGGAATCTGGGGCTGGTGCGCGGGATCGTGGTTCGGTCGCGCTCGGTATTCGGGACGCTCGGCGCCAGTCTGCAAACGCTGGTCGGCGGCGATATCACTCTGTTTACGGAAATGTGCGAGAAGACGCGCGAAGATGCCTTCGAGCGCATGTTGCAGCACGCCATGCAGATGGGCGCCGACGGCATTATCGGCGTGCGCTACGACGCTACCGAGATCATGCAGGGAGTGACCGAAGTGCTCTGCTACGGCACGGCGGTTCAGCTTCGGAAAGCCTGAGCGCCGACGCTCCGCGATACAATTCTCTTTATGTTTCAGGGTCTGGAGCACACGGCGATCGCTTCGCCGAATCCCGAAAAACTCGCGCAGTGGTACGTCGACCACCTCGGCTTCCACATCAATTTCGCCTATCTGGGCAACTACTTCGTCAAAGGGGCGAACGGCTTCATTCTCGAAATCGTCCCCAGCGAAGGGTCGCGTGCGCCCCAGAACATGGCGAACAACAAGAACCCCGGCATCCGCCACCTGGCCATCTCGGTGACCGATTTCGATGCCGCTTACGCTTATCTCAAAAGCCTTCAGGTGAATTTCCTCGGCGAACCTTACTCCCTTGGCACCAATCGCCTGGTCTTTTTCAACGACGGCGACGGGAATCTGGTCCACCTGATCCACCGCGAGACTCCTCTCCCCTAGCGAAACCCAACCGAGTGCTGCGCCGCACCTTCAAGGCTTTTCAGTACCACGACTTCCGGCTCCTCTGGTTTGGGGCCTGTACCTCCAGCATCGGCACATGGATGCAGGAGGTGGCGCAGAACTGGCTGGTGCTCCAGATCACCAACTCGGCCTTCCTTCTCGGCCTCGATGCCTTTCTCGGCGATATCCCGATCTTCTTTTTTTCGCTCGTCGGCGGCGTGTTCGCCGACCGCATGGACCGCCGCAAGCTCCTGATGATCTCGCAGCTCATCCAGATGAGCAGCGCCATAACGCTTGCCATCCTGATCGCCACGCACAGCGTCAAAATCTGGCACATCCTCCTTTCGTCATTTGTCGTGGGAACGGCGCAATCGTTCGGCGGTCCCGCCTATTCGGCCCTCGTTCCGAGCCTGGTCGAAAAGGAAGATCTCCCCAACGCCATCGCGCTCAATTCCATTCAATTCAATCTTGCGCGCGTCATCGGCCCGGTGCTCGGTGGGCTCGCGTTCAAATATGTCGGCGCGTCGTGGTGCTTCGGCCTGAACGCATTGTCGTTCGTCGCCGTGATTGCGTCGTTACTCAGCCTGCGCATTAATTTCAAGCCGCCGCGCACGGGCGAATCGATCCTTACCGGCATGAAGCAGGGATTCGGTTTCATCCGCAAGCAGGGGGCGATGGAGATGTTGATCTTCATCGCTTTCGGCATGACGGCACTCGCCATCCCCATGATTACGTTTCTGCCGGTTTTCGCCCGAAACGTGTTCCACGGTAACGAAATGACGTACACGCTGCTCCTGGTGGCGTCCGGCCTCGGCTCCATCACTGGAGCCCTGACCGTTGCAGCGCTGGGAAATATCCCAAACAAAGGGCGCATCGCCCTGTCCATGTTGATCGCGCTCGGCGCGGGCATCACGGGGTTTTCGCTCTCGAAGTCGGTGGTGATGAGCTGCGTGCTGTTGTTCATCTCGGGCGGCGTCATGATGTGCGCCTTCGCCATGATTGCCTCACTTGTGCAATTGATCACGCCGAACGATATGCGCGGTCGCGTGATGAGCGTCTATAATGTCGCGTTCCGCGGCGGAATGCCTTTCGGAAGTGTTACTACGGGCTGGCTTGTACCGATTTTTACGGCTCCCTCCGTCTTATCGGTAAACGGGCTTGTATTGCTCGGCCTGGGAGCGTATTTTTTGTTTGTACAGAGAAGAGTCGCGGAGCTGTAGCCGCGCTCTGATCAAGAGCGGAGTCTTAAGTCGAAAATGTTACGAGTTCTGCCAGTCCTGGGGCTGATTGCAACGATATCGTTCGCGGCCGACGATCTGGATCGTCTGCGCGACCGGCAGGACCGGGCCGGCCTCGAAGCCCGCGCCGCGGCACTGCATCAGGCGGCGGAGAAAGCCGCAGGCGATGCGAACGCGTGGTATCGGTCGGCGATCGCTTATTCCTACGCCGCCGAAGTCGCCACCGAAATGCGCGACAAAGCCGACGCGCAGAGAACCGCGGAGGCCGGCGTCGCCGACATCGACAAGGCCATCGAACTCAACGGCAGGAACGCCGACTATTACCGCGTACTTGGAACTCTTTGCGGCCAGGTGATCCCGGCCAATCCGATCATGGGCGCTCTCGTTTATGGCAAGCGCGCCAAAGAAGCGCTCGACAAGGCTCTCGAAATGGATCCGAAATCGCCCCGCGCATTCGTGGCTCATGGCGTTGGCTATTATTACCTGCCGGTCAACATGGGCGGCGGCCCCGACAACGCCATCCGCGACTTCAAGCAGGCGATCGCCCTCGATCCCAAATCCGCCGATGCCTGGCTGTGGATCGGGATCGCGCTCAAGAAAGAGCATCAGAACGCCGGTGCGCGGGATGCCTTTCAAAAATCCCTGCAGATCGATCCCGATCGGGCGTGGGCAAAGGAACAGCTGGAGAAGACTCCGCCTCAGTGACCATTCCGGAAGCCCTCAGGGCCGTTGAAGATTTCCAGCCGCACGCCGACGGTCTGGCCGCCAAGAGCAGGGAACTGACCCTCGACCTTCTAAAGTCGTCTGCCGCGCCCTTTTCGCGCGCGCAGTTCGCTCCCGGACACGTCACCTGCACTGCGCTCATTTTCCATCCGCGAAATTCCAGCGTTCTCCTGATGCATCATCACCGGCTGCATCGCTGGCTTCTTCCCGGTGGCCACATCGAGGATGCCGACGCGACTCTCGCCGACGCCGCGGCCCGCGAAGCGCTGGAGGAAACCTGCGTGCGCATCGATCCGGCGCGTCCGCCGTTTCTGGCCGGGATCGACGTGCATGGAATTCCCGCGAAAAAACGCGAGCCGTTTCACCTGCATCACGATCTGATCTGGTGTTTTCGCGCCGCCGCGGAAGAGATCGAGACTACCGATGAAGCGCCGTCCGTCCTGTGGGCCCACAACGCCGACTGGGACCGCCTGAGCGTCGCCCATAGCATCCGCAACAGCATTCTGCGCGCCACCTGATACCATCGACACCGATGCGATTGCCCGCCATCGGACTTCTGCTGTGCGTGACGGCTTCCGCCCAGTGGATCCACTATCCAACCGCCGGCGTACCCCGAGGTAAAGACGGAAAGCCCGATCTGTCGGCTCCGGCTCCGCGTACATCCGAAGGCAAACCAGACCTTTCCGGGATGTGGATCACCGCGGAAGGACTGCCGTGCCCCAAAAATCTTATCGATGACACGGGCGATTGCCTCGAGAAATCGCCTCTGTCCCGATATGCGGCGGATCTCAGTCAGGCAGTGCCGGGCGGTTTGCCATTCCAGCCGTGGGCTATCGAGGTGCTGAAGCAACGGCGCGCGCATGGCCTCGATCCGCACGTGAGATGCCTGCCTTCGAACTTCCCCCGTATGTACACGCTGCCTCACATCACTAAATTCGTCGAGACGCGCGGGCTGCTTGTGTTGATGAACGAGTACAACGCCAGCTATCGGCAGATCTTCCTTGACGGGCGCCCTCTGCCGGTGGATCCGCAGCCTTCCTGGTACGGTTATTCGACCGCGAAATGGGAAGGCGATGCGCTGGTTGTCGAAACCAACGGGTTTCGCGATGATCTCTGGATGGACATGACCGGTACCCCGCTGACATCCGCGGCGACCGTGGTCGAAAGATTACGCCGTCCGAACTTCGGGACCCTTGAAATCGAGGCGACGGTGAACGATACGAAGGCCTATACCAGGCCGTGGACGCTCAAGCTGGTCGACAAACTGGTGCTCGATACCGAGCTCATCGACGAGATTTGCCTCGAGAACGAAAAGAGCGCGCAGCACATGCAGCCGCGCTGACCTGGTCCTGATCTCGCCTTAGCCGAGCAGTCCGCCGTGCCCGAGACAGGCGACTTCCCAGGTCGAAACCCGGTAGCGCGCCATCATCGGCGGGAGCATCAGATCGATCACGTTCGGCTTCAGCGACCGGAAGCAGCCGGGGGCCGAAAGGATCGGCACCTCGTCCTTATAGCCCATAAGCAGCAAATTGCCGGGTTCCACCGGAGCCAGAAAGCGCTCGAACTGACAGCCGATTTTATCCATCGCCTGACCGACCACATCCGCCGGGCCTGCCGGAGCGGTGGTCGATGCCACGAGAATCACGGACGGCCGCGCCCGGAACAATTGCTGCATCGCGCGGGAAACATGCTCCTCATTTTCGAGCACGGCCAGACTGGCATGAGAGCGCACCCCGAACCGTTCCAGCTTCTGCCGCAGAACGGATTCAAAAAGAACCCGCGCCCGTTCGCCGTTGACCGGATCGCAATAGAGCACGGCCACCGGGGCGCTCTGCATCGGGCGGGCCTGCATAATCGGTCCCCGTTCCCGCAACATATTGATCACGCCTTCGAAGTCGGACTTCGCAACCGCGAAAGGCGCGCTCTTGACGGTGGCGATTCTCTGCCCGGCCATCGCGAAACTGAAATTCACGGTCGTCGCAATCACGACGCCCGAAGTGCAGTTCACCTGGCGAAGCAGATCGTCGTCCACCAGCACGCAGCAGTCTTCCGTGGCAATGAGGTTCGCGCGTCCCCCTGCCGCGAGCTGAATCTCATAAGAGCCGCAAGCCACTTCACCCGCGACGGCGCACACCGCCTCGTCCTCCGAAATCTCGCCTTCTTCGAGTTCCGCAACCCATATCCGTTCCATGCCTTCGGATTGCAGAACGCGAATGTCTTCTTCGCGGAGGATGTGGCCCTTGGCCATTAGCTTTTTCCCGCCGGGACGAAAAATCGGGGCCGAGAGAATACGTCCCGTGGATTCCTGAATTTCGATCGTTTGCGCTTTCATGCAACACCCGCTTCCAGTCCACCGCGTTTTTTCGGACGCGGCAATGAGGATGAATTACAGGACTATGGTTCCCACAATACTCCTCTTTCTCAGGGCAAAATTAAAGATTTCTACGTAGAGGCTACTCGGAAGAATACAGCGGAAGTGCGGGATCTTTCGATAGTACCGCCGGTACTTAAGATCCAATTTTGCCCGCATTATTTTCGCATTCCGGGCATTTAGTGCGGACGGCGCGGTAAGCGGAGCGAATCTGTGCGCCAGCGGCGCTGCCGAGGTCAGCTGGCGATGGGTTCGGCGACGACCACAGGCTGAAATTCGCGCTTGTATTTGCAACCGCTCGCAGGGCACTGCAGGAACGCGCCCGCTTTGAGATACTTCTCAACCAGATAAGGATTGCCGCAGTCCGGGCACTTCTCCGGCACCGGTCGCGCCCAGGCAACGAAGTCACAATCGGGATAACGGTTGCACCCATAGAACGTCTTGCCGCGTTTCGAGCGCCGCTCGACCACCTCGCCTTCCGAACATTCCGGGCACTTCACGCCGATGGTCTTCTGCTTTACGTACTTGCAGGCGGGATAATTGCTGCACGCGGTGAATTCGCCGAAACGCCCGTATTTTTGAACCAGATTATTGCTGCATTGCGGGCATTTTTCGTCCAGAGGCACATCGGCCTTCTTCTGCGCGCCGCCGATCTGCTTGGTAGTCTTGCAATCCGGATATCCGGTGCACGCGAAAAATGTGCCGAAGCGGCCCTTCTTCAGCACCATCGGCCGGCCGCAATTCTGACAATATTCCTCATCGCCCTGTTCGGCGAGATCCGCGTTATCGATGTCGGGCAGATCCACCGTCAGTTCGCGCGTATAGGTGCATTCCGGATATCCGGTGCAGGCGAGGAAACTGCCGTGCTTGCCCCACTTGATGACCAGAGGTTTCCCGCATTTATCGCAGGTCAAGTCGGTGGGTTTTTCCATCCGCTTGATGTTCGTCATGTGCTCCTCGGCGTTGCCGAGGTCCTTCATGAAGCGCTCGTAAAAGTCGCCCATCGCCTCGCGCCAATCGAGCTTGCCTTCTTCGATTTCGTCGAGTTCCTCTTCCATGCGCGCCGTATAGCGCACGTCGAAGATATCGTTGAAGCTTTCCAGCAGAAGGTCCGTCACCACCATCCCCAGTTCGGTGGGTTTGAATTTTCCGCCCTCTTTGGTCACGTACTCGCGTTCCTGGATGGTGGAAAGAATCGAAGCGTAGGTGGACGGCCGCCCGACGCCGTCCGATTCCAGTTTCTTGACCAGCGTCGCCTCCGTGTAGCGCGGCGGCGGCTCGGTGAAGTGCTGTTCGGGCTTGAGCGCGCGAAGCTTCAGTTCCTCGCCTTCCGTGACGGCGGGCAGCTTGTGTTTGACCTCGTCGTCTTCTTCGTCCTTCTGGTCTTTTCCTTCCTCGTAGACGACGAGGAAGCCGTTGAATTTCTCGACCGAACCGGTGGCCCGGAAAGTGTATTCGACCCCGCTGCGTCCCGCGACGCTCATATCGATAGTCGTCTGATCGAATAGCGCCGGACTCATCTGCGACGCAATGAAACGCATCCAGATCAGGCGGTAAAGCTTCAGCTGATCTTCCGCCAGAAAACCGGCGACATCATCCGGCGTACGGGAAGGAGAACTGGGGCGCACTGCTTCGTGCGCGTCCTGGGCCTCTTTCTTCGATTTATAAACATTGGGCGAAGCCGGCACGTACTGCGGCCCGAACTTACCGCCGATAAACTCGCGCGCTTCTGTCACCGCGTCGTCTGAAACGCGCGTCGAATCGGTACGCATGTACGTGATCAGGCCGACGGCGCCTTCGCTGCCCAGTTCCACGCCTTCGTACAACTGCTGGGCCAGCATCATTGTGCGCTTCACGCTGAACCGCAGCTTGCGCGACGCCTCCTGCTGCAGCGTCGATGTAATGAACGGCGCGACCGGGTTGCGCCGCTTCTCCTTCGTTCCGACCGATTTGACGACGTACTTCGCGCCTTCGAGATCCGCCACCAATGCATCCGCCGTGGCCTGATCCGGGATGACCGGAGCTTCTTCGCCCTTCCGGAACAGGCGCGCATCGAACGCAGGCGGCTTTTTGGCCGAAAGATTGGCGTCGAGCGTCCAGTATTCCTGCTTGACGAACGCCCGGATTTCGCGTTCGCGTTCCACCACCACGCGCACCGCGACCGTCTGCACCCGTCCCGCCGACAACCCTCGCCGGACCTTGTCCCAAAGCAAAGGCGAGATCTTGTAGCCGACCAGCCGGTCGAGCACGCGCCGTGCCTGCTGCGCATCCACCAGGTTGACGTTCACCTGCGCCGGCTTCTCGAACGCCTTCTCGACCGACTTCTTCGTGATCTCGTTGAACATCACCCGGAAAAAGCGCGGGCCCCCGTCAACGCCGTCTTTCCCGGCCTTTTTCCCCTTCAGTTCCTCCTGCAGATGCCAGCAGATGGCCTCGCCCTCGCGGTCCGGATCGGCCGCCAGATAGACGTTGTCCACCTTTTTGGCCGCATCCCGAAGCTCCTGCATGAGCTTCTTCTTGCCCTCGATCACTTCGTACTTCGGCCGGAAGCCATTGTCCACATCTACCGCGAGATCGCGCTTCGGCAGGTCTTTGATGTGCCCCAGAGACGCCTTGACGACGTAATTCTTCCCCAGGTATTTGTTGATGGCCTTGACCTTGCCCGGCGACTCGACGATAACTAACGCTTTTGCCATATCCTTAATTACGCTTTTCAGAATAAACCACCGAACGCGCCAGCCCGGCATCCGGCTGAACGAAGCTACCACACTTTAACGAAGTTCCGCCCGGGCATCTGCCGGACCAGACCGAGGATCTCCAGCTCGAAGAGCGCCGCGATGATCTCCGACGGCGACGCATCCTCAATAGTATCCACAAGGGTATCGAGCTGGACCGCCCGATCCGTTTGCAGCCTCTCCAGCACGCGCCGGGCGACCTGCTGATGGGGCTCGGTCAATTGAGATGCGGCCGTTTCTCCGGAAGATTCAGAGGTCGTTTTAGCCTCAACGTTAAGTCCTTCATTGAGAAGCCTTTGACGGCCCTCATCGATCAGGCGGCGCTGCGCGTTCTGAGGCAGGTCCACCACCACGTCATTCCAGTCCTGAACCAGTTTCGCTCCCTGCTTGATCAGCAGATTCGGCCCCCAGCTCATCTTTGAAGTGATGTTTCCCGGAACCGCAAAAACCTCTCGTCCCTGGTCCATCGCGAGCCGCGCGGTGATAGCGGATCCGCTGTATTGCGCCCCCTCGATCACCAGAATCCCGCAGCTCAGGCCGCTGATGATCCGGTTCCGGATGGGAAAGTTCTGCGGGAATGCGATCGCGCCCATGGGGAACTCGGACGCGATCAACCCCCTGGACGCAATCTCGGCTGCCAGCTTCCGGTTCTCCGAGGGGTAAACGACATCGACGCCGCATCCCAGTACCGCCACTGTCCGGCCTTCGGCGGCCAGCGCCGCTTTGTGCGCGGCCGTATCGATACCCCGCGCCATGCCGGAAGTGATCGTCATGCCGGCCCGCGCCAGATCTCCGGAGAGCCTCTCGGCGGCCGCTATGCCATAAGGCGTGGGGTGACGCGTACCGACGACGCCGATCGAGATCGAGGAGAGCAGCTCAACCCGGCCGCGCGCGAACAGAACCGGTGGTGGATCGAAGATCTTTCGCAACGCTTCGGGATACCTCGAATCGTTCAGCGTGATCAGTTGCGCGCCGGCCTCGCGCGCCTTTTGCTGCTGGCTCGCGGCGTCGTCGAAACTGCAACCGCTTGCGATCGAATGCGCCAACGCTCCGGGCAATCCGGCAGCGCCGAGTTCGCTGGCCGGCGCCCGGAAAATCGCCTGCGGCGTCCGAAAGCGTTCCAGCAGCAGAACGATTCGACGGGTTCCAAGACCGGGGATCATGCGCAGCGCCAGCCAATGGAGTTCTTCTTCGACGGTAAGGGCGGGAGTCATCTCCTAAAATGGTCGTGTCCGACGATCTTAATTCTCAATGAAAAGAGAGGCCGATTACTTCGAAGGCACGCAACCGGAGCTGATTTTTGTAGCCAAAAGGCTCAAAGACGCGGTCGCACTGGAATCGGTTTTGACGGGTGCGGGTGTCGACTACGGTGTCGAGGCCGACGAATACCAGGGTGGATTGATCTTCAAATCGACGCGTGTCGGAGCGTTCTTCTATGTTCGCCCCGAAGCCCGCGCCGCCGCGGTCGCGCTCCTGCTCGAAAACGGCTACGTGCCGGCTAAATAAAGGCCGGGTTCGTATCGTTACGGCGCCGGTGCCGCTATCACCGGAATTGAGGCCTGCAAGCTGCTGCGCCCATCGAGGTAAACGACCAGAGGTTCCGTCGCGCCCACCGGATCGTTCGCGTTGATCTGAAAGGCGACCTGATAGTAAACCAGCGTTCCAACTTCCACCGAAGTGACTTGAGTCGCGTTATGGCTGACTCCGCCCAGGCTCACCTGCACCCGGCTGGGGTTGATATTGCTGCCCGCCGGCGCGAAGTTTGCCAACGTCACGATCAGCGACTCGCCCTGATACGCGGCACTCGTGGAATCGACATAAGCTCCGCTGGTGGTCTGCACTCCGACAATTTCGGACGGCGGCGTGTCGATGTTCACGGTGACCGGGAAAGCGCTGAGGACCCCGTTGTTCAACGTCATGACTGCCGGCCCGGGCGGGAGATTTAGCGGAATCACCAGATTGATCTGCGAGGCGGACGCGTAAAGAATCGTAGCCGGCTGTCCGCCGATGGTTACCAGAGGCGTCGCGTTGGGCACGCTCAGGTTTGCACCATAGAGGCTGACGATCGCGCCCGCGTACGCTCCCGTCTGACCTGGAAACGCGTTCGTCAGAACCGGATACGGAGCCGGCAAACCGGCCACTGGCGCGGTGATCTGGAACGCCGCGGAAGCGGTCGCCAGCTGAAAGCCTGCGACCGCACTCACGTCCGAAGTCGACAGCGCCGCATTTGCCGCGACCGCGACATCCACCTGCAGGTGATTCGGCGACAACACAAAAATTCGTTGCACCGAGATATCGCTCGTGCCGAACCCGATTGCAGCCGTCCCCTGCGCGAACGAGAGTCCGCTGCCCGTGATATCGATCATTGCCTCAGCGCCCGCCGGCAGAGAGGAGGGCGTTATCGCCGTAATCACTGGCGCCGGCAAACTGCCATACGCATAAGTAACCGGTGCGGCCGATTGCAGAATCTGCGAATTTTGTCCGTCCGGATTGTAGGCCGTCAACGTGGACACCTGCCCGTTCGCGCCCAACGGCGGCGTCACAATGGCGGTCCCCGCCACGGGATTGAGCGATGCGATGCTCGCCGGCAGCGAATCGAAATAGAGCAAGGTGCCCGCGACCCAGTTGGTCCCCGTAACGGTGAACGTGCCATCGCCGTTGCTGGTAATCCCGGTGATCGTCGGCGGTCCCGTCAAAGTGAAGTACATCGCCGAAGGCAGCACATACATATAGTCCGGCGTGTTGAAAATCATGTGCTGCTCGCCGGGTTGCGCGCCGGGATTGAAGTTCAGAAATATCGCGGCATAAGTGTATCCCGCGGCGACCACGGGAACAATCCCGTTCGAAGCAACCGAGACCGCCGCGCCGGGAATCTGCACCGTCAGTCCAGCCTCCGGTTCGTTCGAACCCAACCCGACAATCGACGCCACGACCGGGGTCTCCGTCGCGGAGATCGTGACGGGCGCGGGGTAAACCTCGATCGTGTTGTTATTGAAGTACCCGTAGACCTGACCGTCATAGAGCGGAACCGAGGCCCGCGGCGTGGTCTGAATCTGAATCCCGCTCGTGACCTGGCCTGCAGCGACTGTCACGGGTGTAGCCTGGGCAAAGCTCGTGGTCCCGGGGTAGAAAACCGAATTCACCGCGCCCGACGCCGCTACTACATTTCCCGATGCGTCCCACGGCCCGTAGATGTCGGCATCCGGAGGCATGGTATGCACGTAAATCGCATACTGTCCCGGCGGCACGCCATCGATCCGGAAAGACCCGTCCGGGTTGGTCACAGCACTCAAGGCGTCCGCTCCCGCCTGCATCGCCACGACCGAAGCCATGTGCACCGGTTGCCCACCCGCGGTGACCGTTCCCGTGATGCTGCCGAATTGAGCGAAGCCGGCGCTGGGGTAGAGCGCGGAAATGGCCGCCACGTCGTCGGCGGAGACCGGATGAGTCAATGTCGTCGCGCTCGTTGTCGCCTGCGACATGCTCGCGGAAGTGAACGTATGCTGCAACCCGAGCGCGTGCCCCATTTCGTGAATCGTGATCATGAGGAAGCTCTGGTCGAAGCTCGGCCCCGGCGGCTGGTTCAAATTCAGGCTCAGGTGCACCACCGAACGCACGACTGGAAAAAACTGCGAGCCGTCAGGGGCCGTCACTGGATTTGCCAGCGTAGTGGGTCCGCCAAAGCCCTCGACTCCCGGAGGCAGGTCCTCGAAAGCGACGTCGCCCCCGGGAGTGTTCTGGAGCGTTGCCGCGTTTTCGAGGCCTCCGAACGCGACTCGCAGGGCGGAGGAGCCGATCCCGTTCCAGACCGCCGCAGCCTGTTGGATCTGGCCCATCACCGAGTTGAAACTGTCGGTCGGGGAGTAAGTCGTGGGACCGTTTTCGGACACGAAAAACGTGACCGTCTGAGCCGGCAGCGCGCGCAGATCGAATTTCTCCGGCGCATTGCCGCCTGGCAGGTAGCAATACGATGAATCGAAGGGGCGGCAAGGG
>CAWBIS010000138.1:0-15315 GCA_963788485.1 Terriglobia bacterium
AAGCCTTCGACTGGCTGAGCGACGCCGAAAAGAAGATGATCTTCGAGGACAACGCCAGGAAACTGTTCAAGCTCGACGCGGCGGCAAGCGCATGAAACCGCGGGCCGGCCTCGCAATGCTTGTTGCCGTCGCGCTGGCGGCGGCGGCGTGGGGCCAGCCCGCATCAAAGAAAATCACGATCAATTACCCCGCCAAAGCGCCCGCCAACTGGCCGCTCTTTCTGGCGAAGGAAGGCGGCTACTACCAGAAGTACGGCCTCGACGCAAAGCTCGTATTCGCAGTGCATCCAGCCGGCATCGCCATGCTCGTAAGCGGCGAAGCGCAGATGACCAACTACCCGATGGACCAGGCCATGCAGGCGGCGATGCGCGACGGCTCGCTTGTGATCATGGGCAGTCCCTTGAACCGCGCCTTGTTCGCCATGATGACGCGCAACAGCGTCAAAAGTGTCAAGGATCTCAAAGGCAGGCGATTCGGTGTCAGCCAACTGGGCGACCCGCCTTACAGCTTCGCTGTCGCCATCCTCGGGAAGTATGGCATCGGCCCCAGAGATGTCGAATGGGTTCCTCTCGGGACGGATGGCAATGGCCGGGTTGCGGCTCTCGTGGGCGGACGTATTGACGCCACCATGGTTCCCCCGCCGGCCTATTTCAAGCTGGAGCCTCAGGGCTTCAGGGAGATCGCCAATCTGGCCGATTACCCGGACCTCTATGCGCCTCTCGCCTACGTATTCAAGAAGAGTGAAATCGCCGCCAACCCCAAACTCCCGGAGCTGATGATCAAAGCCCAGGCCGAGGCCATCAAGCGCTTGTACGAGGACAAAGCCGTGGCGACGAAGGCTTACGCCATGTACGACACGCAAACTTCGGCCGACGTGGAACGCATATACGATCACGACCGCAAAGCCAATACTTACGAACGCGTGCCTTACGTTCTGGCGCCGGCCGTCGAGTACATCGTCGAGCATCAGGCGGACCCGAACATCGCGGCGCAGATGAAGGCTTACGATTTCCGCAAAGTCATCGATAACAGCGTGGTCGACCGTCTCGTGAAGGAGCACTTTTTCGAACAGCTGTTCGGCCCCGGAATCAAGGTGGAAGAAGACAGCAAGGCCAAAATCGCTTTCAAGTAGACTAAACGCTATGGCAGAAATCGTCCTGGGTATAGGATCGTCGCACGGGCCGCTGCTCTCCACGCCTCCCGAGCAGTGGGACCTGCGGGCGCAGGCCGACCGCGAAAACAAAAAACACTGGTATCGTGGCAAGACGTGGGATTACGAATCGCTGCTGCGCGAGCGTGCGCCCGGCTTCGCCGCCGAAATCGCCCTCGATTCGCGCCGCGCGCGCTTTCACCAATGCCGCCAGGCCATCGAAGCGCTGGGACGCAAATTCAGGGAAACGGCACCCGAAGCCGTGGTGATCGTGGGTAACGATCAGCGCGAGTTTTTCGACGAAGGCGTGACACCCTCTATTACGGTCTATCGCGGCGCGGAGATTCGAAACATCCAGCATCTCTCGAAGGACAGCCCTCCCGGCATCAACATCGCCGAGCCGGGCAATTCACCGGCCGAGGGCGCGACTTATCCGGGCGCTACGGCCCTTGCCGATCACATCCTCGATTCCCTCGCAGGCGAGAACTTCGATCTCGCCCAGTCCGACACCACGCCCAGATCTGCGCCCCGCGGAGGCATTCCGCACGCTTACGGTTTTCTCTATCATTCGATCCTCGGCGACACCCCGCCCCCAAGCGTGCCCATCATTCTCAACGTGCACTTTCCGCATAACGTGCCGAAGAACCGCCGCTGTCTCGATCTCGGTTGTGCGCTCAACCGCGCGATCAGGAGTTTCGACGGCTGTGGACGCGTGGCTGTAATGGCGTCGGGCGGCCTCACGCATTTCGTCATCGACGAGGAACTGGATCGCCGGATTCTCGACGCTATGGAGAAGAGCGACGAAAAGGCTCTCGCGGAGATCCCCGAGAGCCTCTTTAAAGTTGGCACGGCGGAGATCAAAAACTGGTATCCGGTAATCGCAGCGATGAACGAATCGAACCTCAGCTACCACCTGGTGGATTACGTTCCGTGCTACCGCTCGGAAGCGGGTACGGGCAACGCTATGGCCTTCGTTTATTGGGATTGATTACCCGAAACGTGTCGATGCAAACGCCGCGGACCAGACGGATTGCCAACCCGCGGCGCCGCCGCCAGGTAATTCGCTCCCGTTCGCCGGAACGTTCACAGGTCCAGCTACAACCGGCAGCGGGGCGGGCGC
The DNA here is from genome assembly GCA_963788485.1 of Terriglobia bacterium. Taxonomy (GTDB): domain Bacteria; phylum Acidobacteriota; class Terriglobia; order Bryobacterales; family Bryobacteraceae; genus BOG-234. Next base: position 2,271 of record CAWBIS010000138.1, read on the forward strand.
GATCTCGAGATAATTTCCATGACCATAATTCCAGTTTCCGGGAATTTCGAACGGGCTTTGTAAGTTCGGCGGCCAGGGCCGGCAGGGCCCATTACGGCCCAGCGCCGAGTGACACCACGGATGCCCCACAGTCAGAATGCCAGCCATCAGATTGCCCAGGGGAAAGGCCAGCTCAAGTACTTCGTCCCGCTGTGATGCCAGCAGGGAAATCTCCTGAATATTGGCCGCCGCCCCCGCGAACTCGGTGTTGAGGCAATCATCGTCGATAGCGCCCGCCATAATGATGGCCCGCCGCACGGGCAGGGTCATCTGCGCCACCGTTTCCAGCAAAACACGGGCGCCCAGACTGTGCGAGGCAAAGGAAATGCTCGCGGCAGCGGCGAAATAACTATCAATAAACGACGCGAACAATTCCCCGGACTGATTAGCGATTCGCGGCTCCTCGGGATAATCGAGCCCGTGAGCCCAAATGGAGTCGCCCGGCCACAGCATGCCAATGAACACGGATGGCTGCACGAGTTGAAGCAGCGATTCCCAGTTGGAGAGCGACGCAATGCCATTGGCCCGGTCCACGTTGAACCCGTGGACTCCAAGCAGGACGTGCCTGCCTCGGATATCGCTCAGCAATTGATTCAGATTCAGGCTGACGTAATCCGCCAGACTCGTACCCTGATTGACGGCTACCGAGACGGCCAGTTCGCCTCCCACCGATTGAAGTCGCACGTCGAGAAATCGGGTCATCGCGGATTTATTTCTTAATCATCTGCATCGTGTTCACGGCAGTTGCCAGCGCCGACGAGATATCCTTGGCAACAGGGGCAAGCGGCGTGGACAGGAGACCTACAATCAGCGATTCCCCGACATCCTTGCCATTGAACCAGGCGCCCCACCCGCCATCCAGCACGATCCCCCCGGCTACCGCGAGCACGATAGCCATCGCCATCGCAATCAATCGGGTCCCGTTGCGATAGATCTGGTCGCCGCGCTGATAACATTCGTCCAGCATGGCCGTCACGATCAGATCGAAACGCGCATAAACGTCGGATTGCGGGGAGGTCAGCGAGGTAGACGACGCCATGCTAACGGCGATCGTAGTCAACGTGTCGGGATCCACGCCGGTTGCCGAAGCCAGCGCGGCGGCGGTTGTGGCGCTTAGATTCAGTTTGATCAGAGACTTCGCGATCGACTTCTGGCTTGCCAGATCCGTGCCGTTGATCCAGTTCGCCTCGAGCGTGGCGAGAATTTTGTCGGGTGAAAGCGTGTTGGCTCCCGGAGCGTTGGCCGGCGTCAAACTTCGAACGGTCGAACGGATACCTTCGAACCCGATATGGTTCGTTCCGAAAATTGGCTTGGTGGCATCGACCAGACCAAAGGCCGCTGTGCCCAGGCCGCCTACCGCTGTGATGACTCCGGGAAGATCCGTGGGAAGCATAATCGTCGAGGGCTACTGCGCCGGCGCCGGCGACGGACTGCGATCCACCTTAGTCTTCTTCCCCTGTTTCTCCAGATCGCGCGCGCCTGTCAGCGCATCGACCATCATGTAATTGCCTTCGTGGCACGCGTACTCGTAGATCACGTAACTCGAGTCCATATGGTACGGCATGTGGATGGTCCAGGGCTTCGTCCAGGTCTTTGGATCGTCGATCGTGAGATCGTAGCTGAGATCTTCCGGCCCGGTACGCGTGAACCTTTCCGTAAGACGCGCGGCATCGCTGAAAAAGCCGCCGCCCGCGCCGGTTTCGTTATTGAAGTTGGTAGTCTCGACCACCAGGGTGTTCCCCTCCCAGTGGCCCCGCGAATCGCCCATAAACGTACGCAGGTTCGTGCCCACATGCGGGCGTCCGTCCGTCGGGATCACCCGGGTCTCGTGGATCATTTCGTTGCGGATGATCACGTATCCCGGCGCCTGCATAATCTGATTGCCAAAGTTGTACAGCGTCGGCAGCATGCTGCTGACCAGCCCGCGCGTAACGCAGCGGCTGTACATATCGAAATCCTCCCAGGAATCGACCTTATCGGGGAAATGGCTGCCCGGCCCAAGGCCGCCGCGCAGGTTATGGACAAATTTCTCGCCGTCCGGCGTCATCGGCGGAATCCGTCCGTCGGGAGGATCCACCACCAGCGACGCCTGATGGTCGGGCTTTCCGTGCTCCACCCAGTAGCCAGGCGGATTGATCGTGAGATTCGGACTGCCGCTCGAAGGCGCAAACTCCTCGCTGTCCGATTCGGTCTGCGATTGCGCCTGCTTCTGCCGCTGGGCGAATTCCTCTTCGGTGAGGTAAGCGCGCGTGCCGAAATTTTTCGGCCGCTGCATGGGGATGTTGGCGAAGGCCGGCCATTCACCCTGAAGATCCGGGTCGCCCCACGGTAGTTTCGGCGGGGTGTATTTCTTCGAGGGCGCCGTTCTGGTGGGCGACGCCTTCGTTCCGGATGTGGCCGCGGTTGATTGTCCCGCCGCCGGCAGACCGGTCAGCGCGAGCGCCGCCGCAATACCGAGAAATCTGTACATCATATGAACACTCCTGTCTCCGAACACTCACCTCTGGTCCTTCGGAATATCCGGGTTGGATCCGCCCACAAACAGTTTTCTGCCGTCCTTGAACGTGATGCTGCTGCCATTGGCCCGCAGCGTTCCATTCTTGGCCTGATAGCCCTGCACCGTAATTTCCGTGCCCGGTTCGAGCGTGCGCTTGGTGAAGCCGCGCCGCAGCATGATGTTCGGGCTTCCGCACTCGATCATCCAGTTCGATACTTTGCCGTCCGCGTCGGTCACATCGATGTGAATCCAGGAGTGCGGGTTGATCCATTCCATGCCGGTGACCTTTCCGGTCAGGTGCACCGGCTTGTTCAGGTCGAACTCCGCTTCGAACGCGTGATGCGCCCAGACCGGAGCTCCTGAGAAGATCACTCCAAGACCCAGGGCTATCGCAACAGAAAACTTGATTCGCATCGGATGAAGTCTCTCCTTGAATGGACTATTTCGACGACGTCTTTACCGCATCGCCTGCGCGGGCGCCGCTGAGAATATCGGTCATGGCGTAATTGCCCTCGTGGCACGCATACTCGAGAATCTGATAACTGTCGTTCCGCTCCAGCTGGATCAGAATCGTCCAGGGGCGCACCCAGGTCCTGGGATCGTCGATAGTGGCTGTATAGTCGAGCGTCTTCGGCCCTGTGCGTGTAAACTTCTCCACGATCTTCAGCTCATCGCTGTGATAGCCGGGATCGCCGGGATAACCGGCGCCGTTTGAGCCGATCGCATCCTTATCTGTAAAGTTCGTGGTCTCGACCACCAGCGTGTTGCCTTCCCAATGACCGCGCGAATCGCCCATGTACAGGTGAATCGCGGGATTCAGATGCGGCCGGCCGTCGAGCGGAATCACCCGGCTCTCGTGAATCATCTCGTTGCGGAAGACCACATAACCGGGCGCCTGCAGGATCTGATTGCCATTGTTATACACGACCGGGATGACGGAGCCGAGCAGCCCGCGCGTGATGCAGCGGTAATAGATGTTGAGGTCTTCCCAGGAATCGGCCGCGCCGCTCCAGGCGCCCGGCAGTCCCTTGCCGCCTCTGGCCTCCTTGCGGTATTTCCTAGCTTCCGCTGTCAAAGCGGGGAGTCTGCCGTCCGCGGGATCGACGATCAGCGACGCCTGGCGCGTGGGTTTGCCCCGCTCGGTCCAATAGGAAGGAGGTCCGATCCCAGGTTTTGTATCGCTCGTCGCGGTGGACTCGGCATCGGCTTGCGCCTGCCGCTCCGCCTGCTCCTGCTTCTTTGCGAATTCCTCGTCCGTGAGGGTCGCCCGACCGCCTGAGGATGCCGGCCTCTGCATCGGGACGCCCATATTACCCGGCCAGATGCCTTGCAGGTCGGGGTCGCCCCATGGGGTCTTCGGAGGCGTGTACCTGCCGGCCGGCGACTGCGCGAAGATCGGGCCCGCCGCCAGAAGAGCCGCCGCAAAGATCGGACCCGACCTCACTGCGAACCCCCTTTGCCCGTCTTTTTGTATTTCCCATACAGCAGTTCTTCGACGAACTCCACGCATTTGAACTCGAGCAACTGCGCGTCCTTCTCGACCCTGCGATAGAGCGGCATGCTGATGGTCCAGGGACGCGTGAATTCGGACGGATCCTCGATGGTGGCCCGATAGCTGAGGTGGGTGGGATCGGTCAGCGTGAACCGCTCCACGATATGCACCTTTTCGCTGGCGAAATTGCCCGCGCGATCGAACCAGGCGAGACCGTTCAACCCGGTCACGTCGACGACCAGCGTGTCGCCTTCCCAGTGCCCGTTATTGGTGCCCATCCAGGTGTCCGAGCCCGCTTCCATCGGTTTACCCATGTTCACCAGCCGGTTGGAACTGGCGTACTCGTATACGAACAGAATGTCCTTATTGGTCTGGACGATCTGGAACGGGTAGGGCATATAGTTGGCGCGAGGAATTCCTGGCATGTAGCACTTCGCCTCCGGGTCGTCCGTGCGCCTGTTGGCAAAATTCTGCTGCTTTTTCGCCAGAGCTTCGGGCTTATAGGGGATATCGTTGCCCTCGACGACGCTTCTGCCGGCCGGCGCCGCGCCGATCGCCCCCGTTTCCCACATTGGACCGGCATACGCCGGATGATCCTGCAGATTCCAGTTGGCCGAATTCACCGCTTCCCAGATCCCGTTCAGGTTCGGATGGCCGTCCGGCATGCGGGGCGGTTTATAAGCCGCGGTCTGGCCGTCGAGGAACGATCCGCAGGAACAGAAGAACGCCAAAACAGCCAGCTTTTCGCACACTCCGAGACGCATACCCCTCCGGGACAAAGGATCGGATTCGATGCTACATGGAAACGATTTCGGAGTCAAACGACGGCGGCCTCCGCTTCGGTTTCTGCCCGCCAATCGATAACAATAGTCAACCCCGTGCAGGTAACTGCGGATAGCAACTCCGATGTTAGTAAGGGTTTCCCTTATTTGTCTTCGAATTTTCAGCGCATATCGGCGATAAGAGAGCCAAGTGACCTCCCCGGCCATTATGCCGAACGACTGCGTCGAAGCCTGGCGCGCCGTGCTCGATCTGAACCCCCAACCGACCTGGATCTGCGACTCCGGGATGTCCCGGTTCCTCGAAACCAATGAGGCGGCCGTAGTCCGCTACGGATATTCACGCGAGGAATTCCTGGCCCTGCCGGTCGATTCTCTCTTCTCGCCGTCCAACGGCTCGTGGCGTCACCGCATGAAAAACGGCCAGACGTTCGAAGCCGGAATCCGGGCGAGCGAGGTTCCACTGGAACACGCCGACGGCATACTGGTGACCGTTCAGGACATTCCGGCGGCTCGCCGCGCCGAAGAAATGCTATCCCTGTCGTACGCGCTGGGGCGGCTTCTTTCCCGGAACGCGGACGATGTTCTCACCGGCGTGTTGAGTTGTCTTTGTAATTCGCTGGATTTTGTCGCGGCGGAGTTCTGGGAGTTGGACGACGACTGCGGAAAACTTCGCTGCGTGGAATCCTGGCAGCAGCCGGGCCTGGAGTTGTCCGTGGTCGCGCCGGCGGAATGCCGAGTGGCGGCCGGGGTGCCGGAGAGCATCCTGTCCTGGGTGCTGGCCGACCAAAAGCCCTGCTGGACGCGGGGGATCGCATCCGAGCCAGGATACAGCGAGCGGGCCGAAGCTTTCCGGGCTGCCGGTATAGTTGCCGGCACCGCGTTTGGCGTGCGGAGCGCGGAGGCTATCAGCGGCGTGGTGGTGCTGCTGGGCCGTAATCGAAGGCCGCCGGATACACTTGCCGGGCAATTGCTTGTCGAAACGGGTGTGCAGCTCGGAAGCTGCCTCGATCGCCGCAGGGTCGCCGAGGAGGTTCGGAGTGCCGAAGATTCTTTCCTGAGCTTTTTCGAGGACGCCCCGTTTCCCTATCACGAGACCGATAGCAACGGCGTGATCGTGCGCGTCAATAAAGCCGAAAGCCGCCTGCTGGGGCTCGACCCGTCCGAAATCGTTGGCAGACCGGTCTGGGATTTTGTTGCGCCCGAGGAACGCAGGGAATCGCGTGCGACCATGATGCGCTACGTCCGGCAGGGCCGCACGATCGCACCGTTCGAACGCACCCGCCGCACCGCCGGCGGCGAATCGCTCTTTCGCGTCCACGCACGCCCGATCACCAGTCCCGCCGGTATGGTCACGGGAATCCGCACTGTGATGATGGATCTCTCGGAAGCCAGCCGGGCGAAGCAGCAGATTGAGTTCCGGACCGGCCTGCTCGATCAGGTTAACGACGCTGTCGTGACCGTCGACCGAGACTTCTGGATCACCTGTTTCAATGCCGCCGCGGAGCGCCTCTTTGGATGGCCGGAGCAGACCGCGATCGGCCGGCAATACCGGATTGTGGCCGGAACGGTGGTCACGCAGGCGCAGCGCGAAGCCATTCACGCCGAGATCTTCAAGCGGGGTTCCTGGAACGGTGAGATTATCTGCACCCGCAGAGACGGCAAGCAGTTCCTGGTAAGCGTCTCCTGGTCCGTTCTGCGCGATGCCAAAGGCCACCCCACCGAAGTGGTGGGCATTCATCGGGATCTCACGGCTCCCAAACAGATGGAACAGGCGCTGCGCGCGTCTGAGGACCGGCTAAAGCTGGCCCAGTCGATGTTGTCTCTTGGCACCTGGGACGCGGATCTTCTCTCCGGAACGGTGCTTTGCTCCGAACAGCTGGTGCGCATGTATGGCTTGCCCGACCGGAGGGAGCCGTTCCGGCTGTCCGACTGGCACAATCTGGTGCATCCCGACGACCTCCCGCCTGGCGGCGTCGACCTCGCATCGCTCTACCGCGAAGGAGAAACCCTCGACAAGCAATTCCGCGTGGTACGACCCGACGGCACGGTGCGCTGGCTGCACAGCAAGGCTCTCGCTGTCTTCGAAGACGGCCGCCCCGTACGTGTCATCGGGGTGGACTTCGACATCACCGAACACAAACTGACGGAAGAGCGCCTGCGGGTTCTTTCGGCCGCCGTCGAGCAGTGCCCCGTCAGCATTCTAATCACGAATCTGAACGGGGAAATCGAGTATACGAATTCGCGGTTGACCGAGTCCACCGGCTACACGTTCGAGGATCTGCGGGGCCGCACCCCCGCCGTACTGTCGGCTCCGGATACCCCCGCCGCGCACTTCGAGGCCATCGCGAAAGAGATTCAGAACGGCGAATGGCGCGGTATCGTGCACACGCGGAGAAAGAACGGTGAGCTCTACTGGGAATCCGCTGTGGTTCGCCTGATTCGCGATGTCCACGGCAACCCTACACACCGGCTCGCTGTCGCCGAGGACATAACGAAGCGTCTTGAAATGGAAGCGGCCCTGAGGCTTTCCGAGGAGCGATTCCGCGTCGCCGCCCAGAGTTCAGGAGACTCAATTTACGAGTGGGACCTGCGCTCGGACATCATTACCATGGCCAATGCGAGCCGGCAGGATTTGTCGCCTTTCGGCGAGCCTCCCTGGAAGGCGCGGGAATTCCGCCGGCGCTTTTACCACCCCGAAGATCTGCCTCGCATCGAGGCGGCCATAGAGCGCGCGATCGAAACGGGCGAACCCTACCGCCAGGAATTGCGAGTGCTGCTGCCCACGGGAGAAGTCCGATACTACTCCGATCAGGGCTCGGCTGTTCGCGACGCTGCCGGGCAGGCCTGCAAGTGGATCGGCGTCTCCCGCGACGTGACCGAACAGCGTAAGGTGGAGCGCGCCAATGCGGAACTCGCCGCAATCGTGGAATGTGCCGACGTGGCGATTATCAGCACCGACGTGAATCGCCGCGTACTCACCTGGAACAGGGGCGCCGAGCGCATGTATGGCTACACCGCCGAAGAGATGGTCGGCCGTTCGATGGAAACGCTGATTCCGCCAGACCAGCGCGCCGAACACCGGGCCACAACGGAAAAATTGCGGCGCGGCGAAAGCGTGAACCATCGGGACACGGTGCGTCTCCGAAAGTCCGGCGAGCCGATTCCCGTCCTGCTTACCCTGTCGCCCATACGCGATCGCAGCGGCGCTATCTTCGGCATCGCGCATATCGCCGAAGACATCACCCATGTGAAGCAACTGGAACGGCAACTGGCGCAGACCCAGAAACTCGAGTCCATCGGGCAACTGGCCGCCGGCATCGCGCACGAAATCAACACCCCGATTCAATACATCGGAGACAACGGCAAATTCCTCGAGGAAGCGTTCCGCGATCTGGTGCGGGCCGCCGAAACGGGCGGCGCGGACGCGCTCGATGAAAACACCTTCGACTACCTGAGGACGGAGGTTCCGAACGCCATCGAACAGCTGCTCGAAGGCGTCGATCACGTGGCGCGCATCGTGCGGGCCATGAAGGAGTTCTCCCATCCCGGCCCGGTGGAGAAGACGCCCATGAATCTCAATCGCGCGATCGAAAGCACAGCGCTGGTTTCGCGCAGCGAATGGAAATACGTGGCCCGGCTGGCCACCGATTTCGACCCGGAACTCCCCCTTGTGCCATGCCTTGCGGGAGAGTTCAACCAGGTCATGCTCAATCTCATTGTGAACGCGGCCCACGCGATCTCCGATGTCGTCGGCGACTCGGGCGCGAGGGGCGAGATTCAGATCCGCACGCGGCGGGACGGCTCGTTCGCCGAGATCCGCGTCAGCGATACCGGCTGCGGCATTCCGCCCGCCATCCAGCAAAAAATCTTCGATCCCTTTTTCACCACCAAGCCGGTCGGCAAAGGGACGGGACAGGGCCTGGCCATCGCACATTCGGTGATCGTGCAGAAACACGGCGGTTCGATTCAATTTGAATCCGCGCCCGGGCGGGGAACCACATTTATCATCCGGCTCCCCTACGAATACGAACTGGAGGCGGCATGAAGCGGATTCTGTTTGTGGACGACGAAGTCAGAGTCCTCGACGGCATCCGCCGGCTGCTTTACCATCTGCGCACGGAATGGCGCATGAGCTTTGCCTCGAGCGGCGCACAGGCGCTGGAAATCATGTCGCGAGACAACGTCGACGTGATCGTCACCGATATCCGTATGCCGGGGATGGACGGAATCGAGCTTCTGGCGCTGACGCGGGAGCTGTATCCCGGGGTCGTCAGGATCGTCCTCTCAGGGCAGTCGGACCGGGATCTGACGCTCAAATCCGCTCTCAACGCTCATCAGTATCTTTCCAAGCCGTGCGACGCCGAATCTCTGACGGCAACGATCGCGCGCGCCGTGGCGTTGAAAGGCACCTTCACGGATTTGTCGTTACAGATTCTCGTCGCCGGCTCGGGCACGCTGCCCAGCATTCCCTCGGTATACGTGGATCTGATGCGGCAACTGGCGGACCCCGATTGCTCCGCCCAGGATATTGCGGACATCATCGCCAGGGATCCGGCGATGACCGCGAAAATCCTGCAACTGGCGAATTCGGCCTTCTTCGGCGTACGCAGACGTATCGCCAGTTCGAGGGACGCCGTGCTTTACCTCGGCCTCGACACTTTGAAATCGCTGGCGCTGAGCGTGAAGGTATTTTCGCAATTCACCGCCAGACCGCGCGCACGTTTCTCCATCGATCGTCTGGCCGGACACGCCACGCTGACGGGAGTCCTTGCGCGCAAGATCGCGACGTCCGAAGGCGCTTCGAAACAGGAGGTGGAGGATTCGTTTACGGCCGGCCTGCTGCATGACATCGGCAAGCTGGTGCTGGTTACGGCGGCTCCCGAAAAATACGAGGAAGCGATCGAATACGCCGAAAAGCGCGGCGAAACGCATCGCGACGGCGAAAGGAAGATCTTCGGCACCACGCACGCCGAGGTCGGAACTTACCTGATCTGGCTCTGGGGCCTTCCGGACGCTGTGGTCGAAGCCGTCGCCTATCATCACGCGCCTGGCCTTTGTCCGGCCCCGCGGTTCAGTCCGCTGACGGCGGTCCACGCCGCCAATGTACTGGCATATGAAACCCGGGTTGGTAATGATCGTCGCGCCTTTCCCGCGTTGGATATGCATTATCTGGAGAGCCTGGGGCTCGCCACGCGAGCATCCGTTTGGCGAAAGCTGATCGAACAGGCTGCGGAGGAAGTGAAGGCCGCATGAACCGCCGCGTGCTGTGTGTCGACGACGAAGAGAACGTCCTGCGGGCCTTCGAACGAAACCTGCGCAGCCAATTCGATGTCGAAACCGCGGTGGGGCCGGCGCGGGGGTTGGAAGCGGTAAAGGAACGCGGGCCATATGCGGCCGTCGTTTCCGATTTACGCATGCCCGAGATGGATGGAATCCGGTTCTTGTCGGCTGTGCGCGGTATCGCTCCGGAAACCGTGCGCCTGATCCTCAGCGGAAACGCCGATTTCGAGGCCGTTATTGCCTCCGTCAACGAGCAAGGCATTTTTCGGCTTCTCACCAAGCCGTGCCCGCAGGACAAGCTCCGCACAGCCATTGAAGCCGCGTTGAAACAGTATCGGCTGGTTACCGCCGAGCGGGAACTTCTGGAAGTGACGTTGATCGGGACCATAGGCATGATGACGGAAGTGCTGGCGGCCGTCAGTCCTCCGGCCTTCGATGCCTCCGCCCGAATACGGCGTTCGGTTCTTCACATGGCCACGCGCATGGGTCTCCCGGATCTCTGGGAGTTCGACGCAGCCGCCATGCTCTCCCGAATCGGATGCGTTTCCATACCGTCCGACATTCTCGTGAGCCACCTCGCGGGGGAGATCCTGCCGGCCGAGGAGCAGGAGATGTTCGCTTCCCATCCTCTCGCGGGCCACAAGCTTCTGGCCGCCATCCCGCGGCTCGAAGAGGTGGCCGAAATCGTTCGGTACCAGTTGACGCCGTTTCGCGAGGTCCGTGCCATGAACGTCCCGGAACCCGTGGCAACGGGAGCGCAAATGCTGATGGTCGCGCACCAGTTCGACTTGCTCGTTTCCCGCGGCGCTCCGGCCGATTCGGCCCTTGGCCACATGGCCGATCACCCCGACATATATCAGCCAGACCTGGTCTACGCGATGGAGACCATCGATGCCGTTTCTCCCATGGAGATACTAACCGCCCGTCTGCGGGACCTGCGGCCCGGCATGATGATGAACCAGGACTTGCGCACTGCCAATGGTCTTCTGCTTGTGGCCAGCGGTCAGATCCTTTCCCGGCCGGTGATCGCAACGCTGCTGAATTCGCACCTTGGGGCGTGGTACGGATTCTTCAGTGTCCGGGTTCCGGCCGCGCGTCCATCGATGGCGGAGACGGGCGTAATCGCGAGCGTATCAAAGGGGGCCCAATGAATTCCCGCGCGGTTCTCGAGTCGCTCGCCCATCGTCTGCTGCTGGTCGACGACGACGAGAATAATCGGGCCGCCCTCTCCCGCCGGCTCACCATGCGCGGTTACAAGGTGGATGTCGCCGAAGACGGCCCGCACGCACTCGCCAGAATCGAGCGCGAACGCTTCGACCTGGTCATCCTCGATCAGATGATGCCGGGGATGAACGGGATCGAGGTGCTGCGCCGCCTCCGTGACATCTATTCCCAAAGCGAGCTTCCCGTCATCATGATTACGGGAGTCGGCGCCAGCCAGACGGCCGTCGACGCGCTGCACGCCGGCGCGAACGACTATGTGGTCAAGCCCGTGGACGCGATGGTCGTGGCTGCCCGCATCGAATCCCAACTCGCCCGCTCCCAGGCGGACCGCGTGATGCGGATGCTCGATCCTCTGACGAGACTAGGCAACCGGCACCTGTTTCTGGAGTGCGCGGCCGGCGCCATCTCCCGGCCGGACGGCGCTGCCATGCCTTCGCTCGCGGTGCTGTTTCTGGACGTGGACGGGTTCAAGGCCATCAACGAGAGTTTCGGGCCCACAGCCGGAAACGAGGTACTGCAGCAGGTCGCCGAGCGCGTTCGCCGCGCCGTGGCCGACGCAGGGATTCCAGCCGGCCGGTCCGCCGTCGCGCGCATCGACGGCGGGTCGTTTGTGGTTCTGCTCGACCGTCCTGCGGACGCCGCCCAGCCCCGCAAACTGGCGGAATCGATTCTTTCCACGTTCGCCGCGCCGGTGCACTTCAACGATCTGCAGCACGAGATCAGCGCCAGTATCGGCCTCCTCATTCCGTCGGGAAACGAAGCGAGCGCCGAAGACCTCCTCCGCGACGCGGGTATCGCCGCCCGCCATGCCAAAGAGCCGGGAAAAAACCGCTGGCTGTTGTTTGATCCGGGCATGCGCGAACGCGCCCAGGCCCGTCTGTCCACGGCTATCGATCTGCGCCACGCCGTCGAGCGCGGCGAGTTGTTCGCGGTCTATCAGCCCGAGGTCGATCTCGTGACGCGCAGGATCGTCGGTTTCGAGTGTCTGCTGCGCTGGTGGCGTCCCGGGATTGGCCTCTTGGCGCCATCGGAGTTCATCTCCACGGCCGAAGACACGGGCCTGATCGTTCCCATTGGCGAGTGGGTCCTGGGGCACGCCTGCCGGCAATTGAAAGCCTGGCAAACGCAGTTCCCCGGCGACCCGCCGCTCACCATGAACGTTAATTTGTCCGTCAAACAGCTGACGGACCCCGGTCTGATCGATTGCGTCCGCCGGGTCCTCGCCGAAACCGGCATTCCGCCCACAACGCTGAATCTGGAGCTGACGGAAAGCGCTTTGATGACCGAAATTGAGGGGGCTAAAGTGGTGCTGGCGGGGCTGCGTCAACTGGGAGTCGGACTCGAACTGGACGACTTCGGAACCGGGTATTCCTCCCTGAGTTATCTGCGCACTCTTCAGTTCGACAGTCTGAAGGTCGACCGTTCGTTCGTCAATAAAATCCTGCCTGATCCCGACACCAACGCCATTGTGGGAATGATCGTGGACCTCGCGCATGCGCTCAGCATGAATGTCGTCGCCGAGGGAATCGAAGAAGAGGGACAGCTCACCGAACTGGTTCGCATGGGCTGCGACAGCGGCCAGGGTTACTATCTTTCGGTCCCTCTCGAAAAGGACGACGCAGAAAGGCTCCTGGCCAAAACCCGCACTTCGGTATCTCTGTAGCCGGCCAACCCGGCTCTATTCGCGAGTTACGGCGCCAGGCTGCCGGTGTAGGCGGCGATGGCGATCAT
>CAWBIS010000139.1:0-8594 GCA_963788485.1 Terriglobia bacterium
TCGATCAGATAGCGCGTTTCATCCATCCATTTGCCGGTGCGCGGGTCTTTGACCGTACCGACGCCAGGACGCTCCGTGCCGAACAGACAGCGATCCGCGCCCACCGTTTTAATCAGCAGGGCGAGCGAATCGCTGGAATAAATCACGGTGTCGTAATAGATGTTGCGCATACGCTCGGAGAACCGCGTGGCGCCGGGTTGGCGCAGCGAACTGGCTTCGAAGCGCGCCCAGTGATAGGGGATAGCGCCGCCGCCGTGCGAGACAAGAATCTTGAGGGTGGGGAAATCCTTGAATACCGTGGAATTCAGCAGCGAAACGACCCCGATCGATTCCTCGTTGATGAAATGCAGGGAGTACGGGAGCCGGTCCGAGCGGCAGCCTGCGGAATGAATGTGGCCCGGAACGTCCAGTTCGACCAGTTTTTCGTAGAGCGGATACCAGTAGCGGTCGCCGAGCGCCGGAGTCTCGATGCCGCCCGCCTCGCCGGGATCGGGATTGATGAGGCAGCCCACAAAACCGAGTTGCTTCACGCACCGCTCCAACTCCGGGAGGCAGTTTTTGGGACTGACGCCGGGGCTCTGCGGCAAACCGCATACTCCGCGGAAAACGCTCGGATAGAGCTTCGTCTGCTTCGCGATGATGTTATTGGTTTCCTCCATGAACCAGTTCACGAGTTTCGGTTGCTCGCTGTGCATCATCTGATAAGGACGCGGCGAGACCAGTTGCATGTCCGTGCCGACCTCCTTGAGTTGAGCCAGATGCGAGGAACCGCCGAAGACCGGGCTGTTCAGGGCGTCTTTGATGTCTTCGTCGGAGGCGCCTGAGCTGCCGCGGCCGTGCGCCCCGCGGTGGGAGATTAATCCGGCTTTGTAGACGTAAAGCTTATCGGGAGCGGTGACGTGACCGTGGGAGTCGATGATCATTTGGGTTTCCTCGGCAATCGGGGATTATATCGTGTCACACTGTCCTCTTCATGCATGTCTTCGGGGCGATCGAGGCCGGCGGCACCAAGTTCATCTGTGGCATCGGAACGGGTCCGGAGGATATCGTCACCACGCAGATTCCGACCACCTCCCCGTCGGAGACAATCGCCGAAACAATCGCGTGGCTGTCCGCACATTCGGATGGCCGCCTGCGCGCCGTGGGCATTGGCGCCTTTGGACCGGTTGACCTGAATCCCGATTCGCCTGCTTATGGCTTCATCACCTCGACTCCGAAGGCCGCGTGGCGGAACTTCGATCTGGCGGGCGCGATCCGCGAGGGCCTCGGGGTTCCGGTTCACATCACTACGGACGTCAACGCGGCGATACTCGGGGAATCCCGCTGGGGCGCGGCGCGTGGACTTTCCAATTGCCTGTATCTGACCGTCGGCACGGGGATCGGCGGCGGCGCGATCGTATCCGGACGCCTTCTCCACGGTTTGACGCACCCCGAAATGGGTCATATCCGCATTCCGCACGATTTCGCGCGCGATGCCTTCGCGGGCGCCTGTCCGTATCACGGGGATTGCCTTGAAGGCTTGGCGTCGGGGCCGGCAATCGCGGCGCGGTGGGGCGCGAAACCGGAAGACCTGGCGCCCGGCCATCCGGCGTGGGCACTCGAAGCGGAATATCTGGCGAACGCGATCGCAAATTATGTATGTACGCTGGCACCGGAGCGAATCCTGCTTGGGGGAGGCGTGATGCGGCAATCGCACCTGTACCCCATGATTCGCAATGAGCTCGAACGAGTGCTCGGCCGGTATCTCGACCAACTCCCCGCGATTGTTCCGGCCGAATTGGGAGAACGCGCGGGCGTGCTCGGGGGGTTGGTTCTCGCGGGGGAGTAATCCATGGGAGGCTGGGAGCGCGATCTTTTGGCTAAGCCAGCTTTGAGGCAGACGCGCGGGCCTGTTACGGTTGCAGCGTCAGCGTCGCCTTGCCTGCCGGGCCGTTGTAAATCAACTCCACGGAACGAACCTTGGTGCCACCATACTGGAAGAAAAGCAGGCCGGCCTGCGGCAGTGGGCGATCGCCCTCGGGCAGCGCAGCCTTCTCCGCCCGCTTGTTCC
Organism: Terriglobia bacterium; assembly: GCA_963788485.1. Lineage (GTDB taxonomy): Bacteria > Acidobacteriota > Terriglobia > Bryobacterales > Bryobacteraceae > BOG-234. Next base: position 2,051 of record CAWBIS010000139.1, read on the forward strand.
AGGAGCGCTGCAACTCGATCGGCACGTGAATGATGGGCGGCAGCGCAGGCTGCGTGATATCGCCGCTCTTGTTATTACCGGAAGTGAGACCGCCTTTGGACTTGGATTCCGTATTCGCCGCCTCCGGCGGCTCCCAAGTGGGATCCTTGAGTCCCTTCAGGATCAGTTCATATTGTGAACTGGGAGTGGGCGTCTTCTTCCCGTTGATCCTCAGCGAAAAGTCCGTCGGGGATAAGACGAGCTTTGCCCCCGGCGGTCCGTAGATGCCCGCCTCGACCACAACGAAATCCTCGTTCGCAAGAGGGCCCTCGGGTGTGGGCACCGAATGTCCGGCGAACTCCGCCGCTATCGTCACCGTGCCCACCTTCGTCTGGAACTGATAATCGGCAGGGGCGTCCCGCGGGGGAAGGCCGGTATTTTCGCGTGGAGGGTTTGGCTGTTGACCACTAAGACACAGGGTGGCAGCGAAAACACCGGAAACCAGAAGAACGGCTCTTGGAAACGTGGAGTCTCGCATAACTGCTCAGCATATCAGGCCTGGTTGCCCCCGGGGTCGCCGGGCTCTTGCGACCGCATCGCCCGTTTCCGCATCAAAAAACCAGGAAGATGGTTTGCGTGTGTGGCTGAATGGCCACAGCGTCTGCGTTCCTTTGGATCTTAATTTCTAGTAATTTCAATTATTTACAAAGAAACCGAGAGAACACAAAAGGACAAAAATCATCTTGCTGTGTCATACTCAGTAGACGACACGGCACGCAAAGAAATGACGCAACTGGACGAGGCGATAGCCCGCTATCACCGAATATTAGAATCCGAACCCTACCGTGACCTCCGGTGGGTTAAAAATCTCCAGGATCAGATGGAAGCCCGTCAGCTATCTGCCGGCGGCCGGCTCCTCTGTCCGTTCTTGCGGCCGAATTTTGTTACCCAGAAGCAATACGACACCCTGGTGAAAACCGGCGAAGCGTTGATCTCGGCTGTCGATCGGATGCTGCGCATGGCGCTCGCATCCCCCCAATTGCTTTCCCGCATGCAACTCTACCCGGCCGAGAAAATGCTGGCCGCGATCGATCCCGGTTACGAGGTGTCTGAGGTTTCGGCTCAGCTCGATCTGCAGATCCGCAACGGGTCGCTGCATGTAATGCAGTATAACGCGGACGCTTTGACGGGCGCGGCGTGGTCGGAGGGGCTGTCGGACCTGTTCTATGATTGCCCTCCCGTGAAGGAGTTCCGGCGGCGTTATAATCTCACCCGCGTAGGTGGCAAGAAACCGTTTCTCTCGGCGCTGCTCAAAGCGTACAAGATGTTTGCCGCAGGGTTGCCGGGAATAGGGTTGCCGGGAATCAAGCACAAGCCCAACATCGCCATTCTCGAGTTCCGCGATCCCACCGGCCGCTCCGAGTACGAGATTTATCGCGACTACTTCCGGGCCGAGGGCTACCAGACCGAACTGGTCTCGCCCGAGCAACTCGAGTATCGCAACGGTGTGCTGCGGGCTGGCAATTTCGAGATCGATCTGATCTACCGCCGCATCAGCGCGCAGGAATTCCTGCTTCGCTTTACCCTGGTTCACCCGCTGGTGCAGGCATATCGTGATCACCGCGTGTGCATCGTTAACAGCTTCCGCTCGGAACTGTCGCACAAGAAAGCGATGTTCGCGCTGTTGACGGACGAGTCGCTCACCGCCAAATTCCCGCTCCACGAGCGCAAGGCTATCCGCGAACATGTGCCGTGGACTCGCGTGGTCAAAACCGGAAAATCCACGCATCATGAGGAGCCCATCGCCGACCTCATCGAATACATCAAACAGAACCGCGAGAACCTCGTGCTGCGCCCGAACGACGAATACAGCGACATGCACAGCTTCATCGGTTACGAACACGACGAAGGTTCCTGGGCGCGTGCGATCCGTGAAGCCCTGCGTGCGCCTTACGTGGTGCAGGAGCGCGTCAAGCCCGCGCGAACCGTGTTTCCGCTGATGAATTTCGGACACCTTGAATTCAAGGAAATGCAGGTCGATGTACAGCCGCAGGCCTTCCTGGGCAAGGTGTCCGGTTGCTCCAGCTACGTTTCGAGCTCGGGTCCGGGCAGCTATTCGCCGGCCTCGGGATTTACTCCCACGTTCATCATCGATTCGAAAGTTTGACGGCCAGCCCCGGGCATTTCAACGGGAGAGAAGTAATTGATCCACCACGCCGATAAGGCCGGGGCCAAGGTTCTCCAGTTCGTTTATGCGAACGCTGTTCGGGTAAAACTGGCCGGTGTCATGCTTTACGCCGATCGCCACGAGTTCGATTGCGCCTGAGCTTTGTATACCGGTAATCGCCTGCCGCAGGTGCCGGTCAAGAATTTGTTTGTCGCCGTTGATCTCGAGCGTAAACTGATCGACCGGCGCACCATCGGAAATCACAATCAGAATTCTGCGCCTTTCCGGCCGCATGAGGAGCCGCCGGGAAGCCCAGAACAAGGCCTCTCCGTCGATATTCTCCTTGAGCAAGCCAGGGTCCAGCATGGCCGCGAGGTTCGCGCGCGCCCGGCGAGCCGATTCGCCCGCGGATTTATAGACGATATGCAGAAGATCGTTCACGCGTCCCGGATCGGCGGGCCGTCCGGCCCGCACCCAGTCCTTTGCCGATTGACCGCCTTTCCATTGGCGGGTGGTGAATCCGAGTATCTCGCAGGCGACGGCGCAACGATCCAGCGCGGCGGATATCAGGTCCGCGGCGAGACAGGATATCTCGATCGGCTTCCCGCGCATTGAGCCCGAGTTGTCGATCAGTATCGTCACCGCTGTGTTCGGGAAGCTGGATTCGCGCTCCTGCTTGTAAGCATTGGCGAAGCCCGGGTTCACGATTACGCGGTCGAGCCGTGACGCGTCCAGCAACCCTTCTTCGAGATCGAAGGCCCAGTCGCGATTCTGGCGCGCCAGCAAGCGGCGCTGCAGACGTGCGGTGAGGCGGGCGAGATCGCGGCGCAGGTCCGCCCGTCTCCGGTCGAGCGATTCGCGAAGCTCACGGAGGCGCCGTGGATCGACGAGATCGGATGCCAATGCGACAGTGTCGTGCGCCGTCGTGAAAACTTTGTACGGAAGGGCTGCGGCCGGTTCCGTATCATTTATGAGCACCAGCTCGCGCGGCTGTGTTTCGCCAACATCGCTGCCAGCCAACAGAATTGCGCCCTCGGGATTTTCGCGAACACGATCGTCGGGCCCGGTGTCGCCGTTATCGCCGGAGTTGCGGGAAGGCTGGAGACGGGTTTTGAAATCCTCGTCCGAGCCGATCTGCTCCAGCAGCGCGTGGATAAACGGAACGGCCGCGCGCGCGAAGGTCGCCTGATCGGATTGCGCCGCTTTCAGCGCGTCAAGAAAACCGGAGAAGCGATCTCGAATCCATCGATCCCACATCCACAAAGCGGACGACGCGATGGATGGTTGCTGCGCACCGGTGAGGTAGTCGCGCAGGACCATGTTCAGCCCTTCCGCCAGAGGCACCAGGAGCGCCAGATGCGCGTTTAGCATATCGGCTCGCCCCAGACGATCGTTTTGGCGGGCTACGAGGTTCGCCGCAACGCCAGGAAAGAGAGCTACGCCACAAGCCTGGCAGCGGACGCGTTCGCAAAGATCGAAGAGCCGTCGCGCGCGGTCGTCCTCGGGCACGAGCTCTGCGTGCAATTTCGAGTCGTGAAACCGGCGCTGGAGAGCGGCGGAATCCACCTCTCCCCGGAGCGCGGGAATGTTGCAGCTCTCAAAATCGGCATCCAGCGCGGAATCGAGGTTGACGCGGAGATCGGGATCCGCGGCGATGGAGCGCCCCGCCGCCGACAGATGCTTTTCCAGTTCGAGTCGCGCGCGAAGTCCCGCGCTTTCGCGCTGTCTTTCCGCGCCCGTTTTCATACTTTCAGGATCGGACCACAGGGCAAGCCATTCCGCTCCGTGACGGATTACACCTTTCGCGTCGCGCTTCTGGATCGTGCTGCGGACGCGATCGCCAGGGCGGCCGGGGTTCATGAAACCATGCTATGCCAGGTTTCTGGCTGCGCCGGGCAGAATTCTGGAAGCGCCCGGGGCGTGTACGCTTTAGTATGATCGGGGGCGGAACAGACGCCGGAGCTGGTTCATGTCACGATACACGACGTATTTCGGATCGATCGAGAATTATGAAAAAGGGGGCGTCACGGTTATCGACGAAGATCCAAAGCGCTATGCGTTTTCGAATATCTTCGAGGTCGCCGCGAAAGCGCAACCGTACGAACGGGTCGCGGTCGGGAAGAACTTCGAGTATGTAGTGGAAGCGATCCGGGCCGAAGGCACGTCGCCCTGGTGGACTGCCGCGCACGATGAGTTCATCCTTTCCATGGATGGGGAGATTGAAGTCCATCTGGTAAAACTTGCGAATCCGGATTCCGTTGTGGATACCGGAAAGCGAAGGAGCGCACAGGCTGCAGGGCGATCCGGAGGGACAGAAGATGGGCCGCATTATCCTGCGCAAGGGCCACATGGCGCTGTTACCCGTTGGCGCGGCTTACCGGTTTGCGGCACAGAGACCATCGACGGCTATGATCCAGACGATTGATGGTCCCGAAACCATACACCGCTGGGCCGAGATCTGTCAGAAATAGACGCCACACTGAAAGGAATCCTTCATCATGGCAATGGCATTGGCAGCAGAGAGTACGGCTCCCGCCGGAATCGCGAATCCGCGGGGTCTTGCCGTCAGCACCAGATTCCGCGTGAGTCCGGCCGACAACGTCACCGGATACAAGAGCTTCGAAGCCGGATCCTTCCGGTTTCGCCGCAATGAGTATTTCGTCGAAATCGAAACGCCCACCGGCGGGCACACCGTTCCAGCGGATGCGTTTCTGCGGGCGTTGATGCGGGACGTCGCCTGGGGTTTTTTCTACGGAACGGTCAACTTCGATCAGGTCTTCGGAACGACCAATTACTACGGCGAGGTCGACATGTTCCTCGGGGCGACCAACGAGGCCTACACGTCGGCGGGACGGGAATTCATCGAACGTTTCAAATCCAGCGATCTGATGAGCATCTTCAAACAGATGATCTCGGACTGGACGAACGAAGGCTACGATCCTTTCGCGGCTCCCATGGAAACGGGCGTGCCCTGGGGCGTCAAGAACGGCGATAACGATCGCGCAGTGCAGCGGCAGAGAGTAACCGCGAGACGAATGGTGGGACTGCCCGGCGATACCCCGATCCGCACGGATCAAAACGGCTATCCGATCAACCGCATGTTCTCCGATGTGGCCCAGGACCAGCCGGAGGTGTATCCCGAGCCGGGATTCGAAAACGAAGTGTCGGCCTTCAACCTGTTTGGTTATCTCTCCCGATCGGATGTGACGTGGAACCCCTCGGTCTGCTCTGTTGTCAAAGATAGTCTGTTCTGCCCCACTTCGGAAGAGTACATCCTTCCGGTGGAACACGGTAACGACCGTTGCGAGTGGTTTATTCTCCTTTCCGACGAACTGATCTGGAACATAAAAGACGGATCGACGGGGCGGCCCAAGGCCGTTGTGCGGCAGAAGGCCGGTGACGTGGCATGTATGCCCGCGGACATCCGGCACCAGGGGTTCTCTTCCAGAAGATCGATGCTGCTGGTGTGGGAGAACGGTTCGCCGAAGGTTCCCGATCTGATTCGCGAAGGCAAAGCTCCGAATCAGGCCGTCGAATTTTAACGGTGAGCCTGGGCTTCATCCATGAATCCAACGCCGCGCGCGTAATCTTCGGAGCGGGATCACGGACGCGCGCAGGTGAGGAACTGGATCGGCTCGGAATCACAAAGGCGATCGTCCTCTCAACGCCCCAGCAGGCAAACCTCGCGGCGGATTTCGCCAGGGAAATTGGCGGCCGGGCGGCGATCATCTATCCGGGCGCCGCAATGCATACGCCGGTCGAAGTAACGGAATCGGCTCTCGACGCGGTGCGTTCCGTGGGCGCTGACGGAATTCTTTCCGCAGGAGGCGGCTCCACAACAGGCCTGGGCAAAGCTATCGCGCTGCGGCTTGATTTGCCCCAATTGGTTGTGCCCACCACGTTCGCGGGATCGGAAATGACGCCGATTCTCGGCCAGACGGAACGAGGCCTGAAAACGACCCTCCGCAGCGCCAAAGTTCTTCCCGAAACGGTTATCTACGATCCCGACCTGGTGATGACCATGCCGCCGGAAATTGCAGGGCCCTCCGGGATGAACGCTATCGCTCATGCGGTGGAGGCGCTTTATCCAGCCGACGTAAGCCCCGTGTCGCTGCTCATTGCCGAGGAGGCGATTCGAGCGCTGGGCAAGTCCCTGCCGGTCGTCGTCACGACGAGAGACGACAAAACCGCATGGGCGGAGGCGCTTTACGGCGCATGGCTGGCCGGCATCTGTCTGGGCACGGTCGGGATGGCGCTGCATCACAAAATCTGTCACACATTGGGCGGCACCTTCAATCTGGATCACGCCGGCATTCATTGCCTCATGCTTCCGTACTCGGCCGGGTATAACCGCGAAGCTGCTCCCGACGCGATGCGGCGGGTGGCGCGCGCGCTTGG
>CAWBIS010000140.1:0-11021 GCA_963788485.1 Terriglobia bacterium
CCATCTTCGATCTCGCGAAAAAACGCGGTAATCCGCTTCACCCAACGATTCCTCCTTCCTCGTCTCGTGCTCCCAGATGATCTCCAGCTGTCGGCCGCAAGGGGCGCTCCTCAAGGTCGACGCTCATGATCCCGCATTCACCTGACCGTCGGCTCGCGGCGCCTCCGCGCCCCCTGCCCCGCTTAGAGCGCCTTCTCAAGGAACCCGGATTCTTCGACGCTGGGCGGAATCGGTGAAAGCCGGCCCTCCGCGTTGAGAAGCTTCGCCCTACAAGCGGAAGTCCGCGCGATGATGTCTCCTCTGCCCCCCACCCTGTCATATCCCGTTCCGGCTTCTGCTTGGGCAAGTTTGAGGCCCTGGTGTGGATTCTGAGGGACCCCTGCCCTTCGGATTCCACCCCCGTCGGTTCGAAGCGTCGCTTTTATATTGCCGAGCATGCTGTCCCCTCTCCCATCCCGTGTCCATGCGGTTCCTGCTGCTGTTTTCTTTCCAGTGGCAATGGCCAGAAAGGGCGTAGCGAGCCTTTCTGGTATACCCAGAACTGGTCCGAAGTGTAGAGCCTGTCAAGGATGGCGACCAGCGGGAGCCACCGCAAAGCGGCGCGTATGCGTCCTTTACTGGCTCGTGAGTGCAGGGCAGCCGGGATGGTCATGGAAGGACGGCTTTGGAGTTCCTTCCATGGGAAGCGAAAGCGTTCGAAACGCTTGAGCTTCCAGTGAGAGTTGAGTAGTGGACGTTGGGGCTGATGGAGGTGAAATGATAATCCACAGGTTAAGTTCAAGTTCTCTTAACTTCATATTCGGCAGTAGAAAACTTTTTGTATGTCAGGTAGTTAGCGTGTCTGTCTCCTACGAAACGGGCGGTTTTCTCCTACCAAAGGGGCCGCTGGGTGCTACCAATGGGGCGAAGTTCTCCTACCAAACGGGCGTTGCCTGCGTGACCTGCAAGTAGAGGCCTTTCGATCTCCTACCAAGTGGGCGATATGAGTGAGAAGTGATTGAGAGAGGGCCTTGTTGTGCGTAATCAGGTGCTGGAGCATCGCGTTCGGGGTGATGTCCCCTACCAAACGGGCACAGAGGGCGGTGGCATGATTGGGTCGAGTTCCGGTTCACTACCAAAGGGGCGGTTTCTGTGGCTGTCGTTTCGCGGGTAGGTAAAACCCTGCGTGCGAGCGACCTCCAAGGGAACGTCTCCTACCAAAAGGGCGGGTGTCTCCTTCCCTACTTGACTTCGCGTAGGGGTAGTGTATTTCTGCTCAATGGCCATGCTAAGTCGGACTGTCGAGCAGAAAACTAATCATCTTGGCTTCCCCAAACCGGGAGAGCTGATCGAGATGACGGGAACGCATGTGCTTGAAGCAAGCGACCGCGCCATCCTGAACCTTCTCTACCAGAACGCGCACGACAGTGGCAAGCTTCTTGATGAGAATGCGGAATGGGAGATTCCGCTTGCTACCGTAAGGCAGGCCTTTTCCAAACACGAAAGTTCCGACCGCCTGCGCGACAGCCTGACTCGGCTTATGTCCGTGAAAGTCAACGTCGCGTATGTTGCGGAGAGCCCGGATGGTGTGGACGGCCCCGAGCAGCGCGTCGTCATCACGGGGTTGTTCGATTTCTTCGACGTGTCGGCGAAGGAGCTGGCGAAACGCGCAACACTGCGGTACGGCCTACCCCGGAAGCTGGCACCGATACTGGAGAGTTCCGGGCGGTGGGGACGGATCAAAGCCGAAATCGTCTGCTCGATGACAAGCAAATACGCGATTGCGCTGTATGAGCTTATTCAGCTCAGGGCCAATATGGAGAGAAGTATCGAGACCTTCTCTATTGACCGATTTCGCGAGTTGCTGGGAGTGCCGCCGGGCACCTATGCGCGGGGCGACAATTTTCGGCGCAAAGTGCTTGATCCCGCGGTGCTAGAGGTCAATGGGCTGTCGGACATGAGTCTGCAAATCGAACTGGATCGCATCCATTCGCAAGCGCCCATTCACGCGGTAACACTGGCTTGGTGGCGTAAGTCGGGAGAGGAGTTCCGGGCGGCGATGCAGGAGCGTAATCGGAGCAAGGTGGGACGCATGGCGCGGTTGCGTGGACAGGTCGAACTGGCCGAAGCCCTCGGGCCGGACGCCCCCTCCCCGCCCCCACAGGACAAAGTAAGCGCGACTGCGGACGCGATGCGCGCGGCCGGCGCGCCCGACGCGGATATTGAGGCGTTCATAAAGAGCCAGGCAGCGTAACCGCCATCACTGAAATGCGCTGGCAGCTTGGTACTTAGCGACGAAGTCGCGGACCGCCTCAAGTAGCATCTCCTGCTGCGTCTTGCGCAGGTCGATTCCAAGTTTCTGAAAAGCTATGATGGCGGGCTCATCTGGATAGTAATATCCTCCGATATGGAGCTTCGCGCGGCGGCTGGGCTTCACCGTTGACGCGGATTCCACAGCCGGTTGCGACGGCGCGGCGGCGGGTTCCGCAGGTGCGGCGCTTGTTTCGCGGACGGAGGTGAGGATCGAGCGCCTAGTAGCCATCGACAGATACTTTGCGATTCTGCACGTCTTCAGGTGTGCACACCTGAAGCTGCAAAAAGAGCCAGTCCTTCAATTCGGAAATCTCGCGCGCGGCTTTACTCTTGGGTTCAGTCTCGACGACTGTTTTTCCGAGCGGCCACGAGGCTCGGTACGCGCTGCGCTCACGCAAGATAACAGGACAACAGGCGAGCCCCACTCCTTCGATAATCGCGCGGGCGTCTTCAATCAGCGTGGTGGCACTATGAGGTGCGGCGTTAAATACGACAAAGGCAGGTTTCCCCGCTGACTTGACGAGCTGGGCGGTTCGGCGGATGGCATCGAGGTCAACGAGACTTGGCCGACACGGAATAAGAACGAGATCGGCAGCCTGCGCTGCCGTGTAAGCCTGCGGCCCTGCGGCCGGAGGCGTATCAATGATGGCCAGGACGAACTTCCCCTTCGCGGCTGCCCTGAGCCCTTCGGATAAGCGACGCTCGGTGAGGAATTCGACGTGCGGTGAGTCGGTCTTGCGGCGATCCGCCCACATCACGGCACTTTCTTGCTGGTCGAGGTCGAAAAGAACCGTGGGTATTCCAGCGGCGACGGCCAAGTTGACCGCAATAGTCGTCTTGCCTACTCCGCCTTTCTGGGCAATCAGCGCTATGGTTTTCACAACTTGCAATCCTTAGGTCGTGCAATGATTCAGGTGTGCACACCTGCATAAATGACGGGCTTCAGGGTTGATGTCAAATCGTTTCCGAGGCTGAACAGAAAAACTTCGGTGATGCGATGCATGATTGCAACGCGTCAAAACGTCAATTATGCAAACCTGATGGTGTGCACACCTTCAGCAGTGAAGTAGCTCAAGATTGATGGCGCGCCAGAGGTTTTTCGTCAAGGCGCTGGCAAGACTGCAATGTATCAAGATCACATTCGTGCAATCTTGATGGTGTGCACACCTGCACAAACGACGTTCTTCAAGATTGATGTCTGAAGGAGCGACCTGCCAAGCTGAAGCTATCTGGCGCGGGTCGAATCGGATCTGGTGCTGAATCGTAGGACGGTGGACCTATGCAATAGTGCGGTGCTTCAAAACACCAGCCGTGCAGGGTTGCAGGTGTGCACACCTGCAACGATGAAGTGCGATTTATTGCAAAGATGAACCGGGCAGGTGTTCAGCGACGAAGACTCCGCGAGCATTGCGGCAGAATTCAAACCCGTGCTGGATTGAGCACGGTGATCCCCGGAAAACGTTCAAAATGACCGCCGTTGAACGTCAGAATGCTCGCCACGGAGTACACCTCCATAATGGCCACCAGATGCGCATCGTGAGTCTGCTTTCCCAATACTCCAAGGTTGACCACAAGCCGTTGCCACGCTTCAAGGACATCAGGAGTGGATGGCAAGAGCCGGAATAGCCGTCTCAAGCTCGTCAGCTCGGCGGCGACTCTGGCTGGGGGCAGGCCAAGTCCATTATCGTCGCGCGGACGCGTCGCAACGGCCCAGAATTCGATAAGCACCTGAGGGGCAACGCAGAGCGTTTCGTTGCGAAGCCGGAGCGAGGCGATGGAATTCTCGGCAGGGGCATAATGTGGGTGGCCGGGATGCAGGGATCGCAGCAACACGTTGCTGTCAATCAAAACCGCCATTTATAGACCGCGATCTTGGTATATGAACTCGCGGCTGATGGCGTCGTCCGACAGCAACGGAAGATCGTCACCGGAATGGCTGTGAACCCACGCCCTGAACTCGTCTACCCACTGCTGTGGGGTCATATCGGCGGGGACGGGCAGGGGCCGCCGTTCGAGGAGGACATCCCGCACGAGCGCATCAATGGAGACTCCGCGCGCCTGTGCTTCGGCGAGGTATGCCTGTTCCACCTGTGGCGGGAGGTTCAACGTGAGTGTCATCGGTGGCCTTTCTTTACTTAGGGTAACTCTACGCTGGAACTGGCATCTTGTCACGCCGAAACAGCGCCTCGCGGGCGGGCGAGAATAGAGAGCCACGGGCCGCGCTGCTTCGGGACGGTGATCGGGAGGGCAGGGCCTCGCCCGCGGTGTGTCGTTATCACGGCGGAGTCAGATTCACGCCTTGCCCGCAGTGGCGGCAGACGAACGCGAACACCTGCAAGAAGCCGTCGATCTGATTGACCCTGCCGCAGTGAGGGCACGTTTCCTCGACGGATGGCATTTCCATAACGACGCGATGCACGTCCCCTGCCGAGATGATGGCGCCACATTCATTACAGTGGTATTCGGGCTCGGTCCCAGCCACGATATAAAGGCATCCGCAGCAATCGCCGCCGAAAGATTCGTGAGGAATGATGGGGAGCGCCACCACTTCATTGTCGCGATTGTCGCGTCGTGCCAGATGGAACGTTGACTCAGCCGACTGGCGGAATGCGATCGCAGTAGTCACTGAAAATCGCCGGGAGCTGAAGGAACGGGCGACGTTTGTCCAAACCCGCCGAGTTCCGGGCCGAGACATTTCATCGCAAACTTGTTTGGGCGTTTTGCTAAAATAACAGGTAACGTTTCCACCGAGACGTTGAGCAACATATGGCTGACGCCTCGTTTTTCGACGCGCCGACGGAAGCGTCGCTAAAAAAGCATCGAATCGTAAGCAAGTATTACGGCGGTTGGGGTAATATCGTCCTCCCGAAGACACGGCCTCGCGAAGGCAAGCTCATGTATGTTTCGTTGTTTTGCGGTCCGGGAATGTATAAGGATGGCACACGATCCACGCCGCTTTTGATCCTGGACCACAGCATCAACACTCCAGCTTTGCGCGACACCGTTCAGCTCGTTTTTAATGACGAGAAGGCCGAGTTCGTGGAAGAGCTACGAACGCACATCGCGGAAACTCCGGGCGTCGAAAGCCTCCGCTATAAACCCATTCTCCGCGATCGAGTAGTCGGGCGGGACATCATTCCGCTGATCCGGCAGATCGATGTTCCCACCCTGTTTTTTGCGGACCCGTGGGGATATCAGGGAGTTTCAATCGACCTGATTGACGCTTGCCTTTCCCACTGGGGAAGCGATTTCCTGTTTTTCTTTAATTACAATCGGATTAACATGAACCTCGGCTGCGATACCATGAACGGGCCGATTGATGAGTTCTTCAGCGCCGGACTCGCGCAGGAACTCAGAACGACCATCGCGCGTTTACGGCCCGCACAACGCGAAGAGGCAATCCTGAAAGCGATGCAGAACGCGATAAGGAAACTCGGGGCGCAGTTCGGAAAATTCACTTACCGTAGCGAGACCGGCAATCGATCAACGCATCATCTCGTTTGCGTTTCGAAGCACCAGCAAGGAATGGCGCTATTCAAGGAAATCAGCGCGAAACAGAGTACACGCTTTGACGACGACGTTCCGTCGCTCGATCACAACCCCGGCGCCAATCCCGACCAACAACTTCTATTCTCCCCACTTGGCGTCTTGGAAACGGAGTTGATTGAGACCTACGCGGGGCAGAAGTTGACGGCGGAACAGATTTACCACGGGCACCACAACGGCAAGCCATATGTGCTGAAAAATTATCGCCAGGCGATCCTGCATCTCGAAGAAATGGGTGCTGTCAGCGTCGATCCGCCAAAGTCCAAACGCCCTCATAGCGAAACACTGCCTCAAAACGCTGTTATTACGTTCTCTCGCGCCGGGTAGAAGTTAAGCGCAGGCCAATTGGATTTCAACGTACGACTGGTCGCCAGCGGGTCTTGGGGCAAAAGCCTTCGCCGCCGAAAGGCGTTTTTTTCGGTCCGGCATGGGAGCGACTAGCCTCTCTGGCATATCGTCGTACGTTCGGCCGTGGAGAATACGGCCGGCCTTTGATTTGTGTACGCCGCCCCATTGCTTGAAGAAAAACGCGACACCAGCGTCGTTGCAAATCTTGTGAATGCGCTCGACCCACTCAGGTTGCATCGGGCGCGCGCCGTGGCCGCTCTCGCCGCCGATGATGGCCCAATCGATGCCGGAGATATCGAACTGGCCGAGATCTTCCAGTAGCGGCTCGATCGACAGAAACCGAATGGCCGCGGGGGCGCTCCGCAGATGGGCGATTCGGGGAAGGCCATATTTCTTATCTTCCACGCTGATACCCCACCATATGTGGCGGCAGTTGGCGGCAAATCTCAGCTTGGTCGAGAGAAGGTGCGCCAGGCGATCGGAACGCTTCGTCAGGACTTGGTATGTGTGCCAGTTTGCCTCGACCATGATTCGGACAACCGTCTCGATATAGGCATCGGGAACGTCCGGTTGGAAGAGGTCGCTCATGCTGTTGACGAAGACTGTCCGCGGCCCGGACCATTCGAACGGCTCGGATAATTTTGCTGGAATCAGTCGGAGATCAAAGCCCCGCTCGTAAGGATGGTCAGGAACGCCGCGAAATCGCTCCGCAAACGTTTCCGCGTAACAGTGCTTGCAGCCAGGACTAATCTTGGTGCAGCCGCGAAGGGGATTCCATGTGGCGTCAGTCCATTCGATTTTCGAGTGATCGCTCATAGAAATGTTCCAATGTCAGCCTTAACCATAATACCATCAGAAAGATACGCCTCAAAACACAAACCGTAAAATATGTTTCCGCGGACCAGAACAGTGGAATTCCAGCCTGCCGCTCCGACACGAATCATTGTTGCTGCGCCTTTAGACGGATTGTATCGGCCGGCGATGCCCGGACCCTTCACCTGAATGCACACGAACTGCTAGCGCTTCAAGAGTGCGGGATGGTGCATCTCCAGCAAGTAGCTCATCGATCCTGAAGTATCGGCGGCGCGGTGCGCGGCGAGCTGCTTAACAATCTGGCCAATCGTGTCTGCCGTGGAGTACGCCCAGATGACCGCATCCGTCCACTGAGCGGCGGTGAGAAACTGACCCGCTTCATCGCCGGGGTGCGACAGCGTTACGATGCCGTTTCCGACATGCGCAATGTAGGGACCGTCCTTATAGAGGTCGGTCTTCGAGGTGTCGCGGTGACCCTTGAAGAAATTAATAGCGCTGCCAAGGATCGGCGTTACCTGTCGAAGTGGAACCGGCGCAAGGGAGTGGGTAACCGTCAACTGCACACCGTGCCGAAGTTCGCAGACGAAGGGAGGACGCGGTTGCTTGGGCTTGCTGGCCACTGAGCAAGTATAATCCGATCACGTGTGAAGACTACTCGACCAGAGCAAGGCCTTCGGGCTATGCAGGCGCGTCGCCGGAAATCATCGATGAATACGTACCCTCCATTTCCACTCCATTAAGGGGCTGATGGAAGAGGAGTGGTCGCAAGTTGCTGAAACTCCATGGATCTGCATTCGCCGCGATGGACGCCTTGTCCTGTATAATCAATCGACGCGGAGATTCCCAAGCTGGACGTCGCGGGTTCGAACCCCGTCTCCCGCTCCATCTTTTCAACAGTTTGCACGAACCGGCTTCACCCTGTGCTCTGTTTGTGCTCCGATTACATCACAGCCAGGTTTTGCTCCAAGCTAACTGGTTAACAGCCGCGAGCCTGCTCTCGACCGGCGACTGCGTGTAGACATTCTGGTTCACATCGAGGCTGTGGCCGAGTTGATCCGCCACCAGCTTTCCGTCCGCCCCCAGCGCCTTCCCGGCGCTCACGGTGCGCGTCGCGTTGCCAGTATCGCGTTCTGTTGAGTCGCGACCGCTGCAGACCGACGCGGCGCCGACACTGGGAACGACAGGTCGTTGGTGCCGAATTATCGGGACAGAAGTCCAAGCGGATGTAAAACGCGCGTTCCGCGCGTTCTGCTGATACTCGGCGACGCCTGGAGTTCCCTTCGGCTGTGACCAGAACGGCGGATGGGCTTTGGGTGATCCCGCCGGTCCCGGTAAACATTACGGCATCAGTTTGCATTTGCCGTTCTGTTTAACAGGGGGACGTTCGGGATTATGCGCCGACCGCGCCGGCCTTATACAGGTGGTCGTGAGCCGGTTTATCGAAGTAGTCGATATGATCGTGGAAGTTGCGGAGTAAACCTGAAATGTTCAACTCCGGTTCGCGCCGGCCTTCGCCGGCCCGAACGCGAGCCGCCCGGAACTTCCGCAGCAACACGTTATGGGCTGCCGCATGAATGTCGGCATCTAAATATCCCCGGCGATCAAAATACTGCTCTTCGCTGCTGAAGTGAGCCTCGGAAAAGAACACTATCGTATCCAAAAGCCGTGCAACTGTCTTTGGGTCTGAGCCCATATCAACAGCCTCACTCAGAAGTGTGAATGCGTTTTCGATGGCGATGTGCTCTTTCTCGAGTGCCTGTTCCGAAGCGCCGCTATAGGTGAAGCCTTCGATTAATCTGGCTTGATCCATTCGTCTCCCTTTCATAGCGGGCAGATGATACTCTGCCCGGCGCTCGGAAAAGCCCCCGGGGCCAGGTCGAGCGTGTTCTCTTCAGCCTCGTACCCATTTGTACAGGTGGCCACAGGACGAAAATTTCTCATCTGATGCGAATGCTGCGCCGGTTGGCGCAATGAGATGCCGATGCTGCGTCATCGCGCCCGACATCAATAGATCCCCGAAAGATCCCGCCATTTTCTTTGAAAGAGTTATGGCCGGGGTTTGTCACTCAGGATTGGCCAGTCAGGTGCGAAATGAGACCTTTTAAAACCACCGAACGATAAATGAACGTATTACTCATTTTTCCAAAATTAAATAATCTGGTTTTCTTTGGCGTTTACGAACCACTGGTAATGGAAATCTTCTCTGCAATTGCCAAAGAAGAAGGTTGTAACGTCGAATTAATCGACATGCGGCTGGATCCTCGCGGATGCGAAAGACTGGCCGCGAGCGGCTACATCCCCGACTTTATCGCCCTGACCACCCACGGTTTCCCGGAAGTTCCCATCGTGAACAATTGCGTTCGAAGATGCAAAGAACTATGGCCGAAGTCCGCAATCGTTATCGGCGGGGGCCAGGCCACAGTCACTCCGGAAAAGTTCGATCGGCAGTCCATCGATCTGATCGTGCGCGGTCCCGGAGAGCGAATCTGGCGGGATCTGTGCAGACAAGGCGTGAGCACTGGAGCGTGCCGGATCATTGAGGATCCGTCTCCGCCACGCGAATACAGCTATCCACTCCCCGACCGGCAGATAACGGCGAAATACCGCAAACATTACAGGACCAATATTCCCCACCACAGCGGGCGGCGCTGGGGAAAAGGCGGCAGAACGGGATTCACCCTGCTGACTCAGGGGTGTCCCTTCCGCTGCAGCTTCTGCGTTATATGGCCTGCGACCCTGGGCCTCTATCGAAAGCGTCCCGTGCACGAGGTCGTGGCCGATTTGCAGAGTATGGAAGAGTCGTACATCTACCTGGGCGACGATAACACCTTTGCCGACGCCCATTACGCGGATCGGCTCGCCGACGCGATCAAAGCGGCCGGGATACGGAAGGAAATCTCCAGCTACTGCCGCGCGGATCATATCTGCAAACACCCGGAACTTTTAAGGAAGTGGTATGACATCGGCCTCCGCTATCTGGTCATCGGAATCGAATCGGTGCGGAGCGAGAAGCTGAAGCAGTTCAACAAGAAAACGGATCGGGAGCAGAACATCGAATGCCTGCGGATACTGCGCGAGATCGGAATCTTCGCCATCCCCCACATTCTTATATCGCCGGATATGACGAAACAGGACTTCGACGATGTCTACCGGTTCATTGAAGAGAACGGATTCGAATATCCGGTGACGATACCGCTTACTCCGCTGCCCGGGACCGCCGATTACGGCATGTACAGGGAACAGGGAAGGATCATTTCGGAAAAACTCGATTTTTATACGTTCATGTATACGGTAATCCGGCCCACGCAGATGAGCCTGAGGGAGTTCAACGCGCAATACGATCGTTTGATCTTCCGGACATGGTCGTGGTCGCGGTTCCTGCGGGGCCGCTGTGGGTCGCTCTCTCTTCCGGGTTTCGTGAAATGGTGGGCGTTTGTGCGGATCCTCATCCTTCAGCTCCGCTGGAAACGCCGCGAGCTTTACCGCGCGGAAAACGAAGCAGCGAAGGTATGGAAATCAGGGGCCGGAGCCGGATTGGCACTGCTCGATGCCGGACCTGAGGCGAAATGAGCCAGCCTGACTGGATACAGGCTCTGATCGCATGGGAAGCTGTCCTGGGCGCCCGGTACGTAGTTACCGACCCGGCGGAGCTCCGGTCGGCGGAAACGACTACCTTCGCGACCGATCACAAGGTTCCGGTGATTCTGCGACCTTCCTGCCGTGAAGAAGTACGGGAGTGTCTGCGGATCGCTACGCGCTTCGGTACCGCACTCCATCCGATCAGCACCGGAAAGAACTGGGGATACGGCTCCCGCGTTCCCGTGGGTGAACAGTCCGCTCTGCTGGATCTATCGCGGCTGGACCGCATCCTCGAATTCAGCGAAGAACTGGCTTATGTAACCGTGGAGCCTGGCGTCACACAGGCACAGTTATACCGATACCTTCGGGAAAAGAAATCCGCACTCTGGCTGGACGTAACCGGCGCCTCGCCGGAATCGAGTCTGATCGGCAACACAATGGAG
>CAWBIS010000141.1:0-27144 GCA_963788485.1 Terriglobia bacterium
TTCCAGCGGCGCGCCCAGGTTCTTCGATTCGTGCACCAGTTCTTCCTTACCGAGCACGGTGAGCTGCTTCATCTCTTTCACGATCGTGCGGATGTGCCGTACCGCCTCGACGATGTTGCCCGATCCGGCTTCGCCTTTGGTGCGAATCATGGCTGCGCCTTCCGCGATACGCCTCAACGCCTCGCCCAGATTGCGCGCGCCGCAGACGAACGGGACCTTGAAGTTCCGTTTGGCAATGTGATGCTCCTCGTCCGCCGGCGTCAGCACTTCGCTTTCGTCGATATAATCGACGCCCAGCGCTTCGAGTATCCGCGCTTCGGTGAAGTGGCCGATGCGCGCCTTCGCCATCACCGGAATGGAAACCGAAGCCATGATCTCGCGGATCTTGCTTACCGGCGACATGCGCGCCACGCCGCCCTCCTTGCGGATATCGGAAGGCACTCTTTCAAGCGCCATCACCGCGACTGCGCCCGCCCGCTCCGCAATCACCGCCTGTTCGGCGTTGACGACATCCATGATGACGCCGCCTTTGAGCATCTCCGCCAGCCCGACCTTCAGCCGGAATTGTTCGTCCTGAAACATTTCTTTCTTCGTCCTCTTTATCGATTCGAAACCCTGACCCGCTTCTTCACACCAACGCGAGCGCGGGCTGCGCATCGCGGCCTCCGCGCGCAGTCAGCGCGCCCTGAATCACCCCACCCAATATTTCGATTCCCTTGCGAATCCCGGCCGGTTCGAGACCCGCGAAACTGAGCCGCAGCCCGGAATCAAGCGGGCGCGACACGGAAAAATAGCGGCCCGGCAGATAGTCGATTCCCGCCTGCTGGGCGAGTCCCCGAAGCGCAACTGCATCCAACTCGCCGGGCAGAGTGACCCACATGTTCATGCCGCCGCCAGGCACTTTATAGTCGCAACCGGTCAGAAATCTCCGGCAGCAGTGTTCCAGCGCCCGCAGCTTTTCCTTCGCCGCCGCAATCACTACCGCCTGATGCCGCGCCAGACGACCCGACTCCGCGAACTGCAGAAGAAACGCCTGGGAAAGGTGGTCGGTATGCAGATCGGCGATCTGCTTCAATTCGGTCGCGCGCGCGATCACCGGGCGCGGCGCGATAATCCAGCCTACGCGCAGGCCGGGAAACGCAATTTTCGAAAAGCTGCCCAGCAGGATCACGTTCGGATCGAATTCCTTGAGCCGGGGAAGCGCGTTGGTGGCATCGCGCTCCGAATACGTCAGCTCGCTGTAGATGTCGCTCTCGATTACGGCCACGCCGGCCTTGCGCGACATCCTGCAGATCTCCGCGCGCGACGCCGCGGACATCGTCGCGCCGGTCGGGTTCTGAAACGACGGCGTGACGACGAGAACCTTCGCACCCTCTTCCAGCGCGCGTTGCAGCGAGTATAAATCGACGCCTTCGGAATCCGTCGCGACACCGATCGGAACAGTCCCAGCTTCGAGAAACAGATTCTTCAGCCCGGGGTAAACGGGTTCTTCGACCGCAACCTTATCGCCCGCGCGGACCAGCGCGCGCCGCAACAGATCGAGCGCCTGCTGGCAGCCGTTGGTAATGAGAATGTCGTCCGATTCGCGCGCGATACCGCCCTCGATCGCGCGATCCAGCAGATAGCGGCGCAGCGGTTCGTAGCCTCCCGGCGAGCCTAGTTGCATCAACGTCCTGAGCTCTGCGGAATGCAGCACCTCACGGCAGGACTCGCGGAACTCCTCCACCGGGAACTGCTTTTCGGATGGCCGCGAACTGGTGAAATCAATCACGCCGGCTACCGGCGAGCCGGCGCCGGTCGAAACGGATGCCGTGAGCGCGCGGGACCAGTTCAGCGTTTCCAGCTTAGCGGGGGGCATGGCGCTGACGTAACTGCCGCGCCCGACCTCGCCCTTGATCAACCCCTCGCTCTCCAGAACGTCGTACGCCGCGGAGACCGTCGTTCGATTCAGCCCCAGTTTCGCCGCGAATTCCCGCGTGGGCGGCAGACGATCGCCCCGATGCAGTTCCCCGCTCTCCATCGACTGCCGCAGATAGAGCGCAAGCTGCCGGTAAAGCGGCGCGGGCGACGTGGGATCGAGGTTGGGCCGGAATTTCATCGGCTTCTCTAATGCTAACAGATTGGACTGGCAATTGGACTGCCTCGTGGCAAGCCAATAGTGATTTTCGCCAGGGCTCGATAGAATACGGAACGAACCCATGCAGCATCCCCGCATCGCGATTCGGGCAGCAGTGTTTCTGGCCGTCGCTTTGTCTCTCTCCATCTCTTTCGCAGCGAAGAAAAAGCCCGACGATGAGACCCAGGTTCTCGAGCTTCCGAAAGATCCTCCGATGGTCGCGACGGGCGAGACCAGCAGGTTGATCTTTTATGTCGCGCCCCTGTCCGCGAAGGGTTTGCTCTCGCAGCAGACGCGGGAGGCACTGAAGACGGTGCTGAAGACAAGCGGGGGCGCGCATGTGATCCATATCCGCGCCTTCGTCGCCGGCAGCGGCGATTTGCGGCGCGTGCCTCAGATCGTGAGCGAGGTGTTCACGGCGCGGAAAATGCCTTTACCTTCGGTGAGCGTAATCCTGGCTGGCGGGTTGCCGCTCGAAAATGCGCAGGTTGCGGTCGAAGCGGTCTCCGTTGGCAAGAAGGATGTGAATCCAGACGGGCTAAGTTTCGTCGAGGGGAAATCTCCCGATGAGCTGATCTCCCGACTGGCGGGAGCCGTCCCGCTTCGAGTCAGTTGCTTCGCCAGTTCGCTCGATAACGCGAGCGCGATTCGCGGACGTTTCCCCGGAACAGCGGTCGACGTTATACAAACGACGCGCGCCCCGATCGAAGCGGAGATGCATTGCGAAGCTGTGGGGCGCGGCGGCAAGGTGAAAGCGCCACGCCTCGCGTTCAGCGGAACGCAGATCGCGTTCGGGCAAAGCGACAAGGCTGCGACCCTGGCTTTTCAGCGGCTGGATCGGGAACTCAGCGCGGCCGGGGTCGAGACAACGGATGTTATCGCGGAGCGGGTTTATGCGGTCTCTCAGCGCTCCGGTCAACTGGCACGGCAGGCGCATACAACCTTGAAGCCGCTGACGGTTATTCCGTTTGAAGGTGTCGCGTCGCTCGATGGCTCCTTCGCCGTTGATGCAATCGCCGCCGTTGAGCGGTGAAAACAACTCAAGCTTCACCAGCGCATCAGAGCGGCAGGACGAAGCGGAAGATGGATCCGCGTCCCGGTTCGGATTCGACCCGAATTCGCCCATGGTAACGATCCACGATTCGCTGACAGATGGCCAGGCCGATACCGGTGCCGGAGTACTCTTCGTTGGTGTGGAGGCGTTTGAACAGCCCGAAGATTCTCTCGCTGTAAGCCGGATCGATGCCGATACCGTTATCGCTGACGGAAAAAACCCAGCATCCGTTCCGACGCTCGGCCGTGACATGCACAACGGGCGGCCGGTCCGGACTGCGGTATTTGATGGCGTTGCCGACAAGGTTCTGGAACAACTGCTGAAGATGGATATTGCGCACTCGCAGGGATGGCAGCGGATCGGCCGTCACGCGCGCTCCCGTTTCCGCAATCAGACCCGCCATGTTCGCAAGGGTTGCGGCCAGCGCCTCGCCGGCGTCGGCGGGCTCTTCCGGCGGCTCGATGTTGGCGACCTGCGTATAGGCGAGCAGATCGCGCACCAGCATTTGCATGCGCCTTGCCCCGTCATGCAGGTATGTCAGGAATTGCAAGCCCTGTCCGTCGAGATGTGCGGCGTATGTAGTCGCCAGCAGTTCGCTATAAATGCTGACGCTGCGGAGAGGCTCCTGCAGATCGTGGCTCGCGGTAAACGCGAACTGCTCGAGATCCTGATTGGCGCGCCGAAGGTCGTCTTCCACGCGTTTCTGGTCGTCGATATCCACGGTCGAGCCGAACCATTTCACGATATTTCCGTCGCCATCCCGGACTGGCAGAGCGCGCGACATAAACCACCGCCAGCGCTTCTCCTTCCTGTCCCAGGCACGGCACTCGACCTGGTAAGGCTGCCCCGAGCGCATCGATTCGGACCAGGCTTCGTGGCAGCGCTGGAGATCGTCGGGATGCAGAACGGCTAGCCAGTTTGCGTCGCGTGACGCATCGTGCGGCAGCCCGATAAATTCGTACCAGCGTTCGTTGCAGTAATCGACAGAACCATCGGGACACGCCGTCCACACGAAGTGCGGCATGGCATCGGCAAATTGACGGAAACGGGCTTCGCTGGCTCGCAATGCCGCTTCGGCGCGTTTCCGCTCCGTAATATCGCGCGCAATTTTCGACGCGCCCACGACGTTCCCCGCCGGGTCCTTGACCGGTGAAATGGTCAGTGAAATGTCGAGCAGCGTGCCATCCTTGCGCCGCCGCACGGTCTCGAAATGGTCCACGCGCTCGCCCCGTTTCAGGCGCGCCAGAATGTTCGGCTCTTCTTCGAT
The DNA here is from genome assembly GCA_963788485.1 of Terriglobia bacterium. GTDB lineage: Bacteria > Acidobacteriota > Terriglobia > Bryobacterales > Bryobacteraceae > BOG-234. The sequence continues at coordinate 4,438 of CAWBIS010000141.1, forward strand.
CCGGTCGAGCGGAATCAGCAGGGTGACCGGCCGGCCGACGGCTTCGGCAGCGGTATAGCCAAAAATCCTTTCCGCGCCTTTATTCCAGCTCGTGATCGTTCCGTTAAGATCCTTGCTGATGATTGCATCGTCGGAGGAATCGACGATCGCGCCCAGCAGAAGAACAGCGCGCTCACGCTCCCGGCGCTGCGTGATGTCCCGGGTAATCGCCAGATGAACGGTCCCGTCCGCCTGGCGAAGAGGAGCGGAGTGGCTCTCCATATGGCGAATGTGGCCTTTCAGTCCGACGATGTCGAACTCCAGAGAGCCTCTCTCACCGCGGCAGATCGCTTCATTAAAGCTGCGGTACCGGTCCCGAAATTCAGGCGCAATCAGATCGTAGACGCTCGTGCCAATCAGGCCTTCCTCACATTCCGCGCCGATCATTTCCAGCCCCGATGAATTCATATGCAGGAGCGTGCCGTCGGCGGCGACCACCTTCACACACTCGGGAGTCGTCTCGACGATGGCGCGCAACCGTTCCTCATTGGCAAGGGCCTCACGATGCAGCCGGGCGTGTTCCACGGCCATTGCCGCGCGGTGGGCCAGATCCTCCGCGGTCTGCAGGTCGGCTCCGCTGTACAGGCGTGCGGATTCGGCCGTCGCGAATGTGATGGTTCCCAAACTTCGTCCACCGTACACCATAGGCGCCACAATGAACGATTTGATCCCGAGTTCCCGCAGCGCCGCTGCGTGCCCCGCATCCCGCGCCACCTGGTCGATCCGCTCGTCCGAGATCTCCACCATCATCGATTTGCGCGTTCGCAGGACCAGGCGCACCGGATCCTGCTCGCGCGGCGGATAGCGCTTGTTGAACTCGTATGCCAGACGCACCTTGTCCGGGTCCGAATGTGTCACGGCCAGGCGCTGGATGGAGCCGCTGTCGCCCAGAATGTCTACCGCCGCCCAATCCGCGAAGGTGGGTACGGCCAGCCGGGCGACGCCCGCCAGCGTCTCCTGATAATCGAGCGACGAGCCCAGGACCATCCCGGCCTCGGCGAGGAATGTGGCGCGACGTTCGGCCGCCTCCGCCTGCGCGCGTAATTCGAGCTGTTCTTCGTACAGCTCGGCGGTTGCCAGAGCCGAGGAAGCCAGGTTCCCGACGGTCGTGCCAAGCCGGACCTGCCAATCGGCAAAATGGCGCTGCGTCTTCCAATAGAAGACAATCGTGCCGCTTACCCGACCCCTGACCTGCAGAGGAACAAGAAACATCGAACGGATACCCTCTCGCCGCAGAGTCTCCTGCCTGTTCTCCAGAAGAGATTCCCGTTTCACGTCCGGAATCACCGTCGGGACAGTGGGTACCGGCGGACCCTCGGAGTCGATGCTGCCGCGGCCGATGAATTCGCCCGACAGCCCCGCGGACGACGAGAGCGTCCAGAGGCCCTCCTCACGCCGCTCCCGCCAGACGGCATAACCGTCGGCCGAAATAAAACGCTGCGCCAGTTTGACGATCGTGCTGAGGACTTCTTCCGTGTATGGCGTGGCCAAAAGCGAACCGGACGCTTCGAGTAACAGCAGCAACTGCTCTTCGAGCCGTTTCCGTTCGGTTATGTCGGTGGCGATACAGCACAAAGCGGTGACCCTGCCGCCGGTTTCCTCGACGGGAAATTTGACCGAGATGTAGGTGTGAATGCCGTCTTCCTGCCGCACGGTTTCTTCAAATACGAGGGGCTCGTGCGCTTCCAGCACGGCGAGGTCATGGGCCCTGAAAGCCTCCGCGAAATCCCTGGGGAAGATATCGAAGTCGGAGCGATTCAGGAATTGCCGTTCCTCTCCGAACAGTTCCACATGCCGGCGGTTCACCAGAAGGTATCTGCCAGCGGCGTCTTTGACCGATATCACGGCCGGCGAGTGATCCAGGATCGCCTGCAGGCGCTGCGCCGTGCGCGTATGCGCCAGTTCCGCCCGTTTTCGCCCGGCAGCGATCGAAACGTGCGTGGCGATCGCCTGAGCAATCTCCACTTCGTCGCTGGCGCAGGCGTGTGGCTCGCGATAGCAAAGCATGAATTTGCCAAATACTTCGCCATCGAGCGCAAGCGGAATCAACGCCAAGGCCCTGATTCCTTCCCGTGCGAACACCTCCCGATAGACCGCGGGACTCCCGTCGCCACAAACGTCTTCGACCACCAGTGGCTGCGCGTTACTATCCCCGAAACTCCAGGGCGAATGCCCGGCGACCGCTTCCTGATATTCGCGAGACAGGCCGCGGGATGCTCTGAAGCGGACCGCACCGTCGTCGTCGAAAATCAGAATTGCCGCGCGGTCGGCGCCGGTCGATTCCAGCAAGCTGGAGATCGCCGCCTCATAGACGTCCGCGAGCGAATGCGCGGTGCTGAGAGTGACGAGGAGCTGATAAAGCGACCGAAGCCGCTGGGCTTCGGGTTGCTGAATGATCGCTGGAGACCCCACTACCGACATCGACCATCATGTTAACCGAAAACGCGCCGGATCCCGGCATCTGTTGGAAAACACGAAAAAACCGATGCGCTCTCGCGTACCGGGAATGTGAGCGGGTCAGTTTTCGCCAGGACGTTCCACATGGTCGACGACGATCACGTCCACTGGAGCCTTCTGCGATTCCATTCTCAAACCGAGCTGTTCCCGAAGCGCTTCGTCGAATGTCGGCCCCGCGGTCTCTGCCGGCAACTCGACGCCGGGCGGACCCGTTGAACTGCGCTCGGGCACCCATTCCAGAATGAAATCGAACGTTCCGCTGAGACCCGTCTGATCCACCATTGGCCGTCCGGCTTCCGGCCAGGAGCTTAATGAATCCGCCAGAAATCCCAGGGTCACATTGCGAGCGCCGATCCGCATACGGCCGAGCTCGCTGGGCGGCAGCCCCAGAATTCCGTTGCAAAGCGTGGGGAACCCTCCCGCGACCGTTTGCGAAGGCAGCGGTGTTCGCGCGGGGTCCTGCTGTGATGCGGGGGGAACCACTGTCTGGCAGGGCGCACTATCGTCGGCGTGCTGCCGAAGCTGCGGCCCGGTCTTGCCTGGTTTCAACAGAACCAGCGCGAGTACCGGGACCTGCCGCGTCTCGCTGTGAAGCGCAAGTTTGAAACGATCGGACAGCAGCGAACGCATCATCAGACGCATATCGTCCTTGCCGGGAGCGCCTTCGGCCCGCGCCTGGATGTCAAACCGTTCTGAGGTGACCCATGCCGGCAACTGAGGCAACAAGTATTGCGCCTGATTGCCCTTGATCTTATAGGCAAAAAAGATGTACGTGGCCAGAGGGAAATTCGACGCGGCGAAAAGGCCGCCATTGGGGACATAAACGTCTCCCGGACCAAGGGGAAAATTGGAACGCGCAGGGTCGCCGGATTTATTCGGCTTGACGGAAGCGACTTCGAATGCGGGCAGTTTACCGGTGGATTGACTGCTCAGCGGTGCTGTGGCGAACATGATTATCGTCGCCGAGAGGGCGGTCGCCGAAGCCAGCCGAATCATCATTTTCACTCCGGAGGCTCTCATCGTATCGCAATCCTGAGGCATATAATCTGGAGAGGTGACTGTGAGAATCCTGATTCTCTGTTCCGCACTGGCTCTGATGCCCGCGTTTGCCCAATCGCCGGCAGATCAGCCTCCCGCGAAAGCCCAAAAGGCCAAAAAACCCAAAAAAGGTGCGGCGGCTGAGGTTGGCAGCGGGGTGGGCACGGCGGCGACTGGAGTGGCGAAAGGCGCGGGCAGCGCGGCCGCGGGCGTCGGAAAAGGCGCCGTGGATCTGGCGACGCTTCACCCGATCGACGCTGGAGCCGCAGTCGGTACGGGCGCGGTGAAAGCGGGCAAAGACGTCACCGTCGGGTCGGTCAAAGGCGTGGGCAAAATCGGCAAGGGCGTCGGCCACGCTCTGAAAAAGATTCTTTAGCGCGATGCGCTCGCTGCAGGCGTAGCGAAATACGCAGGCTCATTGCCTGGCCGCCATTTGATATTGCAACCGAGGCTTGGCATCTGACGCGGGTTAACCGGGCGGCCGGCCAGCGCCGCATCAATGGCCGCGCTCAGGTCGGCGCCCGTGACGGGCTTCCCGTTGCCCGGCCGGCTCTCATCCAGTTGTCCGCGATAGACCAGCCGCCGGGCTTCGTCGAACAGAAAGAAATCGGGCGTGCAGGCTGCCGCGTACTTCTTCGCCACCTCCTGGCGCTCGTCGTAGCAAACCGGATAATCCAAACCCCACTCCGAGGCCATCCGCACGAGCCCCTCGGGCGAATCATCGGACGAAACGGCGGGGTCATTGGAGCTGATCGCGACGATGCCCAGATCGCGGGTTGCGTAATCCCGTCCCAGACGTCCCAGCTCGCCCTTGATGTGTTTGACGAACGGGCAGTGATGGCAAATGAACATGACGAGCAGGGCTTTCCTTTCGGCGAAAGTGTCGAGCGAAATACTGCGCTTTGAGACGACATCCGGAAGCGAAAACGCGGGCGCCGGCGTACCCAGATCGAGCATCGTGGAAGGTGTTGCAGCCATGCTCCCAATTTACTTCAAGTCATAAGCCGGGAACTATTCGCACCTGAACGGCATATCAGTTAAGATTGACGACGACCTTGCCCCGACGGCTCCAGCTTTTTCTGGCTCTGTGGCCCGCGCTGGCTGCAGCCCAGCAGGCCGGCTCAGTGCGTGCCGCCGACCAGTTCATTCCCGGGGCAACCGTAACGGCGACGCAGGGCGCGACGAAAATCGTCACTTACACTGACGAACTCGGCCGCTACAAACTCGATCTCAAGCCGGGCGTGTGGACCATCCGCATTGAAATGCTGGGATTCACCCCTCTCGAAAGCCAGACCACGGTCGGTACCGCGCCGGGTTACAGCGATTGGACGCTCGAGATGCCACGCGTTGCCGGGGCTGGGGCCGCGGCGCCTGATATCCCGCAGCAAAATGCACGCCGCGGACGTCGCGGATTCGGGCAGGGGCCGGGACGCGGCGGCCCTCCCTTTCAGCGGCCAGGCGCCCCTCAGGCCGCCGGCGGCAATCCAGCGGCTCCCCAGACCGCGCCTGCGCAGAATCAGGGATTCCAAAGCGCCGCGGTCAGAGCCACGCAGGATACCTCGCAGCAGGATTTGGCCTCGGTCGCCGACTCGGCAACCCTGGGACTGGCCGCCGGTGACACCGAAGATGCATTCTCGATCACGGGCAGCACCAGCGGCGGTCTGGCCCAGGCCAGCGATGACGAAGCTCGCCGGGAGCGCGCCGCCGGTCGCGGCGGCCCACCGGGTGGCATAGCGGCCGGGTTGACCGGCGACGCCTCTCAGACGCTTGGATTACCTCCGGGTATGAGCCTGGCTGCGGCGGGTGATCTCGGCCTTGGCGGTTTGGGCGTCAGCGCCATCAACGGCGGATTTTCCGATGGCCTTGGCGGCCCCGCCCCGGGCGGCGGTTTCATCGGTGGTCCCGGCGCGGGTGGACCCGGAGGAGGGGGGTTTGGTGGTGGTCGCGGCGGGGGAGGCGGCGGTCGCGGCGGAGGGCGCGGCGGCGGAAGGGGTCAGAATCAAAACCGGCGCGGACCCTATAACGGGCAGTTCGCCAGTTTTGGCAATCGTCGCCGCAACACGCAGCCGGCGTATACGGGATCGGTCTTCATGAACCTGGCCAACTCCGCGCTGAACGCGGCGCCGTTCTCGCTCAACGGGCAACAGGCCGCCAAGCCTTCCTCCGATAACGCTTCGTTCGGCTTGAATTTCGGCGGCCCGATGGTGATTCCGAGAATCCTTAACTGGCAGCGCGCGGCCTTCTACGTCACCTACCAGGGCACGAGGAGCCGCAATCCGTACAACCAGGCATCTTCCGTTCCCACACAGGCCGAGCGCGACGGAGACTTCTCCCAGACGCTGGTCAACAACGCGCCAACGATCATTTACGACCCGCTCAGCGGCTCGCCTTTCCCCAACAATATGATTCCCGCTTCGCGAATCAATCCCGCCGCTGAAGGATTGTTGCAATACTTTCCGCTTCCCACCTTCGACGGCAGCCTCCAGAACTACCGCATCGTGAGTTCGACGCCGAGCAACAGCAACAATGTGGGCGTCCGCCTCAACGCTCCGCTCAGCAACAAAGACCGGCTTAATTTCAACGTTCAGTATCAGAACCGCAATTCTCAAAGCGAGCAGTTGTTCGGGTTCCGCGATCCCACGGACGGTTACGGGCTGAGCGCCGCCGCCGGCTGGAGCCACAGTTTCGCGCCGCGATTCAACAACTCGGGTACCCTGACCTTCAGCCGCAACGACAACACCACCACACCCTACTTCGCCTACACCGATAATGTAGCGGCGGAGCTTGGAATCGCCGGCGTTTCGGATATACCCGTGAATTACGGGCCCCCGAATCTCTCATTCACCAACTTTGGCGGACTTTCCGACGCGTCGGCAACGCTCAGCCACAACCAGACGATGAATTTCACCGACAACGTCACGTATGTTCTGAAGCGGAAACACAATCTGACGATGGGCTATTTATTCCGCAAGCTGGACCAGAACAGCAATAATTATCAGAACGCGCGCGGGTCGTTCAGCTTCAGCGGGCTGCTGACCAGCGAGCTGAATTCGGCTGGACAGCCGGTTGCCGGCACCGGATTCGATTTCGCCGATTTCCTGCTGGGTCTGCCGCAATCGAGCTCCGTGCGCTTTGGCAGCCAGAACTCCTATCTGCGCGGCTGGGCGACCGCCGGGTTTGCACAGGACGATTACCGCGTGGCGCGCGGCCTTTCCATCAATTTCGGTCTACGCTACGAATATTTCTCGCCTTACACGGAAGAGCGCGGCGAACTGGCGAATTTGCTGCTGGCTCCGGGATTTACTTCCGCCACCCTGGTAACGCCGCAGACAGCCGCATCGATGGGGTTGCCCTCAAGCCTGGTGCGTCCCGACCGCGACGCTTTCTCGCCCCGTTTCGGCATTGCGTGGCGGCCTTCCCCGAAGAACAATATCGTCTTCCGCGGCGGCTACAGCATCTTCTACAGCGGGTCGCCCTACGCGCAGATCGCCGGCCAGATGGATGCGCAGCCGCCGTTCGCGAAGACCGCATCGATCAATACCAGCCCGACGGACCTGCTGACTCTGCAGGATGGATTCGCCGCGTCTCCCTCGCAGACCATCACGAATACGTTCGCGATCAACCCGAATTACCGGCTGCCTTACGCGCAGACCTGGGTGGCCGCCGTGCAGAACACATTCAGGCGGACTCTTCTCGTCGAACTCGAATACATCGGCACCAAAGGCACCAATCTGAACGTCGCTGAAATTCCCAATCGCGCGCCGCCAGGCGCGGTCCTTACGGCCCAGCAGGAATTGCAGATCGCCGACGCCAGCGGCTTCAACTATCAGACCTATGGCGCGAACTCGATATTCAACGCCGCGCAAACCCGCGTCACCAAACGCTTCGCACGCGGCATGTCATTCGTCGCCCTCTACACATTTTCGAAGTCGATCGATGACGCTTCGAGCTTCTCCGGAACCGGCGGCACCACTGTTCAGTACATCGACAACTGGAATCTCGAGCGCGGACTTTCAACCTTCAATCAGCGGCACAAGCTGACGTTCACCTACACGCTGTCGTCCCCGGTCGGCATCAACGGGATGATGCGCAACGGGGGCTGGAAAACGCACGTGCTCGCCGGTTGGACATTCAACGGAACACTCACGGCGGCGACCGGCATGCCGCTCACGGCCTACGTTGCAGGCAATGTGTCGAATACCGGCGGCGTGGCGGCTCTGGGTGGAAACCTGCGAGCTGAGGCGACCGGTTTGCCGGTCAATGGCGGGGATTATCCGTATTTCAACGAACTCGCGTTTACCACACCACCGGCGGGCGAATATGGCAATGCCGGGCGCGACACGATTACCGGACCGGGACAATTTTCGCTGAACGCGGCGATGAATCGGGCGTTCCGTTTCGGCGAGAGCAGGCGCCAGCTGCAGCTGCGGCTCAGCGCCAACAATGTGTTGAATCATGTCTATATCAACGGATTCGGCACCACGGTTAATTCACTGACGTATGGGCTGCCGACTTCGGCTTCTTCCACCCGCACGGTCACGCTGCTGCTTCGGTTCAACTTCTGATATGCGAACGTTCATTGCCATCGCGATGGTTGTTCCCCTGTTGGCGCAGCAGGCATCGAAGAACGCCGAGACTCCGCCGCCTGCAACGCCGACTTTCACCGCGCGCAGCAACCTGGTGGTCGTCGATGTAACCGTGCGCGATAAAGCGGGAAAACCTGTCGAGGGCCTGAAACAGTCCGACTTCTCCGTCCTCGAAGACGGTAAACCGCAGAAGGTTTCGGTCTTCGAATATCAGAAGCTTGCGAACGATCCCGAGCCGCCCGCAACGCTGTCGCTCTCCGATCAGCTGGCCTTGCCGGAAACGCCGAAGACGGTCATCAGCACAAATACGCCCGGCGAGATCCAGTATCACGGCAAGCGGCTGCTGGTTTTCTATTTCGACTTCTCTTCCATGGGCATTCCCGAGCAATTGCGCGCGCAGGACGCCGGGCTCGATTATCTTAACAAGCAGATCACCAAAGACGATCTCGTGGCGATCATGCTTTATACCAGCACGGTGCAGATTCTGAGCGATTTCACAGGCGATCGCGAGGTGCTCGGCAATATCATTCGCGGGCTGCCGATCGGCGAGATGAGCGAACTGGCGGGCCTCGCCGACACGGGCGACGATAACAACGAAGACACGGGCGCGGCATTCGTCGCGGACGAAACCGAGTTCAATATATTCAATACCGATCAGAAACTGGCGGCGATCGAGCAGGCATCGCGCATGCTGGCGGCACTGCCCGAAAAGAAGGCGATGATCTATTTTTCGTCCGGCGTCAGCAAAACCGGTATCGACAACCAGGCGCAGCTCGAAGCTTCGATCAACGCGGCCATGAAAGCCAACGTCGCGATCTATCCGATCGATGCCCGCGGACTCATGGCCGATCCTCCCGGGGGCGGCGCGAGCAAAGCTGCATCGCGTGGTACGGGAATCTTTAACGGCTCGGTTTACAATTCGCAGCGCGCGCAGATCAACGATTCCCAGGAGACACTCGTCACGCTGGCGGCCGATACCGGCGGTAAGGCGTTTCTCGACAGCAACGATATCGCGCTCGGCGTCCAGCAGGCGCAGCAGGATCTGCGCAGCTATTACATCCTCGGTTATTACTCGACCAACGACGCGGAGGATGGAAAGTATCGCCGCATCACGGTGAAACTTACCAATGGACTGCAGGCGAAGCTCGAACATCGCCCAGGCTACTGGGCATCGAAGACCTGGCAGAAAATGAACGGCCAGGATAAGGAACGGCAGTTGAAGGAAGCCATTTCCGCGGGCGATCCGATTACGGACCTGCCGCTCGCCTTGCAGATCGACTACTTCCGCGTATCGCCGACCGCGTACTTCGTCCCGGTATCGGTGAAAATTCCGGGTTCGGTGGTCGCGCTCGCGGCGAGGGGCGGGGCGAGTGTGACGCAATTCGATTTTCTCGGCCAGATTCAGGATGAAACGCGCGCCGTGGTCGGCAATGTCCGCGACTTCATTAAAATCAAGCTCGACGAAGACAAGGCCGCGGCGGCGGGGCGCAGAAGCTATCAGTACAACGCCGGCTTCACGCTTGAACCCGGGCGCTATCACATGAAATTTCTCGTGCGCGAAAACGTTACCGGCAAGATGGGCACGTTCGAGAGCCGTTTCACCATTCCCGACCTCGCGGCCGACACCTCGGGACTCAAGATGAGCAGCATCGTGTGGAGCAGCCAGCGCGAGCCCGTCAAAGCGGCGGTGGGCGTCGCGGAAAGAATCTCACGCAGAGAAGCGGAGGCCAATCCGCTGATCGTGGGCGACGAAAAGCTGGTGCCGAACATTACCCACGTGTTCCGGCGCAGCCAGAATCTCTACGTGACTTTTGATGTCTACGATGCACAGCCGGACCCGGCAAACTCGAAAGCGCGGCGGGTCAAAGTAAGCCTGGATTTGTTCAACCAGAAAGGCGCGAAAGCCTTCGAAATAGGGCCTCTGGATGAAAAGGACCTTGCTGGAACCCGGCCGGAGACGGTCGCGGTGAAGATTCAGGTTCCGTTGAAAGATCTGACCCCGGGACGCTATACCTGCCAGTTCAATGTGATTGACGAAGTCGGCCGGAAGTTCGCCTTTCCACGCGCGCCGATTGTGATAGCGCCGTAACCGCGCCCAGTTCCTGCAGCAGCGCGGAGGCACCGTAGACCTTCTCCAGCGACTCGGCGATTCCCACCGTCGATACGTGCACGGCCCGCGCCTGCTCGTTCGTGTACAGGTAGAGGTCGGGCAGGCTTTCCAGATTGCCGTCGAACGTGACACCCACGAGTTCGCCCGCTCGATTCACGGTGGGGCTGCCGTAATCGCCCCCGCCGATGTCGCAGGTGCTGACAAAATCGAGCGGCAGGGCCAGATTGAGCCGCGGCTTGAGATCCACCCAGCGCTGCGGGACCAGCCACGGCCCCTGATTGTCCTTGCGATAAAACAGCCCACCGAATGTGGATGCGTAGGGCATCGAAACACCCGCCCGGTCGACGTACCCCTTCACTATTCCGAACTCCACCCGAGGCGTGCCGGTTGCATCGGGATAATCCGCGGCGCCAAACAGCTTGAAACGATACTGCGCGATTTTCTCCGCAGCCGATGTTTCAAGCGCGCCGATCAATTCCTCGTGCTTCTTCGCCAGTTTGCGCGCGGGCCCGTCGAGCAGCATGGCGAGATGAATCATGCCGTCTTCCGAACTGCGCAGGTCCGCCGGATGACGCGCGGCGGGATCGCCGAGCTTCGAAGTTTTCACATAGGCCTCGGCGGCCTGGCGCGGCATGCGTCCTTCGAAAATGGCCTTCTGTGGCGCCTCTTTGTCGCCCAGGTTTCGCAGCTCTTCGAGGTATTGAGTGAGCACGGTGATCTCGAGTTGCTCGTTGACTGCGCCGGTTCCGGGATCTTCACCTCGAACAATGCGGCGCGCCATGCGGAACAGCGTAGACCCGGGTGCCGGATCGGCTTCAAGAACCTGGTAGGGCCGTTCGTATGGCGTCCAGTTCCTGTATGCCGTCGCCACCTCGTCCCAGATCTTCGTCCCCTCGGTTCCGGCCTTCGAGGCCTGCACCGCGCGCCGGATCTTGCCTTCGAAGTTCGTCTTGCGGGCGATGAGGCGGTCGTCCCGCAGTCCGATCAGCTTGCCTGCGGTCGTTTTGTAGCTGGCGAGAAGAGCTGTCATCACCGCTTGCTTCTCCGCGCTTTCAGGCAGCGCGTTCACCAGGCCGACGAGAGTCTGCAGGCGGCGGATCCCGAGTGGCAGCTCAGTGTCCCGATAAAAAGCGAGTTGCGCCGCGGTGGCCAGGCGGGAAGTGGGCGCAGGGTTGCCGACGGCGAGAACAAGATCGTCTTCGCGCGGCGCGTCCGTGCTCCATTTGAAAAAATGGGGCGTCGCGGCAGGTCTTCCGTTTTCGTAAGCGCGCAGGAATGCGACGTCCAGACCGTAGCGAAGATACGTGATGCTGTCACGCTCGCGCCCGAAGAACGCCAGCTCATATTCGGGCGCGAAGACCAGGCGCAGGTCGGAATACGTTTTGTACTGATACAGGTCGTACCGGCCGCCGGAAAACAGCGTAACCACCGTGCAGAGATTGGCGGATTTCGCGGCGCATGATTTTTCGACCTTCGCGATCGCGGCGTTGCGCTGTTGGATCGATTGTTTTTCCTGGTCGGAAGGTCGCACCTGATTGGTAACGTCCTCGACGCTCAGGAGCACTCCAGCTTCGAGGCCCGGGCACGTCAGTTCGGCCGTTTGCGACGCTGCGTAGAATCCGTTCTGCAGATCGTTGTGCTGGCGAAGGCATGTGGCGACGAGGTGCTGATTCGTCAGTAACAGGCCATTGGGCGAAACGAACGAGCCCGACCCTCCGCCGGATAATCGGACGGAGGCCAGCCGCAGCCGGTCCAGGAAGTCGGGCGTGACGTCGAATTTGTGGTCCCTGGCGACCGCGTCTTTGGGAAATTGATTGAACGGCCACATCCCCTCGTCGGCGAATCCGGGAATTGCCGACAACAGGCACGCGAGAATGAGCGGGGTCTTCACTTCAGTGTCAATATAACCCCGCCAATCCCGGCATCGGCGCGGAAGAATAGCGTCATCCGGCCTTCAAACGCAAAATGACGAGCAACCGGACAACTTCGCAGCGTGTCACGCTGGAATCCTACGGGAGCTTGCAGGAGAAATTCGCGGCGTCGTCGATGCTTCCCGTTCCCTTGTACTTCGCCACCTGGGGATAAGGGCAGAGCGGCCGCGTGCGATCCACCTTGCCTTCGGTAATGTGCGACGCGAGGATCTGGTCCGGAGCCTTCTTGTTCTCCACCCATTGCTCCAGCGCACCGACCATGTCGAAGGAATTCGGTCCTTCCCCCCCACCGCAATGGTTCATTCCCGGCGCCATATACAGACGAACCGCTTCCGCGGTTTTCGCCGTTCCCATCGTCTTTGCCACGGACTCGTAATACGTGATCGCGTTGCCCGGAGGAATGTTGGTATCGGTGTATCCCTGATACATAATCAGCCGTCCCCCGTGCCCGGTGAAGGCTTTCAGATCCGGGTCGATGGCGTTGATGGTGCCGTCGTCAATCTTGTCGGCAAGGGCCATATCGCTGTCAAAGTTCAACGTGCGCCAATCCCATGTCGGATCTTTGAACACGACGTATTTGAAATGATCGACCGCGGGGCCGAATGCCTCCGGACCCCCGGCAATGGCGCGCCAGCCAAGCTCGCTGCCCGGTTCATAGCGCGCGGAAATGATCTCGCCCGTGCGCGGATTCGTGGCCGGTGTATAAATCTTCCTCACCGCTTCCACCTGCGCCGAGGTTAAACATGACGGACCATCGGCGTCCTTGCACTCGAGCACCTTTGGATCGAAGTTGCAGCGCGCCGGATCGCTGATGATTCCGTCTTTCAGACCGTCGCGTTCATCGCAAGCGGCGACCGCAGCCTCGTGGATCATCGGGAATTTGGTTGCCGGGATTTTACTGGCGGGGTCCTTCAAGGCGGCCTGCCCCGCCCAGATGCCCGCCGCGGCGCGATGCGTCCAGTTGACCACCGGCGCGCCTGCCACTACTCCGTCGTAATCGGCGGGAAAGCGCTGCGCTTCCTTCAGACCCTGTTTGCCGCCGGAGGAACAACTGACCCAATACGAGAGTTTCGGCGCTTCGCCATAAAAGGCGGCGATCACCACTTTGGCCTTCAGGGTCATTTCGTGTTCCGAGCGCCAGCCGAAATCGGCGAGTTTTTCGGGATGTCCAAGAGCAAAGCTGCCGCTGCCGCCAGTGTGGCCGGTGTCGGTGGAACTGGTGGCATAGCCTTGGCGAAGGGCTTTGGCCATGTCGGAGTAGACGATCGATCCCGCCCACGCGCCATTACCGACAGCCTGATACTTGTGGTTCCAGCCCGTCATCGGCAGCCAGACTTCAACCTTGATGTCCGAATCGCTGGAGGGCTTCAATGTAGCCGCAAAACGGCAGAATGCGGGAAGGTCCTTGTATGCGTTCGCGTTGTTTCCTCTGCCCCCGGCGGGAGCGGTAAAAGCACCCGCTTCAACCTGCTGCACCGAAGTGATGGTGGTGTCGGGCAAAGTGAGCGAAGCAAGGCTCTCACACGTAGCCGCCAGCATGGGCGCGGCGCATAATGCCGCGGCCAGCACAACCTTCAATGGGTTCATTTCTCTGCTTTATCGTCGGGGGCGCCGTTGCCCGACGAGCCGAGAAACAGTTTCTTTCCGTCTGCGAACGTGATATCGCGTCCGTTCGCCCGGTTGGATCCGTCCTTCGCCTGATAGCCTTCGATGACGATTACGCTGCCCGGCGGCAGCGAATTCTTGGTGAACCCGCGCCGCAGCAGAGCGTTCGGGCTTCCGCCCTCCACCATCCAGCTGGTGATCTTGCCGTCTGGCCCTTTCACGTCCATGTGGATCCACGAGTGCGGATTGATCCACTCCATTTCCGTGACGGTTCCCGTGAGTTTGATTGGTTTCTGTGGATCGAACTCGGCCGCAAACGAGTGGTGTGCCCATGCTGGCGCCGTGGCCAGGAACAGACTCACGCCGACGAGTGCAACGACTAACTTTGTCATCCGGTTGTACCTCAATTGCTTAACTGATTTATCGTCATTTCGACGCGGCCGCTTCAGCCAGTTTCTTCTCTTCCGCGCGCGCGCCGCTCAGGTTGTTCGGCATGCCGTAGTTTCCTTCATGGCACGCATATTCGAAGATCGGACCCTGAATCTGCGTCATCGGAATCTCCGCCGACCAGGGCTGATCCCACGTATGCGGATCTTCCACCGTGAACTGGTAGAGCACCGTATCGGGGCTGGTGCGGGTGAACTTCTCGACGACGTGCAGATTCTCGGAAGATCCGCGGAATGCGGTCCGATCCGTGAAGTTCGTGGTGTCGACCACCAGCGTGTTGCCTTCCCAGTGTCCAACGGAGTCGCCCATCATCTCGCGTATATTCGCCGGAGCATGGGCGCGCCCGTCGGTCGGAATGATGCGAACGTCGTGAATCATTTCCTGGAGGATCGCGACATAGCCGGGCCCCTGCACGATCTGCAGATTGCTGTTGTAGCCGACCGGCAGCATGGGCGGGCCTTCATTGCCCCAGATGATGCAGCGCTCGGCGAGGCCGCGATTCTCCGGGCCATCGAACTCATGCCCTTTGTTGGCAGCCGCCTTCGCCGCCTGACGCTGCCGCGCTTCGGGAAGCATAGCCGGGATGCGGCCCGTCGGGCCGACGATCAACGAGGTGCGAATGGAGTCGGCAACCTTCGATTGATCCTTCTCCAGCCCGAACTGCGCCATATCGTAATGCACGTCGGCGTAGGTTCCCGGGCCTGTAGGCGCCTTCGTCTGCAGCGACTTTTTCTCGTAGGCCGCGGCTTCTTCTTTAGTGAAGAATTCCTTCGAGCCGAGATCCTTCGGCCTTTCGAGCGGCGTCACCACCGAATTCGTGTAGACGCCCTGCAGGTCCGGCACGCCGTCCGGAGTGCGCGGCGCTGTCCACGTCGCGGCAGGGGCGGATCCGTTCTGTGCGGCGGCCGGCGCCGGCACAAAAAACGCGAACGCCGCGACGGCCCCGAGAGCTGCGCCGGGCATTGTGAACGAGGCGAGAAACCGATGGCTCATTGGAGACTCCTTGAAATTACTTCGTATCTTTCGTGGTATCTTTCGTGGTATCTTTCGCGTCCTTCGGGTGCTTGCGAAGATGACCGTACATCAATTCTTCCGAGTACTCAACACACTTGAATTCCAGCAACTGCGCGTTCTTTTCCACATGCTTATAGAGCGGCAAACTGATCTTCCAGGGCCTCGAGAACGTCTTCGGGTCCTCGATGGTCGCCTCGTACATCAGTATATCGGGACTGCGGGGGGTGTAGCGCTCGACCACGTGGATCGCGTCACTGTGGAAATTCCCCGCCCGATCGAACCAAGTCTTGTTATTCATCCCGGTCACGTCAACCACGAGGGTGTCGCCTTCCCAGTGGCCCACCGACCAGCCCATCCAGCTGTCTACCGGAGCCGGGCCGGGCTTGCCCATATCGACAACCCGGACGGCGCCGTCATATTCGTAGGAGATCAGGATGTTTTTCTGCGACTGAACGATCTGAAACGGGTATGGCATGTAATTCGCGCGCGGCACGCCAGGAAGAAAACATTTGATCTCCGGGTCGTCGACGAAGCGGTTGGCGAAGTTCTTCTTCTTTTGCTCGAGTGCAGCCGGAAGATAGGGGATCTGACCCCCTTCGACGATACCGATCCCGGGAGGAACCGCGAAATCGGCGGCGAGCGAGGCCACGGGTCCAGGCGCGGAGGCGTGGGGCTCAATATCCCAGTTCGCCTCGCTCAGGGCCTGCCATATGCCGTTGAGATCGGGCTTGCCGTCTCCCAGACGGGCGGGTTTGTATGCCGGCGTTTGGGCGGCCGCAGTAACGATCGCGGACAGTGCGATCAGAGCGATTCTGGTGACGGCGGATGTGTTCAAGTCTGGTCC
Organism: Terriglobia bacterium; assembly: GCA_963788485.1. Classification (GTDB taxonomy): domain Bacteria; phylum Acidobacteriota; class Terriglobia; order Bryobacterales; family Bryobacteraceae; genus BOG-234. Next base: position 20,509 of record CAWBIS010000141.1, read on the forward strand.
CGGGGCTGGCAGAATACACCTCCGCCCGCGACGCTGATATTACACATTGATGAGTTCAAAGTCAATCGGTTACGCGGCATGCCGGCTTCCATGAGAAAGATCGCGGTGACCGGCCACGGAAAGATCAGCGCCGCCGATCAAAACGGATGAACACGGATAAAGAAAAACGTGAGTCGACCACCGAGCGGATTCCGGGTGCGGCTTTCGAGTCTCGAACTGTGGGCGGTTACTTCGCGGACATCCTGGTTTGGTTTTAAATCTGCGGGCTACTGCAGGCGGAAGTGCGCCTGTTCGCTCGAAACCAGCCCTTCGAAGATTGCCAGCACGCGCTTGCGGTACTGGTAAATCCGGTCGAGATCGGCGCGGAAAGAGCCCTGGAAGTCCTTTGCGTGCACCCATTTATCGATGATTCCGCGGGGCACGTCGATATCCTGCCGCAAAGCGTCGAGCGAGTGCCCGCGCAGGAAAAGGCCGTAAAAAAATGCAGCCTCGCGCTGGGGCGCCAATGGGTCGGAATCGTCTCGCGGCGTCATCTCGTTTCGCGGCTCGTTCAGTAAAAAGGTCATTTTAGCCATGGTTCCGGCCAGGGATCAAGTATTATCGAGTGTTATGAGTTCTGGAGGTCGGGAATGCCTGCGGTAAGAGAGGTCAAAGTCATTGGATGCGGCCCGGCACCCGGAAGGTTTCGCCAGCCATGAAACCCACCCTGATCCCGACCGCCGCCCGGGTCACCGCGGCGGGGAACAAACCGAAACTTATCGACGAGTATATCGGCTGCGTCAACTCTGAAACGCAGGAACTTAGCGTCGCTCACATGCGCAGTCCGGGCGGCTGGATCGAGCCCGGTCAGACGCCGGATTTCGACGAATACACGCTCGTCCTCAATGGCGTGTTACGGGTCGAATTCGAGGGCGGCATGATGGACGTTCGGGCCGGCCAGGCCGTGATCGCGCCTCGCGGGGCATGGGTTCGTTACAGCACACCGGAACCGGCAGGCGCCGAATACATCGCGGTTTGCCGCCCCGCTTTTACCCTCGACTCCGCTCATCGGGATTCGATGTAACTCCACGTATCTTTCCACTCAAACCACGGCTGCCGGTGTGCTGTAATAATGCTTTCGCCTCCGAATCTATGCCGACATTGGGACTCCGCTTCAGGAGAAGTCTGGTTTCAGCACGCCGCCGCGTCCGCGAAGGGCTGATGCTCGCCAAAGGCATCCGTTCCACCTCTCACCCGGTCCTTGCCCATATCGTTCCCACTCGGCGTTGCAATCTGTCCTGCACCTACTGCAATGAGTTCGATGATTTCTCCAAACCCGTTCCCGCGGCGGAGATGTGCCGGCGCATCGATCTGCTCGCCAGGCTGGGCACAAGCATCATCGCCTTCAGCGGCGGTGAACCCCTCCTGCATCCCGAACTCGACGACCTGATTGCGCACATTCGCCGGCGTCACGCCATCGCGGGCATGATCACCAACGGCTATCTGCTCACCGCCGACCGCATCCAAAGGCTCAATCGCGCCGGTCTGGAGCACATGCAGATCTCAATCGACAACGTGAAACCGGACGACGTGTCGAAGAAGAGCCTGAAGGTGCTGGACAAAAAGCTGCAACTGCTGGCCGAGCATGCCGAATTTCACGTCAATATCAACTCCGTCGTCGGCGGCGGGATTCACGACCCGCATGACGCCATCGAAGTCGCCAGACGCGCTGTCGCCCTCGGATTCACTTCGAGCGTCGGCATCATACATGACAGCGACGGCCAGCTTCAGCCGCTGAATCAGGACGAGCAGAACATCTTCCTGAAAGTACGCGACATGGGCAAGAAAAACTACGCCCGCATGAATTACTTTCAGGACAACATCGCGGCCGGACGCGAGAATAAATGGAAGTGCCGCGCCGGCGCTCGCTATCTTTACATCTGCGAAGACGGTCTGGTGCATTACTGCTCGCAGCAGCGCGGTTACCCCGCAACCCCCCTCGAGCGCTACACGGTCGAAGATATCCGGCGCGAATTCATCACCGAAAAAGGCTGCGCGCCGCGTTGCACCGTGGCCTGCGTGCATTACACTTCATACATGGATTTCTGGCGAGCGCCGCAGACTATTCCGGCGCCCGCGGCGGCGCAACCGGATAAAGAAAAACTGGTGCAGTTGCAAACACGATAACGCCGGCGATCCTGCCGGCCTGCCGTTGGGTAAGCTTGAGCCGCGCAGCATGATTGGCGAAGCAGTCTCCCATTACGAGATTCTCGACAAGCTTGGCGAAGGTGGCATGGGCGTCGTCTACAAGGCCCGCGACCTCCGCCTCCATCGTCTTGTCGCCCTCAAATTCCTGTCGGCCGAACTCACCGCTGCCCCCGAGCGCAACGCGCGATTCGAGCAGGAAGCCCGCGCCATCTCCGCGCTGAATCATCCGCACATCGCGACCATCCACGCCATGGAGGAATCGGCCGGCCGCCGCTATCTGGTCCTCGAATATCTTCCCGGCGGCACGCTGCGGCAGCGGATCAAAGCCTCCCAGTCGAGGCAGGAGGCCTTTCCACTCGGCGATGCCGTCCGGATCGCCGCCGAGACCGCGGAAGGACTCGCTCACGCCCACCGCAAGGGCATCGTCCATCGCGATATCAAGCCTGAGAACGTGATGTTCACGGCGGACGGCCTGCTCCGCATCACGGACTTCGGCCTGGCTAAATCCGAGAGTTCGGAGCTCACGCGCGATGGCACGACCGTCGGCACGGCGGCGTACATGGCGCCCGAGCAGGCGGTCAGCAACGAAACCAGTCCCCGCTCGGATCTGTTTTCGCTCGGCGTCATGTTGTACGAAATGGTTGCCGGACAGCGGCCGTTTCAGGGGAGCACCGAATTCGGCACCTTGCAGGCGATGGTGAACGATTCGCCGGCGCCGCTCGCCCGTTTTCGTTCCGCCGTGCCGCCCGGCCTCGAACGCATTATCACGCGCCTGCTGGAAAAGGATCCCTCGCGCCGATACCAGACCGGCGAAGATCTCGCGGCGGACCTGCGCGCCCTCGACCTCGACGCCGAAGCCGGCACTGCCGAACTCAATTATGAGGGCGTCACCAAAACCATGCCGGCCATGCCCCGGCTCAAGCCTCGCCGGCATCGCCGCAGCAGCATCATCGCCCTGGCCGCGATGGCGCTGGCCGCAATTGCGGGCCTCCTCTGGATAACACTTCGGCCATCCCGCGCGCGCGGCGTCACCCAGATCGCCATCCTTCCCTTCGCCGCGCCATCCAATGCCGCCGAAGATGTCGCGTTCGGCAACGGTCTGGCGGGTATCGTGGCCGACCGGCTTGCCGTGCTGGGCGCCAACATCTGGATCATCCCCGAAAACGACCTGCGCCAGAATCGCGTGGCGACGCCCGCCGAAGCGAGGAAGATCTTCGGTGTCGCCCGCGCCGTCACCGGATCCATCGAACGCCAGGCGTATGGAACAAACGGAGGGGCGGCCGGTTCGGTCGCCGTGGAGATGCGGCTCATCGACACCGCGTCGGGCCAAAAACTGCGTTCCGCGTCGGTCAAATCCGGCATTACCGCCGCGCCCCTCGAAGAAGAAGTCGTGAAGCAGGCGGCGGCCATGCTCGATCTCTCGCTCGACCCGCTGGCCATGAGCAAGCTCCGCGCCAACGCCACCCAAACGGCCAATGCATACGACTATTACGTGCTTGGCAACGGCTACCTGCAGCGTTACGATCAGGCCGGCAACGTCGGTTCGGCCATCGCCGCTTTCGAGCGGGCTATCCAGCTCGACCCGTCCTACGCCATGGCCTACGCCGGTTTGAGCGGCGCTTATGTGCGCCAGTATCGCGAGTCGAGGGACGGGCAGTATCTGGAAAAAGCGCGCGATGCGGCATTTCAGGCGCTCTCGCGTAACGAAAGCCTCGATTCACCGCACATTACATTGGGAACCATCGCCATGATCGCGGGACAGAGGGATGAGGGAGTGCGGCAGCTGCAGGCGGCGATCGATCGCGATCCCGTGAACTCCGAGGCCTACCGCGAACTGGCGGCGGCGTATGTGCAAAGCGGCAGACTGAGCGACGCGGAAGCCACCTACAAGCGCGCCATTCAGCTGCGGCCCAATTTCTGGCTCGGCTATCTCGACAGCGGCACGTTCTATTACAGCCAGGGACGCTACAAGGATGCGGAGAACGCCTTGAACGCGGCCGCCCGCCTGACGCCGGACAATTACCTCGTCCTGCGCAATCTCGGCGGCGTGCAGATGGCGCTGGGCGAATGGGCCGACGCCGAACACAGCTTTCTTGAGGCGATCCGGCTGCGGCCCGGCGGCTCCGTGTACTCGAATCTGGGCACGCTCTACATCTTTATCGGCCGCTACGCGGATGCCATCCCGGTGCTCGAACAGGCGGTCACGCTCGCAGGCAGCCGCGAAAGCTATTCCTATCTGATATGGGAAAACCTGGGCGACGCCTATCGCTGGACGTCCGGGCGCGAGGCGAGTGCGCAGCCCGCCTGGGCCAAAGCGCTGGAACTCGCGCAGACGCAACTGGCCGTCAACCCGAACGACGCGACATTGCTGAGCCAGATGGCCGTGCTCGATGCCAAACTGAGCCAGTCCACCGAGGCCGCGGCCAACATGCGGCTGGCGCTGAAAATCGCCCCGGCCGATCCCGCGATCCTCTATCGCTCCGCTCTTGTGGCGGAATTGAGCGGCCAGAGGGCCCGCAGTCTCGATGCCCTCGCGGCGGCCCTCGATTCCGGATATTCTTTTAATGTTGTCGAACGCGAGCCTGAATTGATCTCCCTGCGCAAGGACCCGCGCTACGCGCCGATCGCCGCTCGCTTCAGAGGAAAAAAATGACGCCTCAGGAACAGAAACAGCCAACACTGCACACAGTGAACATCCGCATCGATGAAAACGGCTTCGTCTATACGTCGCCGGAACATCCGAACGCATACAAGATTTATGTAAAGCGAGGCGACAAGGTGAGGTGGAACTGCAACCTCGGGAATTTTTCCGTTTTGTTCAAGGAAAAGTCGCCGTTTGACGATATCGGCGCGCATGGGCGCAAAGGCTTCGATACGGCTGTGCTCACCGTTATCGGACCGCCAGGCGGCTACCGGTATGGTGTCAACGTGACCCTGCCGCATGGTCTCGTCGTGGACGACCCGGAGATCATTGTCGGGCCGGACGGCGGCTGAACCGCATATCGCGCGGTTCCATCCCGCGGGCCTGACACCATTCGTTGTAAAGCTGGCCATAGCTCGCGGTGATGTACGCATCGGCCGTGAAGCCGAGAGCCTTCGCCGTCCGGTCGATCCATCGGCCCGGACCCTCGAGTTCCATGTAAGTCCCGATGGGCGTTTCGTCGATCGTAGCGATTCCCTTTTCGCCTTGGCGTGCGAACTCGGTGCGATATTTCTCATAGCGGAACGCTTCGAGGAACCCGATTCCGGCGAATACCGCCAGGCAGGCATCGAAGTCGGAGGCCGTGAACTCGTTTTCGACGCGACGCTTATGGGGTCCCGGCTGCTCCGGCCCCTTGAACGTGCAGCTGACTTTCTTCCCCGCTCCGCGGACGCGCAACAACATTCCGCCTGCGCGCAACGATCCACGAACATCGTCGAGAACGAGGTTCTGCTCGAAGACTCTCGGCACGATAACGCGAAAGCCGGTCCGGCGCAGCAGAGCGCGCGCTTTGGCGGCGCTTGCGGCGGCAAGCTTGATCTCGACTTCAACGGGAGGCTTCAAACGATCAGCATAGCGGATGGAAATGTTAAACTCGTGGGTACTTGCCGTGCAACGTGCGCCCGTAGCTCAGTTGGATAGAGCGGCTGGCTTCGAACCAGTAGGTCGGGTGTTCGAATCACTCCGGGCGCACCAGATTCCGGGTTCAATATCAAACACTCGCCTGACAGCGGCCGATCTGCTGGCAGACCTTCGTCTGGTGGTGGGGCCGGAGCCGCTGGCGCTATCCACCGTTTGCGTAGTCGAGCTCGGCAAAGTTATGCTATACGCAACTTTCTTTCGAATGACATGGTTCGAGCACTTCTGAAGCGCCTGCGGTTCAATAGTCCATTGGGGCGCCTGAATTCACTCTTATGGATTCTTGGAGTGCCGCTGGTTGTGGCTCGATGCATTCTCGCGCGTGATGATATGAGGAGCCACCCGTGGCTCACGATTCTCGTCGCGATGGGGGAATTAGCAGGAGTGGTTATTCTGTGGGGTTTCTACGAGCTTGTCTATGCCGGACGAGATCATAAAGGCTGATGGTTTCGGGACATATACGCGAAGCAGCTATACGGGGCTGGATTATGCGGATCAGCGATTCTATGCCAGCACGTATGGCAGGTTCAATACGCCCGACCCGTACGTCGCTTCCTCGAAGGGAGCCAACGATCCCAACAGCCCTGGAAGCTGGAATCGGTATGATTATGCAAAATGTGTGGGACAACCTGAACCCGACCCGTCAAAAGGGGCTTCAAACGGCTATGCCGGGTTCCACTACAGCCCAGATGCCCGCCGCATTGACTGATGCCGACGCCGCACAGATCAAATTGCAGGCGGCCACCAGCGGTACGTCCATCAGCTGGATCATATTGGCGGCTATCGGTATTCGGGAGTCGCACTTGCAGAATAAAACCGAAGCCGATGGC
>CAWBIS010000142.1:0-34053 GCA_963788485.1 Terriglobia bacterium
GATTTCATTGAAAGGCTCAGCCGGGAACTCCGCGAGACAGCCTACCGGCTCGAACAGAATCGCTTTAACCGGCCGCATCAAGCTTTGCCAGACCCGAAGCCAGCAAACCCCGCGCCATATCGATCTTCGTCGCGTTGTATTTCAGCGGCGCCGCATTCGCGAGCGCGACCGAAACGGCCTGATCGGCCAGGCCTGCACTCAGCGTTTTGCCTTTAAGAAACGCTTCCACGGTGGTTTCCCGCAGCGGCTTTCCCGCAATGCCGCCAAAGACGACTCTCGCATCGTCGATGGTTTTTTCACGAAGCAGCAGACTCATCGCCAGCGACGCCATGGCGAAGTCCCACACGCCACGCGGGCGCAATTTTTCGAACGAAGCCTGCAATCCGGACCTGGGCGCGGGCAGGATGACCTCAGTGAGAATTTCATTGAACCGGACGACGTGCGACTGGATGCGCCCATCCACGACCAGATCCCCCGGCACCAGGTGCTCGATCGACAGTTCCCTCACCCCTGCGGGCGTAGCAATTCTGGCGCGCGCATCGAACGGAATCAGCGCCGTCGCGGCATCGCCGGGATATACCGCGTAACACAACCGGCCGCCCATGGCGGAGTGGTAGTAGCTGTTGTCGCCGATCGCGCCGTAACAAAGATGTCCGCCGTTCCTCCAGCAGGAATAACCCCCTCTCAGGTACTGGCACCACACTTCCTGCAGCAGATCTCCACCCAGGGTCGAGGCGTTGCGAAGCTCCGGCGATGAGATCGTGTTGATGGCCTGCACCAGCATCGGATACTTCTTTTGCAGGATGCCGGAATCCGCCATTTCGGATAACTTCGTGGTGGCGCCAATCCGTACGCCGCCGTCGCTGTCCTCTTTGATGTAGCGCAGATTCGCGATCTTCTTGATGTCGACGAGATGAGTGGGCGCCTGAACAAGCCGGTTCTTCAGCCGGATCAGAAGGTCCGTGCCTCCTGCGTAGACGCCCGCCTCCGTCCCATGGGCGGACAGAATCCCCATGGCTTCGTCGACACTGGCCGGCCGGTAGATGGAAATATTCTTCATACCTTCCTCTGTGCCCGCAATCCCGCCATAATTTTTTCGCGGGTGATGGGATGCTCTCTGATCCGTACGCCGCAGGCGTTATAAATGGCATTCGACAACGCCCCCGGCACCGCCCCGATGCTGGTTTCGCTGAAACTCTTGACGCCGTAAAACCAGCGAGGCTCCAGACTATCGATGTAGATCTGCGTTTGGCCGGGAACATCCATGATTGTCGGAAGCCGGTAAGACAAGTAACCCACGCTGTAGTGCCGCGTCCCCGGGAACTCCCGATCCCACGGAATGGCGTCCGTCGTCACCTGAGTACTTTCGACCAGCGATCCGACCATATCCGCTTCGGCCACCAGCGGATTGATCACAAGTCCCGTGTCATGCACATAAACGGCCCGGATGAAGCGCCAGTCGCCCGTCCAGGTGTCTACTTCGACCTCCGCGAAGCAGGCGCCGACACCTTTGTTGGACAATCCTCTCTCGCCTCCGGCGACACCGCGGCCGGTCTGGCGGATAAGGCCATGGTTCGCGCGAGCCAGCGCCGCAAACGAGATAGCCTTGCGGGGGTTGTCGACCACCGAGATTACCCCGTCGCGAATCTGAAGATCGCCGGCGTCGACCTTCAATGCCGTTGCCGCGCGTTGCAGCAGATCCTTCCTGAGCTTGTCCGCGGCACTGCAAATCGCTGCGCCCTGAAGGGTAATAGTTCTGCCGCCGAACCATTCATCGCTCGACGGCGCGATATCTGTATCGCCCCATATCAGCCGGATACTGTCTCGCGTAGTAAATCCGAGCATCTCGGCGACGAGGTGGGCCAGTGCGGTCGCGGCGTTCGATCCGCTGTCGGGGAGCGCGACTTTCATGGTGACGTAACCATCGGCGGTCAGGTCCAGCTCCGTACCGAAGACCGCCGCGCCCGGCGCCGCGGCTAACTTCGCGAATGCCTCTTCGCCTTCGTGATAACCCATCAGACCGCCATGGTGCTGCGACATCCCCACGCCGAATCCACGTTTGAGCCTCCCGCGCGTCCCGCCGGCGATCGCTTTCCTTTTGTCCCATCCGAACGCCTTTGCGCCCTCCTGCAGCACCTCGGTGGAGGGAAACGAATCGTAGGGATAGCGTGTATCTCCGACCTTCGGCCGCGTGATGTGCGTCAGCCGGAACTGCACCGGGTCAACGCCAACCGCCTCCGCCATCTCGTCCATCATGTTTTCCCATGACCACTTGGTCTCCTGCTGGAAGTAACTGCGCGATGGGCCCGGCCGCGGCGCGTTGGTCCGATAAGCGCTCCAGGTGGAACGCCAGTTGGGAACCTGCGAGGTGTACAGTTCAAACTGGTTTTGGGCATTCCCCGGACTCGCGGCATGTCCGCCGGTTTCGAGGTCGCCCACACTGACAAAGACCTCATGGTCGATGGCCGTTATCCGGCCATGCCTGGCGCCGATGCGGAATTTGGTAATGGTTTCGGGCTTGATCACGAGCTGCGCCAGTTCCTGGTCTTTGGGCAGCATGACCTTGACCGGCCGCTCCGTCACCCTGGCCAGCTGAGCGATCAAAGGATAAAATCGTTCCGCCGCCAATCGCGCCGAACCAAAGGTCGAGCCATTGTACTTGTTGATGAACCGGATTTTCGAAGGTTCGATGCCGAGCGACGAAGCCAGCACGGTCCGCACGGGATAGATCCCCTGACCCATGCCCCACAGTGTCAATTTGTCGCCCTCCCATCTGGCCACGCTGCCGCTTGGCTGCATCGGCACCGAAACCCCTCCGGCGAACCGGTAGGTGAACTCTCTGATGACATCGGCCTCGGCAAAGCCCTTCTCGAGATCTCCCTGCCGCTCCATCCAGGTGACGTTGGGAAGATCCTTCGGTGAACCGCTGTGCCGCAGGAGATTGCCCTTGCCTCCGCGCAGATCGGGCGCGTCCGCAGCCATCGCTTCCTTCAGCATCGAGGCAAACGGCAGAACTTCGTAGTCCACCTGAATGGCGTCGGCCGCATCCTGGGCCAGATCCTCGGTCTCCGCGGCGACGATCGCCACTACTTCGCCCTGGAGGTTGAGTTCCCGCGGAAGCGGTTCAGGCGTAAATCGGAATCCGGTGGGCGGCGGACCGGCCGCCCTGGGCGCATTCTTGAAAGTCAGCACATAAGCCACGCCCGGCATCTTCTCCGCGGCTGAAGTATCGATGTCGCGGATTCGCGCGTGCGGATGCGGGCAGGTCAGGAATCTCGCGTAGAGCATGTCGCGAAACCAGACGCGCGTGGCGTACTGCGCTTTGCCCGTGAATCTCGGGATCGAAACTTCGGGCAGCGCCGGCAAAGGCTTCCCGAGCACGTGGAGGTTCTGCGGAGGATAGCCCTGCCATTTCCGGGTGACGGTCTTATGCGGGCCTTCCAGCAGTTCGTCGCCGGCGAGATGCCCGCCGTTCGTGGAATAATCCCGAACCATCGGCTGCTGAATTCGAATAATGGATTCCGGCGTGGCTTCAATCCGCGGCTTCGCCCCGCGCAGCACGGCGCCGGTCTCCATCACCGTTCGAATGATCGCCGGGTAAGCCGAACAGCGGCAGATATGTCCGGCGAGCGCCGCTTTCACCTGATCGGCCGACGGGTCCGGATTCTTGTCCAGCAGAGCCTTCGCCGTGACCACCCATCCCGCGGTACAAAACCCGCAATCCGCGGCCACATGAGTATGCCCGATCCTTTGCAGAGGATGCAGATTCGCGTTGGACCCGACGCCTTCGATCGTGAGGATTTTCTTCCCCGCCGCTTCAAACGCCAGGGTGTGGCAGGAATAAACGGGCACTCCATCGACCAGCACGCTGCACGCGCCGCAACTCGCGCGATTACAGCTTCGGTTCGTTCCCGGCATACCCAGCTTGATGGCGATGACTTCCCACAATGTGGTGCGCGCCTCGTACTCCGCCACATGAGCGGTTCCATTGACGATGAATGCCGCGCTCTCCCTGGTCATCGGCGCCGGCAGAGCCAGAGGCGCCGCGCTCCCCCGGGAGACCGTACTCGCTCCAACCGTGGTCAGAACAATTCCCGATCCCGCGGCCTTCAGGAAATCTCTCCGCGAATAACTCATCTCTCACCTCTCGCAGTGGGAAACACATCCGGGCGATATTTCTTATGGCAGCTGGTGCAGGACGCGTCGAGCGATCCAGCGACGGCCGCCAGCCCCGTCTGGTCTTTCGCCTGAGCCGCTTTGTACGCGGCGGTTCCAGCTTCGGCCAGCATTCGCGCGTCCTTCGCCCAATCGCCGTTATCCCGCGCGCGGCCGGGCAGCGTCAGTAGATTGGCGGACTCCGACAGAGCCAGTGCGCTGCGCCGAATCGCGGCCCACTCCATCTCGTCTTTCGGCTCGCCGCGATAAATCGAAAGCAGCAGATCGTTGGAAGCTGGAAGCACCAGGTCGAGCATGAGCTGCTTCATCGTCGCTGCCGGCGGGGCCTGCGCCAGGCAGAATGCGCCACTCAGCAGAAGGACGAGGATCCGTGCGCGGTTCATGCTTCCGTCCGGATTCGAGTGCCGGGCTCCATGCATGGGATTTTACGTCATTCCGGCGCCGGGGTTTTTCGGCCCCTCCAATTCCGCGGCGCAACGGCCCCTGTCTTGAGCGGATCGGCGCTGAAACCAAACCTCGGGAATCGCTGTAGTAAACTAAGCTATCGGTTGACGAATGGATCGATCCGCTCGTTGACTACTGCGCCCGTAGCTCAGTTGGATAGAGCGTCTGGCTACGAACCAGAAGGTCGGGTGTTCGAATCACTCCGGGCGCACCACATAACTTCAAACGACTTAGTTACCTACGGCGACTTTCGGTATGGGCGTCGCTCGGTCCGAAACCTGACTGCGCCCCATCAACCCCTCGGCCACGCAGACTCGGCCGCGCTGTCGTCGGGTCCTGCCGATCTCAGATTCGGCAAGAAAGATCAAGCTGCTGTGTGCGTATCGCGTTAGACTTCCCCTATATGCTTCGCAGCGTGGTGTCGGTACTTGCTGGTATTGTGGCGCTCACGGTGACCTCGTTCGCCATCGAGGCGGTAGTGGACCCTTTGCTGCTCCGGTTGTTTCCCCAAGCTCTGCCTGGCCCTGCGGCACTGGCAATGAATCCATGGGTCAGGACGCTTACGTTCGCTTATGGGCTTATATGCGTGGCCATCGGCGGATACATCGCAGCTCTCATCGCTCGTCGGCTGCCAATTAAACACGCGGCCGCGATGGGGATCGTTCAGGCAGGTCTGACGATTGCGGCGATGTTATCGCCGGAGGCGAACCACGCTTCACCATTGCAGTGGATCATGATCGCCATGCTGAGCGTAGCGGCAGCGATTGCGGGAGGAGCGTTTTACAGACGCGGGAAAACCAATGACGGATTGGGGCGCCGATCGGACGCTTCCCGCCAGCCTGGAATCGCTTAAACCCAACCTAACCGGCAGCCTGCTTAAGATCCGGTGTTGGAGCGACAACTGTGGGAGCCAGTGCCGCCTTCTTCGTGGCTGACTTCCTGACCGGCGCGGCCTTCCTCGCAGCCTTCGGGGATGGAGCCTTCACCGCCGCCTCCCGCCCGACCTTCGTGGTTGCAACCTTCGCACCCTTCGCAGCCGCCCGCTGCAACCGCCAACGCTTCTTCGTGGCCGCGATGATCCTCTTCAGGCCCTCGGCGCTAATCTGGCGTTTCGGTGTGGCTGGTGACGCTTCGGCCTCACCTTTGACCCTGGCCCATCGCGCTTTCTGTGCGAGGGCAATCTTCCTTCCGGCCCCTGGGCTGAGTGGCTTCCGGGCGGGAGCCCCCAGCGCTGCTTTTTTCGCGGCCCATCGTTTCTTCAGCGCCGCTGACAGCCGTTTGCGACCTGCTGGAGTAATTCCGCCCTTGCGCGCCGCCGGGGCACCGGCAGGTATCGCCGTAGCGGGGAGTCCTGCGAAACCGAGCAGCGCCGCAAGTGCGCGCTCGATGGCCGCCTTCTGCTGCTCCAGTTGCTCGATGATGCCGTGCAAGACGTCTGTCATGGCTGATTCTCCCAGTTCTGGACTATCGCGCATGATATCGCGTGTGGAGAGTAACATCCAGCGTAATCTCAGGCGGGCAAACCAATTGTGCAAGTTGATCCTGCGCCGGACGACGTGGAATGGGTCCGCGGCGATTTGGAGAAACGGCGAGCGGCGGCCAGACTACCTTCCGATATGTTGTCATGAACGAAGCCGCTGACGCGGCAGGCCTGACCCGTAGCGTTTTTGGTGGCGCAGCAGTAAAACCAACGAATGAAAGGAGATCGTTGGTTTGACCCCACTCAGAAAGCGAATGATCGAGGAGTTACGCGTTCGCAATCTCTCTGACATCACTACCCGTTTGTATGTAGGCGCCGCTGAGAGATTCGCCAAGTATCACGGATGTTCACCGGACCGGCCTGGTCCGGAAGAGATCCGGAAGTTTTTTATTTACCTGCTTGACAGAAAACCCAGCGTCAACACGATCCAGCTGTATCGCGCCGCGCTGAGGTTTCTCTACGTCAATACTCTCCATCGGAAATGGTTCGAGGAGGAGGTCGGCCCGATCAAGCGTCGCCTGCGGCTTCCAACGGTGCTGAGCGCTGACGAGATCACCCGCATGCTGGATCGGACGACGAATCTGAAGCACTGGACCCTGATGGCTACGCTTTATGCGACCGGTCTACGCGTCTCTGAACTCGTGCGCCTCAAGGTAGCCGACATCGACAGCCAGCGCATGCTGGTCCACGTGCGCGAGGGCAAAGGGCGAAAACCGCGCGACATCGGATTGTCGCCCGCACTGCTGGAACGGCTTCGTATTTACTGGCGGCGGGAAAAACCGAAAGAGTGGCTTTTCCCTTCCAGCCAGCATTCTGATCGCCACCTCGATGACCGCACTATTCGACTCATCTGCCGACAGGCTGCACGACGAGCGGAGGTGAAGTTGCCAACCCCGGTAGCCAGGACCCGCGAGTGGTCGCAGCCACACCGGCCGTCCTCTCTTCCTGCATCGAGAGTTCGGGATGGGAATGGATATCCTTGTAGATCGTCTCCAATTCTGGACGAAGCAAACCAGCGAGATTTGCAAGTACGGGCACTGAAGGCGAAGATTTCATAGCCATTGCGAACCGAGCGTACGCGCGCAAATTCAGTGCCCAGTGCCGCTGAGCCTCAACCGTACGTAAGGTCGGTGCTCTCGCCGACCTCAATGATATAACCGTCGGGGTCGCGGATATAGCAGCGGGTTTCGCCATATTTCGGAATCGGCTCGGTGAGGAACTCGGCTCCTCGACTTTTCCATAATTTGTAGCAAGCCTGAATGTCCGCCACCCTGATATTCATAAAGCTGTTGATCTTATTCGGGTTGGGGACGCTTAGCGTCACCGTCGGCTTGTCGACGGTAGGCCCACCTCCGACGTTGACAAGCAGCCACGTATTCGCGATCTGAACGTAGGCAGGCGCGCCTTCGCTGTCGCCTCTGCTCAGGATGCGGCCATCAAAGACCTTTTCGTAGAAGCGAGCTGATCGGTCGATGTCGGCTACGGTAAGGAAATGTGCAACGCTGAACCCCTCCCGCGGGGGCATCTCATAGCTTTTTTGTTCAATTTGTACGCTGTTCAATGACGACTCCAATGTTTTTCACTCCGATTCTCCTTGTCCCCACGCGTCGGCGAGCGTTCCCATTAGCCGCCCGGGAATCCAAACATCAACCACGACTGGTTGGCTGCCCAGTGGGGGTAGAGGCTGGTCATATGGTCGAACAACTCCTTGTCAGACGCCGTGCTCTGCCGCAGCCGGTCAAAGTCGAGCAGATAGCGTTTCGTGTCCTCGATCGCCGACGGCGAGTCGGGCGCACCAGGCTTCTTGTGACCCGCGACAACCATCGCCGGCTTCAGCGCTGCCAACCGGTCCAGCGCCGCGACCCAGTTCTTCCGGCTCTCAGGCGTGGTGTCGCCGATGTACATGTGGCATTGGTTGTAGACCACGTCGCCGGCGACGACCAGGCCGATCGATGGAACGTAGAGAGACGTCGTATCAGCGCTATCGGTGTGACCCTGCTCAATAATGCGCAACTCACAGCCCTCCAGCATGAACGTCGCCTGCTCATAAGCCTGGGGTGCAACAAATTTAGTGGCCAATTGCCCGGGAAACAATCGGCGGGCCAGTCGCTCTACTGAGGGAGTGAAAGACGCCTGCATTGCGCTCAACGTCTTGGGCGTTGCTATAGCCCGAGCCCCCGGGAAACGGTCGAGCAGAATGCTCAGACCGTAGAAGTGGTCAAAATGCCCGTGCGTTATATAGATGGTCTCGAGGTTGCGGTTGTGCAGGGCAACCCAGTCAGCGAGCGTCTCCGCCTCAGCCACGGTCGTCATTGCATCGACCAGCACCGCGTCGTATTCGCCGAAGATCAGGGTCGACGTCATCGGGTCGAAGCCGAACGCTTCGCCGAAGCGCTTTGGCCGCTCGCCTGCCATCACCTTGCCCGGCGCGGTAAAAACGTTAACGCCAAGCGTGTTCGACGTGACGGGGACTGTCATGTGTGTTCTCCTTAGGCTCATGGGTGTCTTATGCCCGAACCCTTAACTTAACTAAGCGGATTTCCGTTTCGCGCGCCATCCTGGCCAAACTGTGCAATCGCCGGGCCCACGCACAAACGCTGAAATTACGGGAGAAGCCGGACGATGTCGAAGACAGGCGGCGGGGGCGGAGTCGAATGGCGGACACGAGATCGGAGACCGGCGGTTGATAGCGCGGCGACCCGGCAGGTCAGCCTCAAGCGTGGCGGGCAAGTCGAAATCCCGTTCCGGCCTTGGGCGGATGCCGTTTGGTCGTCCGCGGCCAGAACAATCACGTGAATGGCAGCGCCGCTAACTCCTCGATCATTCGCTTTCTGAGTGGAGTCAAACCAACGATCTCCTTTCATTCGTTGGTTTTACTGCTGCGCCACCAAAAACGCTACGGGTCAGGCCTGCCGCGTCAGCGGCTTCGTTCATGTTGTTTTATCATTCCAGAATGCTCTGGCATTCTGGAAAGCACGTTTCCTCGAACCCCGTTTCGCAGGACCGTGGGCGCACTTCGGTGAAATGCCAACACGTCGCCCGGCTGATCTGCTATTGAGATAGTTTTTGCGCGACCGCGACGCCTTATGTCGTTGAGCGAACCCCGTATCCAGGGAGTTTCGAAGAACTAAGCGGCTGATCAAGAAGCGGTTCTCTCCAGCGAAACGGGGTGCGTCGGTTCCCCACGCGCGGCCCGCAACTGATCGAACTGGCGGTCCGCCCGTTCCTCGAATATCCGGGCATCCATCAGCGCGAATCCGCAATAAGCCAGAAGCGCCAGGGCGCACACAATCAGCAAGCGTCGCGTCCACCGCAGGATGTACGGCCAATTCATTACTGGACGCCTCAGGCTGCCTGAATCCGGTGATACTCAGGCTGCCACATGGCATCCTGCACCTGTTGCACAATGTCGTCGAATTTGACGCGGGCCAGGCCTTCAGCCTCCGCCGCCTCCGCGACCGCTACGGCAACTGTTGCGGAAACGTTTCGCAGGTCGTCGATATGCGGAAGGAGCGAGGCGCCGGGCAATCGTACCGCAACCAGGCTGGATACAGCGCTCGCTGCCGCAAAGAACATGCCGTCACTGATCCTGCTCGCCCGCGCGACGATGGCGCCGAGCGCCAGGCCGGGATACAACATGGCGTTGTTCACCTGGCCAATGACATAGGTCACGCCCTTATGCGTGACCGGGCCGAACGGACTGCCGGTGGCGACGAGCGCCCGGCCGTCAGTCCAGCGGATGAGGTCGACTGGATTAGCCGCGGCCCGCGCTGAAGGATTGCAGAGCGCAAAGATGATCGGCCGTTCCGTATTCGCAGCCATTTCCTTAACGATCGCTTCCGTGAAACTGCCGCCTACCGTGGATGCGCCGATCAGAATCGTCGGCTTCACGCGGTGCACTACCTCGGCAAATTCCACGCCGTTTCCATTAACGCCGTCTTTTCCGCCATGCTTCCAGGCGGCGCTCTCAGCCGCCGGGCGGGCATATGGCACCTGATGCTCACCGAGTTGACCGGCCATATCGGAAGTGAGTAACCCCTGCTGATCAACGCACCAGAACCGTCTGGCCGCATCCTCTCTGGAAAGCCCTTCCAGTACCATTGCATGGCAGATCTGGTCGGCGATCCCGATACCCGCCGTACCAGCCCCGAAAATGACCACACGCTGGTTTCGCAGCAGTGTCCCGCACACGCGAACGGCGGAAATCACGGCTGCCAGCGTAATCGCGCCAGTGCCTTGCATATCATCATTGAAGACGCAGCACTGGTTGCCGTACTTCTCGAGGATGCGCCGCCCATTGCCCGGCGCGAAGTCTTCCCACTGTAACAATGCGTCCGGGAACAGACGAGTCACGACTTTGACGTAAGCGCCGATAAAGGCTTCGTAGCGATCTCCGCGTACGCGGGTATGCCGATTGCCTATGTAGGTGGGATCGTTCAGCAGACTTTCCCGGTTGGTGCCGACATCGAGCATCACGGGGATTACGCGCGCCGGGTCAATTCCACCCGCGGCCGTGTGAATAGCCAGCTTGCCGATAGACACCTCGATGGCGCCCACACCCCAATCGCCGATCCCCAGAACGTGCTCACCGTCGGTGGCCACGATAAGGTCGATCTCGCCAGGATTAGCGCTGGCAAAGGCGTCTTCGATGGCTTCGGGATGGTCGATCGAGAGATAGACGCCGCGCGCACGGCGGCATTCGTGATGGTATTGTTCCATCGCCATACCAACCGTCAGGTCGTTGACGATCGGGATCATTTCCCGCAGGTGTTCGGAAAAGAGACGGAAGAAGAGCACCTCATTGCGGTCGTGCAGGGAAGTCAGATATATGTTTCTGCTCAGCGCATCCGGGAGGCGATCATACTGGATGTACGCTCGCCTGACCTGAGATTCCAGCGTACCGATATCCGACGGAAGAAGGCCGTTGAGTCCCAGGGCATTTCTTTCGTCAGCCGTGAAGGCCGTACCCTTATTCAGCCTGGGCGAGTTGAGTACGTCCAGCCCGCGAGCGGTGGTCTCGCAGCAGTTCTCGCTTTTCAGCTTGCTCTTCGCTATCGGAACCGGCATGGGCACCGTTCTCTTTCGCATGATGATGACTCCCTGGGTCCGTACCGCCAAAATGCGGCGCACCTCATCGAGGCGCGCCGCTTGTGACAGATCAAAAGTCTGTTACCGCACAATGATTGTTAAAGGATGCGTTTCTCTGCCGTGCGAAGGGCGAAGGCCCCACCGAGCGCCAGAAATCCGAGCAATGCGATCAGCGGCAATGAACTCGCCGTGGCCGGCAGAGAGGCGACCAGTTCCGCCGGAGGGGGCGGGGTAACCACTTCGGCGAGCTGAATTTCTTCTCCGGTCGATTGGACTGCCATAACCGGCGCCTGCTTCAGCTGGGCAACGACCGGCTCAGTTACCGGTTGGATCGGCTCCGAAACCTCGACAGGAAGTTCGGCCGGCGTGAAGAGAACGGCCGTCCCGGTGGACTTTGCGATCTGGATCGCGGCCGACTTCGGATAGACGAATTCCTCGCCCCAGTTCTTGCCGGGATAGAACCAGGCGCGCAGTGCTTCCGGCTCTCCGGCCGGTCTTTCTCTGAATGTGATTACGGTCCTGGCCGTGGCTTTAAGGCGATAATTCGGTATCGCCAGAATCGTCGCGTAAACGGTTTTTTCGTCCGCGCTGAAGATCTGGACAATGTGACGATCGGACTGCGAATCCACGATCTTGAACACGTAGGTGCCGGCGGGCAACACGCCCCAGCCTTTGAGGTGAACGCCGGGGATTTCAATCGGATCGCTGAAGGTAATGACAGTTTTATCGTTCCAGCTGTCCGCTCGAACATCTGGTGCGAATGCCGCGCCCAGAAGGGCCATGGAACACACCGCCGCTGCCGCTTTGAATAGTCTCACTTGTTGTTTTCCTTTTTCAGATCTTGGTCTGCGGCCGGTGAAGAGGCATTCCAGTGCCCATGAGGGGGACATCGCGGCGACGCCATGTATTCAGGTACACTTCGGGAATCCCGCAATCAGATCCATGGGATGAATAAGTGACCGCACGGGGTCATATGACCGGACGTGGTCAAATTGCGCGGTTGCCGCATCCGGATTTTCGCCGCGTTGGAGAGCGGGCAGGCTCTTTTGGGTCGAGGGCCATTGGCGCGATTCATGCATTGAGAAGGCTCTTGCGTCGTAAGACGGCCGGTGGAGGAAAACGATGACAAAGCTTGAAGTAGCGCGGGCGGAGACCGGCGGTTTTCCGGTGCTGCGCCTGAGGGGCAGACTGACGCTGGGCGAAGGTTCGCGGGACTTGCGCGGGACGATTTCGGGTCTGGCCGCCGAGGGACACAAATGCGTGCTGCTCGACCTCGGGGAACTCTCTTACATTGACAGTTCCGGATTAGGCACGCTCGTAGCCGGATACAACTCGCTGAAGCTTCAAGGTGGCGCCGTAGGGCTGTTCCAGGTGCCGGAACGTGTGCTGGAGCTGCTTGAGATGAGCGGATTAGCCGCAATTTTCAGGATATTCGCCACGGAACAGGAAGCGACGCGCGGGCTGGCGGTTTAATCCGCGGCAGCCGCCGCGAGAGCGCAGACCGGCAGCCCGGTTGAGCCGATGGTCCGGATGTGTTCGATAACCTGATCGAGGCTCGTAAACAGGCGGTCCGGCTTTGTCCGATTGAAGCGGGCCATGGCCTTCTCGGCGTCGCCGGCAAAGGCCCAGATGCCCACGAGCAGCCGAACGTCCGGAAAACGCAAACGGATGCGCCGGCAAGCATCGCGGGCGGGCGCAAACGCGTAGGGCTCAAGAGCGGAGATGCAGATCGCATCGTCGATTCCGGGCTTGACTGATTCGAGCATTTCTTCCCAATCCGCCCCGCTCGGAAAGGAGAGCGCAATGCCGCCGCGCTGCTCGATAAGCTGGGCCAGCATCGCCGCGGAAATCTCGTCCGCCTGGTCGTACGCCGGAATGCATAAGACGCGCCCCTTGAAGTGGAGCCGATCGTCCGCCGGGGGATCCGTCGCCGGCGGTCCATATTCGGAAAATTCAGCCACCATTTCGTTGATATTGAGGAAGAAAAACTCCTCGCGTACCGAATCGAGGGCAGCTCTGTGCCGGTCCTCTTCCGCCATGGTGAGCGCCGGCACGAGCACGGAATCGTATAACCGGGCGAGCGTCCCTTCCTTCAGAAAAGCGTCGACTACGGCGCGCGCATCCTGCTGATCCATCGCAAGCAACCGCTGGTAGAGCCGCGCGGCCGCCAGCAGAGGTTGTTCATCGCCCAGAAGGATGTGAAGGAAAGCGAGTTGGGGAATATAGCGGCCAAGCACGACGACGCAAACGGTCAATGGAGTGGAAAGGATCAACCCGGCCGGTCCCCACAACGCTGCCCAGAAGACGGTTGTTACAAGCAATGCGAGCGAAGAAATTCCAGTATGAACTCCGTAGAGGATCGGTTCCACGAGATTTGCAGTGATCAGCTCAAGAACGGCGAAAAGCAGAAAGACAAGGATCGGAGGTAACCATTGATCGAATACGGCCAGCGACAACGCGATGGGGAGAAGACCCGCGGTGATCGTGCCTGCATAGGGTACGATCCTCAAAATAGCGGCCAGGGCTCCCCAGAGCGCCGGATTCGGCACTCCTATGAAATACAATCCAACCCCGACGAGGAAGCCAAAGCAGGCGTTCACCAGGACCTGCAGAGCCAGATAACGGCTGACGCGCCGGGCGGCATCATCGAGCGCCTCCGTCATCCTGTTCAAACGGCTTGTGCCCGCAAGGCGCAAAAGGCGGTTTCGCAAATCCTCTTTTTCGATGAGGATGAAGACGGCAAAGATCAGGACGATGGCGCAGGAGGCCAGAGGCAGTAGTGAAGTGCGGGCCATCCGCCAGATCGCGGTCAACTGGTTGGTATCGGGTTCGACCACCTGAACGGCGAGCGGTCGCGCGGCGACGGGCGCCGCAGAATCGTTCGGTTGCTTTCCGCCGGCGGGCGACTGGGTCAGTTCCTCGCTGATAGCCTTCAAACTTCTAGCCGCATTGGCAAAGGGTCCGGTATCCGGGGCTTGCAGGGCCTCGATCTTACGGTCGATGTTATCGCGATAGCCAGGCAGCCGATTAGCGACCTGGGCGAGCTGAGAAGCGATGATCCATCCTGTGCCGGCGACTGCCGCGCTTGCGATTAAAACGGTAACGAACACAGCCCATACCCGTGAGATTCCGAGCCGCTTCAGCTGCGTGACGGCCGGCGTAAGAAGAAATGCCAGGACCAGCGCGAACGCCAGCGGAATCAAAATGCCTCGCGCGAAGTAGAGAACGGCGATCGCGCCGAAAAAGAACGCAATCCGTTCCGTATGGCTTTCTTTCACTGCAGGGCGCGTTTGTTTTCCCGAGGACATCGAAGCAATGGGAGCAGTTTGACCGCCGATGCTTCTAACCTTCGGGCGCTCGATTTGCCCGAGTCGGCGAACAGCGGCGGCGACCGCGCGCGGTCATGTGACCGAATCCGGTCGGTCGCGGCGCCCGCCCGCGTTCAAACCATGGGAGAGGAGTTGGCGCGACTCGTGCATTATTCCGCGATATGGTCGCGCAGGATCGGGAACTCGTTATTCAAGCCGAAGTGGCTGTCGTTGATGTAGTCACCGCGGTCCGGCGCGAAGCCGCCCTGCTCAAGACAGGCGCGCTGCAGAACGCGATTTTCAACAGTGCCAACTTTTCGAGCATCGCCACCGACGAAAAAGGCGTTATTCAATTATTTAACGTCGGCGCTGAGCGCATGCTCGGCTACACGGCGATCGAGGTCGTGGATAAGATCACGCCGGCGGATATTTCCGATCCGCAGGAAGTGATCGCGCGTGCCAAAGCATTGAGCCTTGAGCTGGCAACGCAGATTACACCGGGCTTTGAGGCTCTGGTTTTCAAGGCCTCCCGCGGCATCGAAGACATTTACGAGCTCACGTATATTCGCAAGGATGGCAGCCGCTTTCCCGCCGTGGTGTCGGTTACCGCGTTGCGCGACGAACCTGGGCGAATCATCGGATATCTGCTCATCGGTACGGACAATACGGCGCGCAAGCAGGTGGAAGCTGAACAGCAATTGCTCGATCAGCGCCTGCGGGACCAGCAGTTCTACACGCGTTCTCTCATCGAATCGAATATCGATGCTTTAATGACCACCGACGCGCGCGGCATCATCACCGACGTGAATCAGCAGATGGAGGCGCTCACGGATTGTACCCGCGATGAACTGATCGGCGCCCCTTTCAAAAACTACTTCACCGATCCGGAACGAGCCGAAGCCGGTATCAGGCTTGTGTTGAGCGGAAGCAGGGTCACCGATTACGAGCTCACTGCGCGCACGCGCAATGGCAAGGAAACCGTGGTCTCTTACAATGCGACCACCTTCCACGACCGCGACCGGAAACTTCAGGGAGTGTTCGCCGCGGCGCGAGACGTCACCGAGCGCAAACGTTTCGAGCGCACTTTGCAGGAAAATAACATCGAACTGGAACGAGCCAGGGCGGCGGCCGAAAAGGCGAACCTGGCAAAGTCCGATTTCCTTTCCAGCATGAGTCACGAACTGCGCTCACCGCTCAACGCGATCCTCGGTTTCGCACAGCTCATGAGTTCCGAGACGCCGCCGCCCACGCCTTCGCAGGCGGCGAGTATCGATCCCATTCTCCGGGCGGGATGGTACCTGCTGGAACTCATCAACGAGATCCTGGATCTCGCGCAGATCGAATCCGGCAAACTGGCGCTGTCGCTTGAACCGATATCGCTCGAGGAAGTCATGTGCGAATGTCAGGCAATGATCGAGCCGCAAGCGCAAAAGCGCGGAATCGGAATGACCTTTTCCCAATTCGACGCATCCTGCTTTGTCGAAGCCGATCGGACGCGGTTGAAGCAGGTAATCATCAACCTTCTCTCGAATGCGATCAAATACAACCGGCCTGACGGGACGGTCGTCGTTGACAGCACGTGGCTCGACCCGGAAGGGAATAACCCGGCACGAGTCCGAATCAGCATAACGGACACTGGTGCGGGTTTGCCCCCGGACCTGATGGCCCAGCTCTTTCAGTCATTCAACCGGCTTGGACGCGAGACGACCGCGGAGGAAGGCACGGGCATCGGGCTTGTGATGAGCAAGCGGCTGGTGGAAATGATGGGAGGCGCGATCGGCGTCGAAAGCACGGTCGGACTGGGGAGCGTGTTCTGGTTCGAACTGAATGCAGCGGCGGCGCCATCCTTTGCATTCGACCCGCCGGAAGCCGTAGCGGCGGCGCCGCCGGCTGCGCACGGCGCGCCGCTTCGGACACTGCTCTATGTGGAGGACAACCCCGCCAACCTCGAACTTGTGGCCAAACTCATCGCCCGCCGGCCCGACCTGCGGCTCTTGAGTGCGAGAGATGGAATTCTGGGTACCCAGCTGGCGCGCGACAACCAGCCGGACGTGATCCTGATGGATATCAACCTGCCAGGCATCAGTGGTACCGAAGCACTGAAAATACTTCGCGAGAATCCAGCCACGGCGCACATTCCCGTTGTAGCCCTCAGTGCCAACGCCATGCCTCGCGACATTGAAAAGGGCCTGCAGGCCGGATTTTTCCTCTATTTGACCAAGCCCATCAGGGTGAACGAGTTTATGGATACGCTCGACACCGCATTCAAATTTGCCGCCCGATGAGATCATGATCAGCGCAGCCGAAATCCTGCAAGCCGAAATTCTGATCGTTGACGATAAAGTAACCAATGTTCGGCTGCTTGAGGGCATGCTGCGAGTCGCCGGTTATACTTCGGTCCACTCGACAACGAACCCTGAAGAGGTCTGCTGCCTCCACGAGAAGAATCATTTCGACCTGATCCTGCTGGACCTCCAGATGCCCGGCCTCGATGGATTCCAGGTAATGGAGGGTCTGAAAGCGATCGAACCGGAGGGGTATCTGCCGGTCCTCGTCATCACCGCGCAGCCGAGCCATAAGCTGCGTGCGCTGCAAACGGGCGCCAGGGATTTTATCAGTAAGCCTTTCGAGCAGGCCGAGCTGTGCGCGCGCGTTCGCAATCTTCTCGAAGTGCGCCTGTTGCATATCGAGAGCCGAAGGTACAGCAATACGCTTAAGGAGACGGTCCGGGAACTCGAAGCCAGCCGCGAAATCGTTCGCCTGAAAACGCTGGCCGAACAGAAAAAGAACGAGCAGGAACTGGCCCTGGCACAGGAGACGCAGGAAAGTCTGCTGCCACATACTCTGCCTCAGTTTGAGAATTTCCACATCCACGCCTTCAATAACCCTACGCGTTACGTCGGTGGGGATTTTTACGATTTTCTACAGCTGGGTCCGAGGGAATGGACGGGGGTTCTGGCGGATGTCTCCGGCAAAGGCATGCCCGCGGCTCTCTTGAGTTCGATGGTGCTGGGAGCCCTCAGCGTCGAATTACGCTCGGGGATTCGGCTGCAGGAGGTTCTGAACCGGGTAAACCGCCTGCTCTGCGAAAAATCGCTGGTTTCCCAATTCGTCACGCTCTTCCTGTTCTCGCTTGGGACCGACGGCGAAGGGCAATTCATCAGCGCGGGGCACAATCCCGCCTGGCTCTTCCGTTCCACCACGGGAAACATCGAAAATCTGATCGCCGACGCACCAGTTCTGGGCATCTTCGAAAAAGCCTCCTATCAACATCGTGCATTCCATCTCTGCAAGGGCGACGTGCTGGTCGTGTATTCCGACGGACTCACAGATGCGGAGAATCTTCAGGGAGAGATGTTCGGGAAGAAAAGACTCCGGGAGATCATCCAGCTCAAGGCCCCTTCCGGAGCTGGAGCCGTAGAGGAGGCATTCCTGAAGGCGATACAGGACTTCACCGAGGGCATGCCACAAACCGACGACGTCACTTTCCTTGTGGTCGAAAAATCGAACTGAACGGGCGGTGCCTGTCACTTTCAATCCCGAAGGGACGAAAAAGGCGCATGCTCATCCTGTAAACCGGCTTCAGCCGTGAGGCAGAAACGCCAGGTCGTCGCTCAGGACATAGATCGCCATAGCCCCCAGCATAAACACCAGCGCGACCCAGACTCGCCAGTCGCGGTGCGCGCGCTTCCAGTAAGGCACCCGTTCGCGACTGACATCACGATGATCACCACGGGGACCCGGCCCTTCGTTTCCGTGATGACCATAGTTCTCATTCATTGTGGTAAGCACCGCACTTTCGTTTCGACTCCCGGTTGTATGCCGTGCTTGTCGACATTCTGCTTATCCTCGTTGAGCTCGTCTCACACATATCTGCACGGGGGACACCAAACTTCTCCTCGTAACTTGCGGCACACCCGTACCTGAGCAGAACCGGTTAAATCAAAAGGAGCGGGCTTCTACAGCATCGGAATTCCAAAAGAACAGCGTCCTTCAATATCAACTCGCGATCAAGACGGATAAGTTCGTCGTGATGGTTAACGGCTCGACATCCGAAGTGGAAGAGGCGAGAGAAATTCTCGAAGGCACGCGACCTTTCCGCGTGACTGTGATTTGGTTGGAGGCGGTGCGAGATAGCCATGACGAAACTCATTCTGGTATCGTTTGCGGCCGTCTCGGCGATGTTTGCCAGACCGTCGATCAGTCCACTCGTACGGACTCCAGCAGCACGACAGTTATTCGGGACCACGGCAACAGGAGCTCAAGGTAGTCAATAAAACGGCTACAGAAGACTCCGCTTCAACAACGTGCTAGAGTCCGGACCGACCTGATCTGGTCAGATGACCACATTGCGCCAGGAGTATCAAACGGCTTTGCCCGGGGGCCGAATGCCTGCTGTATTCCGGGTCGGCCCCGGGGGTGCTTCAAACACGGCGAGGTGAATTCAATGAGAGTATTTAGATTTCTGGTGTTGGCTGCCGCTGCCGGAACCGGCATCACGGTTACCACCCCAATAGCGCAGGCTCAGATCAGTGTTGCCATCGGCGTAGCTCCCGATTGCCCGTATGGCTACTATGACACCGCTCCTTACGGCTGCGCTCCCACGGGCTACTACGGCCCGGAGTGGTTTAACGATAACGTCTTCATCGGCGCGGGGCCGTGGTTTCACGGCGCAGCCGATTTCACGGGCAACGTGGATAACCGTCTCCATCCCGATAACGGCTACAAAGGGCCCGCGCCGCAACGTGGCGAGAAAGCTGAGCCGTCAAAGCGAGTCGATAGTGCCCACTTCCAGGGCAACGAAGCGCGGGATGGCCGTGGCCACGCGTCCGCGGGAAAACGCTAGCGAGATGTCGTTCTGCCGGCCGCCCCGGCGCGAGGCGGCCGGGGCTGCAGAAAAAGGAAAAGAATCGGGCCCTGTAATGACTCCGTAGGAAATGAACCGCCGGATCGCGATGTTGAGTGCAGGTTTATTGACTCTGTTTGCGATCAGTTGTGCGTCGCTGGGGTTGTGGCGCATGGGCCCGACCTGGAGGGGACGGCGCCTTTGTCATTCCCGGTGGATTTCTGTCGCACTGGCAGGTGTGGATCGGCGCCGCGGCGGGCGTGCAATTTACGAGCTTGCGTCTCAGCCTTCGGCGGACATTGAGCCGAAGCGGCAGGCATACGCACGCGTGAATTCGGCGCCGAGAAAAAGCACCTGCGCCGAATAATACACCCATACCAGGATGATCACGAGAGAGCCCGCCGCTCCGTACGTATCGGCAAAGTCGGCTTTGCCAAGATACACGCCTAACGCGGCTTTTCCCCCGGTGAAGAGCAGAGACGTGGCGACCGCGCCGGCGGCGACATCGCTCCATTCGACCCGCAAGCGCGGCAGAACTTTGAATATGAAGGCAAACAGAACGGTGATGACAAAGAACGAAACCAACCAGTCCGCGGTCTGAGCGAGGGCCCGCGGCGGGGGCGCACCCGAGTTCAGGTACCTGCCCGCCGCGGAGACACAGGCATTCAAAATCAACGATGCCACCAGGTACAAGCCCGAAGCCAGCACCAGAGCGAAAGAGAGGAGCCGATCCTTCACCAGATTGAAAAGGCTCCGGACAGTGCTGTCAGCAGTGTCTTCCGGAACCTTCCAGACCGTGTTCATTGCATCCCTCAGTTCGCCGACCACAGCCGAAGCCGCGAAAAACACGGTCACCAGCTCCAGCACTGTAGCGGCAATGCCTCGGGACCGTCGCGCACCTTCAATCGTCGTCTGTATCGCCATGGCCCCTTCATAGCCCACAAAATCCTGGATCTGAGATACCAGGCGGCCCTCAGCGGCTTGAGCGCCGAATGCCAAACCCATGATGGCGAGGAGGATCAACACTGTCGGCGCCAGCGCGAGAGCGATATAGTAGGCCAGCGCCGCGCCCATTCGGGGAGCATCGTCGTCCTGCCAGTTCCGGAATGCGACCTGGCCCAGAGTTGCGATCTCTTTCAGCGGGATGCGACGCATGTATCCAAATCAGGTTCTCGTTAAAACCGCCACGACCGGCCCATTGCGTATTGTTGCGCGCTTGCCGTGCCGAATGCGATGGACGGGATGCGGGGCTCGCTCGCTTGCCTGCCCTCGAAGTCGCCACGACAGGGTTCACCGTACTACGACCGTGCCCGGTCAGTTGACCGGATAAGGTCATACGCCGCAGCGTTTTTAAACCCCGGACACGAATCCTGCGAACAGAATGGGAAAGGCAGGCAGAATGCCCTTCCTGCTACGAGGGTTTAAAGCTATGCATCGTTTGTTAGTTCTGACCGTTCTCTTCGCCGGAGTCTCCGTGGTTGTTCCGACGACAATGAGCGCCCAGGTGTCTCCGGCAAAGCGGTATTACGACAGGGACCATCGCGATTATCATACGTGGGACGACCATGAAGATCGCGCGTATCGCATTTACCTGGGGGAACATCACCAGGACTATCGCGAGTTCGCGCAGATCAACGCCGCCCGGCAAAGAGAATACTTCCGGTGGCGTCATGAACATCCGGACAACGTAATTTTCAAGGCTGAAATCCGCTAGGATCTGGGCCACCGCCATGAGAGACTTAGTTCACCGCGCCGGTAATCGTACCGGCGTCCGGGCCTCGATCGGTTTCCTGCTTCCCGCAATCGCGTTCAGCCAGACCGTGCCCGCGACCGGCAACGGCGAGCGCGCACGCATTCTTCTCGAAACTTCATTGATGGATAAGAATCCGGAGACAAGGACCCATGCCGTCGAGTCGCTCGGCCTTGTCAGCGCTACCGAACCATGGCTGTCGGATCTCGAAACGACGCTTGCCGACAAAGACGTCGGAGTGGGCCTCGCCGCGATCGCAAGTCTGATAGACCTGAAGAGCGCGAGAACGGCTCCCGCGCTGCGCACAGCGCTCGAAAGCAATGTGCCCGAAGTGAGCTTCGCCGCCGCCAAGGGCCTTTGGTCTCTCGACGAGCCGCCCGGACGCGAGGCACTGTTTTCGGTTCTCGATCGTGAGACGAAGAGCTCATCCGGATTCATCACCAAGGAGAAGTGGGACGCGCTCCGGATGCTGCATACCCCGAGGACGTTCTTGCTATTCGCTCTGGTCGAAAGCGCGAACTTCGCGCCCGTCCCCGGCGTGGGCGCCGGTGTTTCCTCGCTTTCGGGCATTCTCTCGAACCCGGGCGTCTCCGGACGCGCCGCGGCCGCGCTTCTTCTGAGCCGCGACCACAGCCCGGAAGTGCTTCAGGCACTTGAGAACGCGCTTATGGACGCGGACTGGTCGGTCCGTGCCGCCGCTGTGCACGCCATCGCCGTTCGGGACGATCCCGCGCTCCAGATCGATTTGATTCCGTTATTTGAAGACAAGAAGGAAGCGGTACGTGTGCGCGCGGCAGCAGGTTACCTGCGGCTCGAGGCGATCAGGCAATCGCGGGCGCCGCTTCCAGCACTTATTTCGAAAGACAAGAACTGATCGTCCCAGCAGCCACCCGACCAGATAAATGCGAAGCGCGGGAAACAGTGGTACAGTTGTGATCAACTACTATCTGTCGGCCTCCCACGGTCTGCAGACCGATCTATGTTCTTCGGACGGTCGGGTTCCCGGATCGTGAATGCCTCTTGTACCGGGAGCATCTTACAGGAAGCAAAGGAGAAAAGCGTTTGTCTTCCACGGCCTCCAGACAACAAACTACATCCTGGCTGCTCGACAACGGTCCCAAAGAGCTTGAGCTGCTGTTTCGCGCAATCATATACCAGCCTTCCGCTCCGATCCTGATCACCGATGACGATCGCCGGCACCGCGATGCCAGTTCCGGGGCCGGTAAGCTCCTCGGTTTGCCTCGGGAACAGATCATCGGTCAGAGCCTGGATGATTTCGCGGCGCCCGCAGTCAAAGCGGCGATTCCCGACCATTGGCAAACCCTGCTCAAAGAGGGCGAGCGAATCGGCTCGCTCCAACTGTCCGGCCCTGGCGGCACCTCGAGGGAAATCGAGTTCGTCGCGAAAGCTAATGTGTTGCCTTCGCGTAACCTGCTCATGCTGCGCGATCCGGTGGAAGCGGAAACGGTTCCATCCTGGATGCAGGATTATGCGCTCTTTCTCCTGGATGCGGATGGAAGGATCGCCGCCTGGTACGGGGGCGCGCAGCGGATCTACGGCTACGACGCTGCGGAATCCATCCACCGGCATGTCTCTTTTCTCTATCCAGAGGACTGTAGCCCTCCACCAGCGCCGCAGGAGGAGTTCAAACGAGCTGGCGCTGAAGGCCACTTCGCCACCGAAGGCTGGCACCTGAAACAGGATGGCTCCCGCTTCTGGGCCAACGCCATCACTATGGCGCTGAAAGACGAAACGGGAGAATTGCAGGGCTTTGCGCGCATGGTGCGCGACTTCAGCGATCGCCACAACAGGGACGAGAAGTTAAGGCACAGCCTGGCGCGCGTGCGCCGAGTCGCGGCACCGTCGACGATTACCGGCGTCGTCTCGGGGGAGTTTGACCGCATCCCCGAAGCGAATGACACGTTTCTCGAACTGGTGGGATATAGTCGCGAAGATCTTCTCGCCGGCCGCGTGGTATGGCCCGATCTTACGCCTAAGGAATTCACGGCCCTCGATGAACTTGCGCACGAAGAAGGACTGTGCTTCGGAGCCTGTACGCCTTACGAAAAAGAGTTGATCCGGAAGGATGGAACCCGCGTACCCGTCCTGGTCACCACCGCCGTGCTCAAATTATCTCCTTTTCGCTGGATCACCTTCGTAACGGACCTGCGGGAACGCAACCGGCTGGAGTCTGTCGAAGAGCAGCCCGCCGAAAGCACGCAGGACTTCGAGGAAATTGTCGGAAACAGCGCGCCCTTGAAACGGATGATGGGACAAGTCGAAGTGGTGGCTCCGACCGACGCGACGGTCCTGATTCTTGGCGAAACCGGGACGGGCAAGGAATTGATCGCCCGCGCCATTCATCGTATGAGCCCGCGGCGGAATCTTCCGTTCATCAGCCTGAACTGCGCCGCGATTCCCACGGGATTGCTCGAAAGCGAGTTGTTCGGTTATGAGCGAGGCGCCTTTACCGGCGCCCTGGGCCAGAAGATCGGCCGCTTCGAAATGGCCCATCGAGGGACTTTGTTTCTGGATGAGGTGGGTGATATTCCCATCGATTTGCAGCCAAAGCTGCTGCGCGCGCTGCAGGAGAAATCCTTCGAAAGGTTGGGCGGCACGCGCACCATACCGATTGATGTCCGTCTGGTGGCCGCAACCAACCGGAACCTGACCCAGATGATGGGAGACAAACTCTTCCGCAGCGATCTGTACTACCGGCTGAAGGTCTTTCCCATCAATACTCCCCCGTTGCGCGAACACGCGGAGGACATTCCCCTGCTGGCGCGCCATTTCACCAGGAAATACGCCGCGAAGATGGATCGGCAGATCGATAGCATTCCTGCCGAGACGATGAAGGCGCTGGTAAATTGGTCGTGGCCAGGCAATGTCCGTGAGCTGGAGAACTTCATCGAGCGGTCGGTGATCCTGTCGCGCGGCCCCGCTCTGCGCGCGCCTTTATCGGAACTGCAAGCGGACGCGCCCGAAGCCGGCAGCAATGCCACGCTCGAAGACGTCGAGCGGGACCATATCATCCGCATTTTACGGGAGACCGGCGGCGTAATCACTGCCGCCGCCAATCGGCTGGGAATACCCAGGACCACTCTGAACGCCCTGATGAAGAAGCTGGGCATTTCCCGGCACGATCTATAACCACACCCGGATGGCTATCGCAAGCTTCTCCCAGGGAAGCTTCGGTTATGCGGGCAATAGCGATTAGTGGAACGCGCCGAGCAGGTAAAGAACGAGAACCACCACCAATATCGTACCCAGCCCCACGCCGGCTCCTCCGCCGCGCCCCCAGCGTGAATGGCCATAGTAGCCACTGCCACCACCGAGAAGCAGCAACAAAATAATGATGAGAATGAGCATGATTATTTCTCAAATACCTGTTTGACCTGGCCGATTTTCTTCTGGATCGTGCCCGCCAGCTGTTCGCCTTGACCTTCGGCGGTCAGATTTGGATTATCAGTGACCTGCCCCGCGGCCTCTTTTATGCTGCCTTTGAGCTCATGAAGCTTGCCGGCGATCTGATCCTTCGTGCTTTGTGTCATGCTTCGGGTGAAGCATCTTTGCGGCCACACCCCTTCGCCGCCAACGGCCGGTTGCGTGCCCTTGCTTTATACGAGATAAAGGAGCTTTAAATAGATGCTTTGGACGATCTTTGTAATTGCGCTGGTCCTGTGGTTCCTGGGTTTGGTCACGTCCTATACCCTGGGTGGAATGATTCACCTGTTGCTGATCGTCGCCGTGATCGCGCTGGTCATCCAGTTGTTTCAAGGGCGTCGTTCGATTCTGTGAACCGCGCCCCCTGTTCGTGGGCGGGACCCCGCCCACGGCGGAGCTCGCCTCGTCTGGTCGTTTCCTTTTGCCCCCGTCCTCTTCCGCAATCTTACCCGCTAAATCCTGAGCGGGCTTCGCTGTCGATGACCATTAGCCGTCAGATGACCGCTGGTGGTTAGCTCTGCCGCACCGTGGCCTCGATGACAAGCCCGAAAGCCGCACCGGATTTGCGCTGCGGAGCGGCCTTTCTCCGCAGTGCGGCAGGAGGTTGTGAACGGCCATGCGCATGCCCTGAATCAGGAGGGAATCATAAGGGTAATTATGCAAATGAAGTTTCGACGAGTTGTTCTTGCAGGTATATCTGTCATGGCTTCGGCTACTCTGCTGCCGGGAAGCGATTTGTCTCGTTATCGTGAATTTCACCTCGGTATGTCTATCGCGGAGGTAGCGCAGCAGGCGGCAATCGAATCCTCCGAAGCCAGATTGATCTCCAGCCGTCCCGAACGAATCGAGGAACTCGACTGGAGGACCAACCGGTCCGCGTCCAGCGCTCGGCCCAATTCCGTCCGCGAAATCTTGTTCAGCTTCTACAACCGCAGCCTCTTCGAAATGACGGTGACTTATGACAGGGATCACACCGGCGGCTTGACGGATGCGGATATGACGGAAGCGCTGTCCGCCATTTATGGTCACGTTTCCGTACCGGTTGCCAAAGAGATGTTCTTCAACGCCGGTTACAACACCAGTGTCCGGGTAATCGCTCAGTGGAGCGATGCGCAGAATCTGTTGAGCCTCGTCGGGTTTTCGTACGGAGGCGGTTTTGGCGTTATCGTGTCGTCGAAGAGCAACCAGGCTCTGGCCGGGGAGGCGCTCGTGGAATCGGCGCGGCTGGATCAGGTCGAAGCGCCCAAAAAAGCGCTGGAAGAACAGGCAAAGCAGGTAGCCGACGCGGAAGCCAGAGACGAGAAGTCGCGCCTGGCGAACAAGCCGGGGTTCCAGCCGTGACCGTTCAATTCACCAGAAGTTCCACGGAAGCGGGAAGCCTTCACGTTGAACGGAGCGCGAACTTGCCTGGTTTTCTTCAGTTCGGCGGCGATCCATTGTTGAAGGGCTGGTCCGTAGCCAGAAATGTCCGCTCTACGCTGGAAGCGGAAACCGCGAGAGCGGGATGGGTCTCTTTTTTCATGGCTGGCAAGATCGAGAAGGCCGCGTTTGGATTCAACCGGCGAAAGACGCTGGGCACCGCTCTGACGCGCGTGGCGAGACGCGTGAAATCCGAGAACTGTAACAGTTTCGAGATCATGCACGTTACCAGCAAGCAATGCTTCGGAGTGTTTCGCGTAAGTGTGGCGGCGCACGCCCGACGGTTTCAGGAAGGCTCGGTTTGCTTTGGGCAATGAAAGCAAATTGATTGGCACGCCGAACCAGATCGAGTGGGCCGAACAAATCCGATTGACCGTGGCTCAGGAGTTCGCACGGGTAGCGAAGGTGTTTCAGGCTCAGGCCGGTATCCAGACCGGACAAAAGCAATCTGAAACCCGCACTATCCTCGAAATTCTCGAACAAAAGCGCGCGGAGACAATGGCCAACGAGCAGGCCGGCTATTTCATCCGCGACTGGCAGGAATTGAGCGATCAGGTGCGCCAGATGATCGCCAAAGATCCACGATATCAGGCCGTCAAAAACCAGCGGGAAGCGCGCCGCCGACAAACGTTTTAACCGACATCCAACTGAAAGGCTGAAAGAACATGAATATTCGACCGCTGTACGACCGCATAGTAGTGAAGCGCATAGACGAGAAGGAAACCACGCGCCACGGCATCATCATCCCCGATTCCGCGCAGGAGAAACCGCAGGAAGGCGAAGTCATCGCGGCAGGCCATGGTAAAAGACTCGAAAACGGCACACTGGCAGCCCTCGATGTCAAAGCGGGCGACCGTGTGCTGTTCGGAAAATATTCCGGGACCGAGACCAAAGTAGCGGGCACGGATTACCTGATCATGCGCGAGGATGATGTGCTCGGTATTTTGTCCACAAGCTGAATCGAAGCTTAAGAAAAGGGAAAACATCATGGCTAAACAAATTACTTACAGCGACCAGTCCCGCCAGGCAATTCTGCGCGGCGTCAACCAGTTGGCCGAAGCGGTGAAGGTCACTCTGGGCCCCAAGGGACGCAACGTCGTTCTCGAGAAAAAATTCGGCGGACCGACCATCACCAAAGACGGCGTAACGGTCGCGAAGGAAATCGAATTAAAAGACCCGCTCGAGAATATGGGCGCCCAGATGGTGCGCGAGGTCGCATCAAAGACTTCCGATGTCGCCGGCGACGGCACAACGACCGCAACCATTCTCGCCCAGGCGATCTTCCGCGAGGGTGTCAAAGCCGTCACCGCGGGCGCCAATCCCATGGCCGTTAAACGAGGCATCGATAAGGCGGTTGAACTGGCGGTTGAAGAAATCAGGAGACTCTCGAAACCGGTCTCAGGCGACATGATTGCGCAGGTGGGCCGTATCTCCGCCAACAGCGACTCCACCATCGGCGACGTGATCGCCGAAGCGATGAAAAAAGTCGGCAAAGACGGAGTGATCACAGTCGAGGAATCGAAAACCATGATCACCGAGCTCGCAACCGTGGAAGGCATGCAATTCGATCGTGGCTATCTCTCGCCGTACTTCGTGACCGACCCCGAGCGCATGGAATGCGTCCTCGAAGATCCTTATATCCTGATTCACGAAAAGAAAATCGCCGGCATGAATGACGTGCTGCCGATCCTGGAACAGATCGCACGCGCGGGCAAGCCGTTGCTGCTGATCTCCGAGGAAGTGGAAGGCGAGGCTCTGGCCACGCTGGTCGTCAACAAGCTCCGCGGAACGCTCAACGTTTGCGCGGTGAAGGCGCCCGGCTTCGGCGACCGGCGCAAGGCCATGCTCGAGGATATCTCGATCCTCACCGGCGGCAAAGCCATCATGGAAGAAACCGGCATCAGGCTCGAGGGAGTCAAACTCGAAGATCTGGGCCGCGCCAAACGCATTACCGTGGACAAAGAGAACACCACGATCATCGACGGCGCCGGTTTATCGAAGAACATCGAAGGCCGGATCAAACAGCTTCGTACCCAGATTGAGGAGACCACCTCCGATTACGATCGCGAGAAGCTGCAGGAGCGGTTGGCGAAACTGGCCGGCGGCGTGGCGATCATCAAAGTCGGAGCGGCCACCGAGACCGAGATGAAAGAGAAGAAGGCACGCGTCGAGGATGCCCTGCACGCCACACGCGCTGCAGTGGAAGAAGGAATCGTTCCGGGTGGCGGGGTTGCGCTCCTCCGCGCGGCAATCGCTTTGAAGAAGCTCTCGCTCGATGGCGACGAGCAGTTTGGAGTCGCCATCGTGCGACGCGCGTGCGAGGAGCCTGTGCGGCAAATCGTACTCAACTGCGGGACGGAAGGCGCGGTTGTCGTAGAAAAGATCCGTATCAGCGCCGATCCCCACTTCGGCTTCAACGCTTCCACGGAAGAATACGAGGATCTGGTCAAAGCGGGGGTGATCGATCCGACCAAAGTCACGCGTACCGCTCTGCAGAATGCGGCTTCAATCGCGTCGCTCATGCTGACTACGGAAGCGATGATTTGTGCAGAAATCGAAGAAGACTAGAGATGCGCTCGTCCGCCCTCTGAAAGGCACCCATGGACAAGAGATTAATGAAGCGGCACAAGCGCCAGGTATCGCGCGCGAGAGAACGAGTCAGAGTCTCGGAGCCGGACGTGAGGACACCCGAGCAATTGAGGGCGGCCCGTGAAGCCAGCCGCCCGGGCGGAGCCCGGGGTACTCCCATGCACTACGCCATACCATCCCATTCCACGGTTGAGGGCCAATGAACATGAGCCTTGCGACTCTCGGCTTCTTCTCCAGTTGCTGCCCGCATTGCAGATCCATCGATTTCAGGACGGTCGACGCGCGGAACGGCTTCGAGAGAGCCTTCCGATGGCTGTTTCAGCCTTACCGATGTGGTCTTTGCGGTCACAACTTTTGCCTGATTCGACGCTCACCCGCCACCGGCGACGCGGGGTGAGTGTGCTGTTGCGTCCCGCAGCAGCGGAGAGAGCCCCGCAACTCATCCGGCTCCAGTTCATTGAATGTAGCGTTTCGGCTGTATCCTTTCCCTGCTCCGGCGTTTTGTCGCTTCCGTCGACTCGGCGCGGGGTATTCGCAAACCGCAGGCCCGCCGGACGATGACTATTAGCAGCCAACTGACGCCCCGCGGTTAACCCAAGCCTCCGGAATTACTTGATTGCCCTTTCTATTCAATCTGCTCGATTGGCCGCCGGCGCGCATTATCAAACACGAACAGGAGAAACATTGAATGCATAAAACACTAGTAACCGTCCTGGCAATTGCCGGCTCCGTCGGCACTGTTGCCTTCGCGGCGGACAGGCAAGTCAAGGTGGACGACAGGCTGGACGCTTCGGCCGATACACTGACAGACATGATGAAGGCCTCCGATAGAGGTATCCCCCAGGACCTGCTCGATAAGGCGCGATGCGTCGTCGTCGTGCCAGGGATGAAAAAGGCCGGTTTCGTCTTCGGCGCCAAGTACGGCCGTGGATTCTCGGTATGCCGCCGGGAAGGGGGCTCGGGCTGGAGCGCTCCGGCCGCGATGGAGGTCGAAGGCGGAAGCTTCGGATTTCAGATCGGCGCTTCGGAGACGGATGTTGTCTTACTCGTGATGAACGAGGGCGGCATGAAACATCTCCTCGAAGATAAGTTCACGATCGGCGGAGAAGCGACCGCAGCGGCAGGCCCGCTGGGCCGCGATGCGAGTGCTCAGACGGATGCGGAACTGCATGCCGAAATGCTGTCGTATTCCCGGTCGCGCGGGCTCTTCGCCGGTATTTCGCTGGAAGGGGCAACACTTCGCCCGGACGCGGAAACCAACAGGGAGCTCTATTCCCGCGACGCCACCAATCGTGAAATTCTGACTGGCGACTTCAAAACGCCGGCCAGCGCGAGGAAGTTTGAAAGGGCGCTGAATCGGGACTCCGCTCGAAGCAGCCGATAGGAAGATCGTTTCCGCGAATGCGTCCGACGGGGTGGCCAAAGTCGTTTGGGCAAATGGGCGCAGTCGCGGGAATGTTACCTGAGGGAACCTTGTGCAAATAAAGATAGGCTACGAATTCATCTATAGCTTCCCTCAACCCACCCCGATGATCCTGACGACAAGTGTCCACTACTCGAGGGCCTCGGACATCATCATCCCCGATTATTTGAGGACGGAACCCCCGGTCCCGATCACCGCCTATCGCGATGGATTCGGAAACTGGTGCAATCGGATCTTGGCTCCGCCGGGACGCATGCGCCTCTCCGCAAGCGGTGTCGTCAGGGACTCGGGCGCACACGACATTGTCGCTCCGTCCGCGATGCAACACGCGGTGGAGGATCTTCCCGAAGAAACACTCGTCTTTCTCCTCGGCAGCCGTTATTGCGAGACGGACCTGCTGACTCAGGCGGCCTGGAGTCTGTTCGAGAACTCCGCGCCTGGGTGGGCTCGGGTGCAGGCGATCTGCGATTTCGTTCACAAACATATTGCCTTCAACTACGAGAATTCGAGTCCAACCCGAACAGCCTGGCAGGCGTTCAATGAAGGGTCTGGTGTCTGCCGCGACTATGCCCACCTGGCCATCGCGTTCTGCCGATGTATGAATATACCCGCGCGGTATTGCACCGGCTACCTGGGCGACATGGGAATGCCACCCCCCTACGGTGTGGGCGACTTCGCCGCCTGGTTCGATGTTTACTTAGGCGGAAAGTGGTACACCTTCGATGCGCGAAATAACGTGCCTCGTATCGGGCGTGTGCTTATCGCTCGCGGGCGTGACGCCTCTGACGTGGCGATCACGACCACGTTCGGCCCGAACACTCTCGAAAGCTTTCAGGTATTTACCGACGAAATCTAACGGGGCTCCGCCTCAGACCGACGAGGTGTATTCGATTGTCGGTGATATTGGCGTAATCCGGAAAGCGGCTTCGGTCGACAGTGGAGAAACGCAAGAGGCTCTCGCCAGGGATATGGGCTGCCGAAGCGGCAGTCGATCCCGAAGGATCGGAGTCGTACCGGAGCCTGGCCGATCACGTCACCCTGGAAGTGGAAGAGATCGACCGGATGTATCTGAATGTCTACGTTCCCGGTTTGCAGCGGGAGCGGGGCGTGGTGAACTTCTTTCGCTTTCATCGGGGAAACCAGCTTGTCTCCAGTGCTCTGATGGACCCGGTCAGCAAGGATTTCGTGGCGGCACTGGAGAAGGATGCCCGGCGAGAAGGCTCCTGTCACCGGCCCGGCTTCGGCGCTTTCGCTTTGAGCCACGACCGGAAACCGGCGATTAGTTTCTGGTCGGATGTATTCTTGTGTCCTTGGTGTGGTTGCAATCACGCCTCGAAATCTCTGCGGGATTAGAACAGCGTCGCGCCCGAAGTAATAGAACTCGGAAGAGATCAGCGCATTGCGGCCACTCAAATCGCGCGTCCGATTGTCTTCTCCGTGGATTGCGCCGGGCACACAACGCGCCAACAGATTGTTCATTTCGTCATACACCTTCGTTTTGGGCTTCGCCGCAAACGTGGCGCGGACATGTTCGGCGCGCAGCGTCCATCTGTTCGGCGCCAGGTTAGCGGCCCGGTTCACTCTTCTGATAGGCCGGTTCGAGCGTTCCCTTGCGGGTCGCGATTGGCTTCAGGGTCGGATAGAACTGGACGAAGGTTGTATCGACGGCGCCGTGCTCCGCGTGGCAGCTGTAGCAGTCTTGCGTCATGGGGATCATCCTGGATGTGGCGTCGGTCGGCGAGAATCCAAAGAACGCCCACTTGCCTTTAAATCGCGATTCGTCCTTCACGTGTACCTCGATACCCATGGGCTCGCCCGCCTGAAAGTCGCCCTTCTGATTAATGGAGCCCTTCCCTTCCGCCAGCCGGAGTTCCAGCACCAGAAGCGTTTTGTCGGGCCACTTGCCAGTTGACTGGAATGCCCGCCAGGCTTCGGGATTCACAAAAACGTTGTCGAACATGTGATGGTCCATCGTCATGTCCGGGTTGTAACTCATATCGAATCCCGAAGACAGAAAGACCCACTCCCGATAGTCCGTGGGAAGGCGGAGTTGCCCGTCCTGCGTATACACCGGCTGGTACTTCGGCGTCGTTCGGGTCTGAGACAGCGCAACAAAACCCATCAGCAGAATTGAAGCGGAAAAACAAACTCTCGTTATTAGCATAGGCATGTTTATAGTGTGGCGAAACCCGGTCCGCTGCGCCAGACCGCTGGCTGCACAAAACCGATCAATGGCTGAAAAAGAGTGCACGCTTCGGCGGTGCTTTGAGCTGCGAGTGCGCGCCTCGTAATCGAGTCCAAAGGGTGCAAACCAAACGCCGACGAATCTTACCGGCTGAGCCGGAGCGTGATTTCATAGGTGCGCTCCCGGCCAGGCTGAATCCAGTCCAGCGCGATCGGGAAGCTGCCGGTGTAATAGAGCTTATTGGTCAGGTTCAAAACGTTCATCTGAATCGTGTTGTGCCAGGCTCCCGTCCGGAAGCGGTGCGACAGCATGAGGTCCAGGCGGGCATAGCCCGGCAATTCAAAATCATTGCCGTAGTCGCCGTTCCGGACGCCAACCGCAAAGATGCCGGCGCCCGCATCCCAACTTTCGCCCAGCGCATGACGCAGCCACAAACTGCCGCTGTTTCGCGGAGCTTCAGGAAGCCGCTCGCCCTGGTACAGCGGATCTTTCGTGACCACGCCGTCGTTAAACGCGTAGGAAGCGATGGCCGAAAGGCGCTGCGTCAGACGGCCTCTCACGTCGACCTCGACGCCGCGTGACCGCTCCTGCCCAACGGTTGTAATCGTCGGGTAAAAAGCAAAGCTTGCGATGTTGTCCTTGACCAGGCGATATGCCGCGACGGTGGCCGTGATCGCCCCTCCCCGCGCCCGCACTTTATAGCCAAACTCAAACTGATCGGATGTCTCCGCAGACAGTGCCTGAAGCGTGACCGGGTCACGGCCGTTATTCGCGTCCAGTGCCTGCTGATACTGGCCGTAGATCGCCTGCCCGCCCGACAGCTGCCAAACCAGCCCCACGCGCGGCTTAACAAAGGACTGCACGTTGGGCTGAGAACCGGGAGGCGCATAAATCGCGCTCGTCCAATCCGCCCGGACCCCGGCAACCAGCGTCAGCCGGTAGGGCAGCGTGATTGTGTCCTGTGCGTAAAGACCGACCCACCGGGTTTCATCAGTCGTATAAAGCGGCGACGCGACGGAAGGGTCAAGCGGTGGCGCCGGCGTGAATACCGGGTTGTACACATTGACCGGCGCGAGTTGTTCGTAATACTGCGTTCCGGTCCTGCCCTGTGCATACCCATCCAGTCCGACAAGCACCGAATGCCGCACAGCACCGGTTTTGAACTTTCCCGTCAAATCCGCCGACCCATGGACCAACCGGTACTTCCTGTGCGGAGCATTGTAGTAATACTGAAGGCATTCGTCGCCGCTGCCGAGGCAGTCCACTCCCGTAGCCAGGTTGCTCCCGTACGGTGTGATATCGGCTTCATAGGAATTGGAGATCAACGACAGGAGGTTCACATTCAGGCGCCACGCCCGCGAAAGCTCCTGATCGAGGGTGAGTCGAGCCGACCTCGGTTGTGTTGTGGACAACACGGGCGAATCATTAAACTGCGAACTGTAGTAAGGAAGGTTGAGAGGCCGATCGCCGAGCGAGGGAACTCCATAGTCGTTGCGCCAGGCCTGGTGCTGGTAATTCAGTGACAAGCCCAATTGAGTTCGCGGCGTTGCATGCCATATCAAAGTCAGTCCACCTGATCCCAGGCGGTCACGCACAAACGCCCGCCCGGTCTTGTCGGCGAACCAGGTGCCTGAAGCTCGCACCAGTAAGCTCCCGCTCTTATTGAGCCGCCCACTTACACTGGCGGTACTGCGCGTCGCCCCCAGCCGGCTGGCGGTCTCTTCCAGATCGGCCGCAAACTGCGGAAGAATCGGCCGCGTTACCACGTTGACGAGGCCTCCTGGCTGGGCGCGTCCAAACAGCACGGAGTCGGGTCCCTTTACCACGTCCACCTGCTGTACATCCGCCATATTCAGGGGCACACCTTCGACCCTGGAACCGTCCTGGTAGTAGGAAGCGGC
>CAWBIS010000143.1:0-40154 GCA_963788485.1 Terriglobia bacterium
ATCGGCATAGTCGTCGCTCTCGATCGGGAACAGGCCGGAGAACACCATCGGCTTGACCTCCCGATACCCGGGCAGCGGCTCGCTCGCCGGGCGGGCCTTGCTGGTCAGCGTGTCGCCGACGCGCAGCCGGGTGACGTCCTTGATGCCGGTGATCAGATAGCCGACCTCGCCGGCGGCCAGCGCCCGCGTCGAGATCATCTGGGGGGAGAAGAAGCCGATGTCGTCGATCTCGGCCTCGGTCCCGGCCTGCATGGCGCGGATCGCGTCGCCCTTCGTGAAGGTGCCGTCGACGACCCGGATGTAGGCGATCACGCCGCGATACTGGTCGTACTCGGAGTCGAAGATGAGCGCCCGGGCCGGCGCGTCGCGGTCGCCGCCGGGGTCGGGACGCGCGCGATCAGCTCGTCAAGCACCGCGGTCACCCCCTAACACCAGTCTGAACCAGCGGCAGCAGCCC
This sequence comes from Terriglobia bacterium, assembly GCA_963788485.1. Lineage (GTDB taxonomy): Bacteria > Acidobacteriota > Terriglobia > Bryobacterales > Bryobacteraceae > BOG-234. Next base: position 458 of record CAWBIS010000143.1, read on the forward strand.
GACGTATTGCTACATCTTTTCCGTGCTTGATCAATCCAAACGGCCCGAAGAGCACAGTTAGTGCCACCGTCGCGCCGGTTTTGCTCTCGCCTTCCTTGCCTTTTGTTCCGCGCAGGCGCACATGATTGCTGCCCGCGATCAAATATTGCAATTGCACGCTCAGGTCGCCCGGCTTCCCCATCATCCCAGCTTTCTTCGCTGTCGAAACCGTCGCTACCGCGTGCGCGCCCTTTGGTACCACCACGGTTTCTCCCACGTTTATATCGGTGTCCAGAAGAAATTCCACGGGGTCGCCCTCGTGCGCTGTCTTCGAGCTGAAGATCGGCCGCAAATTTCAGCGTAACCTCGGCGCCATCGCGCAGCAGGCATCCTGAATGCGCGTTGCACACCGGTCTGCTCGGATCCGCCCCAGCGCCATCCGCCGATGCCGGCACAGTTGCATGAGCCGGAACCACCGAAGGTGAAGGCTTGGCCGTCTGCACCAACAGCATCGCCTGCATCACGGATTGCGTCACGCCGGCGTTCTTCAGATTGATCAGTGCCTGGGGAGAAATGTCGAAGTCCGCGTCGTTCGCTTGAATCTCCTGAACGATCAGATTGGTAGTCGAATCCTTCCTTGGTCATCTCCACGATGTCCGCATTCGTCAAAGTTTTCTGCGACTGCGCGCGAATCACCGGGGCCGAAATCGCCAACATCGCGAACAATGCCAGGTTCATCCGCCAACTCATGGGCCTTTTGCCTCTCAGCGCTTCTCTTTGTGCCACCGCTCCGTGATGCTTAGCGATAACAAACACGAAACGCCGACTTTGTGGATTTACAGTCGAAATTAGGACATTTGCCAGCGCCGGTCTACTGGTCCGCCGGTCAGTCCGCGCTGAAAAGCGTGCTTCCAGCTTGAGGTTATGACGAAAATTCTGCGGTCTTTGGGTACTGCCGCTGTTTGTTCTTTGGACAACTGTTGAGCGGTCAACTCTCTTCGGGCAACACTGCGTCTCTAGTCCGACCGCAGCGTCTCATTCGGATCTAGCCTCGCCGCGCGCACCGCCGGAACCAGCGCCGCCAGGATCGTCACCAACACTAGCGTTGCGGTCACGCTGGCCAGGGTCATTGGATCGTACGCCGAGATATCATGCAACATCGCCACCACAAATCGCATCGCAAAGAACAAACCCACCGCGCCCAACAGCATTCCCCAGACCAGCAACCCCAACGCTTCCTTCAGGATCATTCGCAACACTCTGCCGGGCGTCGCCCCTAGCGCCACGCGTACGCCAATCTCTCCGCGTCTTTGTGTCACGCTTGCGGACAGTAAGCCATACAATCCCAGCGCGCTCAGCAACAGCGCCACCACGCCGAAAAAATTCGCCAGCAGCGTGATTAATTCCTGGCTTCCCAGCGCCGCATCCATTTGTTCCCGCATCGTGACGAAGATCACCAGCGGAACCGTCGGCGCAATCTCCGAAAGCGTGGCGCGAAACGCGGAGACTGCTTGGGTTTTCGTCGGCGAGTGAATCAGAAACACCAGGTTCCCCAGGCTGGTGTCGATGCGCTTCGTCGAAAGGGGCAGATAAATCGTGCGCGCGGTCCCTGCCGCACGTCGTAAAACTTCGCATCTTCCGCCAGCCCGATCACCTGGCACGCCACTTCATCGGGGAAATCGTTTGTTACCCGGCTCCGCACATATCTTCCCAGTGCTTGCTGATGTGGAAAAAAGAACTCCGCCGCCGACTCATTCAAGATGCACACATTCAATTGCCGGTCGGTCCGTACCGGAACGCTGGAAAGCAGAATTGCGGAATTGAACAAGTTGTAGGTAAAACGCGCGCATTCGTTCGATCAAACGAACGCGGCAGCGCGACTTCCTGGACAGGCGTTGCTGGCGCTGTGTCCGAAAGGGCGTGGAATCGCACCGATGCTGATATGCGCGACTCGCTGCACGCGGGCAAGCACTATTGCAAGGCGCCGAACTGAATTTCGTAGAGCTCTGAGTACAAACCGCCGGACGCCGCCAGTTGATCGTGAGTGCCGCTCTCGACCAGTTTTCCGTTCTGCACGACGAAGATGACATCGGCGGAGCGAATGGTGGATAAACGGTGTGCAATCACTATGGAGGTCTTGCCCTTCATCAGCCGGTCGAGCGCCTCGAACACCAGCTTCTCCGATTCGGCATCGAGGCCGGAACTGGGCTCGTCGAGAATCAGAATCGGTGTGTTGCGAATAACGGCGCGGGCGATGGCGATGCGTTGCTGCTGGCCTCCCGAGAGACTGTGGCCGCGTTCGCCGACGAGCGTGTCATAACCTTTGGGCATTTTCTCGATGAACTCGCTGGCGTTGGCCAGTTCGGCGGCCCGCACAATTTCCGCACGACTGGCACCGGGCTTGCCGTAGGCGATGTTCTGCCAGACCGTGCCATGGAACAGCACGGTTTCCTGCAACACGACGCTGATGTGCTCGCGCAGAGACTTCTGCTGGAAGCGCCGGATATCCGAGCCGTCGATCTTCACCACGCCGGAAACGGGGTCGTAAAAGCGCGGGATCAGACTGATGGTGGTTGTCTTGCCGGCGCCCGTGGGCCCGACGAATGCCGCCAACTGGCCGGCTTCGATGCGAAAGCTCATGTCGTCGATCACCGGACAGGCGGGCTCGTAGCCGAAAGTGACCCGGTCGAATTCGATTACGCCCCTGACGCGGTTCATTTTGCGGGCGCCGGGCAGGTCCTTGACCTCTCCGTCGAGATTCATGATTTCGCGGATCCGCTCGTAGGCGACGGCCGCCTTGGAGTAAGAGTCCGACATCTTCGAGAGATCCTGCATGGGCTTGTACATCTTGCCGAGATACCAGATGAATAAAACGAGCGAACCGGCGGAAAGCGTGCCGGCGAGGACCATGCGCGCTCCAAACCAGAGCACGAGCGCCGTGCCGGCCGCCACGATAACCTGCACGAGCGGTGTCAGCCGGGCCTTCATGCCGCGCGCGCGCAGCGCGATCTCGACGTTTTCGAGGCTCTCCTCCTCCAGCCGATGCAGTTCGTAATCCTCGCGGGCAAAGGCCTTGACGACGCGCATGGAGGAGAGCACTTCCTGAATCACCGACAGGATTTCGCCCTCTTTTTTACGCACCTCGCGGGAGGCTTTGCGGATATTGCGGGTATAACGGAAGACCACCGCCGCAAGCGGGGGCGCGACCGCGAGAGCGATCAGGGTAAAGCGCCAGTTGATGTAGAACATGACGCCGACCATGCCCACCAGGGTCAGCACATCGATCAGCGCGTCGAGGAGATTGGAACTGATGAAGCTCTGGATGGAATCGATGTCGCTGGTGACCGTGCTGATCACATCGCCGGTGCGTTTTCGATCGTGCCAGGCGAGAGAAAGACGCTGGATGTGGAAATAGAGGGTCTGCCGCAGATCGTGCATCACCCACTGCCCGACGCTCGTGGTGAGCACCTTTTCCGAGTAGGTGCATATCGCGCCAAACACAGCGATGACGATCACGCCCACGGCGGCGACTTCGACGACCGCGAACGGGTTCGTACCCGCGATGGAGAAGATCAGATTATTGAGCCAGCCGCTCGGGGCTTTCGATTTCAGGACGTTGTCGAGGACGATCTTGAGCGGAATGGGATCCAGCAGATTGGCGACGCCGTCGCCGATGGCCGCCAGAATGCCCAGGACGAGCGCTTTTCTGTGCGGCTTGAGAAGCTCGCGGATTGTGAATTTGCGTTCACCGGCCGGGCTGGTTGGCAATTTCGGTCCGGCCGGATACGTGCAATCGGAATTCCAGGGCGGGCGCCCGGGCGAAACGCTACTTTTTCGTTATCGCGGCGCGGCAGCGCTGATCGTTGGTGAAAATGTCGGTGGTGTAGTCCTGATTCAGTTTCACGCGCTTGCCATTCGGCGAAGTAACCCAGATGTGCTTCTTGTCGTAGGTCAGGGGAATGGTTTTGCCGTCGGCCGCCCATGGCCTCCAGGATTTGTGCACCTTCGTCAGCCAGTTTTTATTCGGGTCGATCCAGTTCATCGTCGGAATTTTTTCGTAGCCGATCAGGACCTTGCTATCGGCGGCGAAACAGTAATAATACGTACTCGAGCCGAAAAAGCAGTTTTCGCAGGGATACTCGTTCTGGTCGAGGACCTGTGCCTGGACCTGTGTCTTGTCGTCCGCCGCGCCGAAGGAGCGGGGTACGCAGAGTACAACGAGCGCGATAGCGAAAAATGTGCAGACCGATTTCATCATTTCAAGTTTATCCTGCGGTCAATCAGATTCTGCGGGTCGATAGCCCGATCGTGTACCATGGCGTGTCGTGAAACCGCACTGGTTACTCTTTTCCTTGTTTCTCCTCCCTGCCCTGATTTCCGGCCCGGCGCGGGCACAAACGACCGCGCCAGCCGATCTTGAGGCGGTCGTTACCACCGACCTCGGCACGTTTCGCTTCGAATTCGCGCCGGATAAGGCGCCGAAGCACGTGGAACAATTCATTCGCCTCGCGCGCGAGGGTTATTACGACGGAAGCGCGTTTTTTCGGGTCGTTGCCAATGGAATCATTCAGGGCGGCGATCCCCTGCTCAAGGATGCGAAAACGCCGAAGAACCTGTGGGGCACCGGCGGGTTGAATCTCCTGCCGAGCGAGTTCAGCGACATGAAACACGAGCGGGGGGTGGTTTCGACCGTCCGCCTGCCGAACAAACCGAACAGCGATGGCGCGCAGTTTTTCGTCTGCGTGATTCCGCAGCCTTCGCTCGACGGGCAGTATTCGACATTCGGCCGCGTTACCGAAGGGATGGACGTGGTTGAGCGAATTTCGCAGGCCCCGGCGGACGCGAACAACGTCACCGATAAACCGGTCCGGATACTCAAAGTCACGATCGAAAACAAAAAGGTGCAGCCGTTCCTCACCGCCACTCCCGACGAGATGCGGAAGACGGTGACGCTCCGGACCACGCTCGGAAACATCAAAATTCAGATGCAGCCGGACTGGGCGCCAAACACAGTGCGCAACTTCCTCATGCTGACTCAGACCGGCTGGTATAACGGCACGATCTTTCATCGCATCGTGAAGGGTTTCGTGGTCCAGGGTGGCACGGCGGACAAGCGCTCCACGGGACCGACGCACCCGGCGGATCGCTGGGTGCATACGATCAAGGGGGAATTCCGGACGGATGTGAAACACGTGCGCGGGATCGTCTCCATGGCTCGCGGCGACGATCCGGATTCGGCGACGACGTCGTTCTTTCTGATGCTGGGCCCGGCGCCCCATCTCGATGGGCAATATGCGGCATTCGGCAGGATCGTCGAAGGGATGGAGGTTCTCGATGCGTTCGAGAAAGAGGAGTTGGACGGCGAGACGCCGAAGCGCCGGCTCGAGATCGTCGAAGCTACCATCGATCATGATTAGCTACCCAGCAGCCCGTGGTGGAACTCGCGCGAGGCCGCGCGGGCACGATTTGGTCGCAGAGAGAGACGCGAGGAGGAAGTCGACGCCGGTCAGCTCGAAGAAGAGTGCGTACGACGACGAGCAACGAAGCTATCGGGCCAAATCCTGCCCGCCCAAAGGGTTGCGGCGGCGCCCGGCTCCAGCTTTGTCGCAACTCCTGTCCAATGTCCCGCATTGCCTGCGTCGTTGCTTCGCGCTGGCCACCGGGCGGCGCTCGCAACGCGGCCCACGGGAGTTCCACCACGGGCTGCCAGGCGAGGGGGATTGCCAATGCGCCGCTGGTTCACAACCCGCCCTGCGCGCGGGGCGGATGATCCGGCTGGTCTGGGCTGGGCTGCTGACTTGCGGGAGTGTCGTGGCCCAGAGCCGGCCCGCGCCCGTCTGGCAGTTTGCGGTCTCCGGCGATTCGCGCAACTGCGGCGATATTGTCATGCCGGCAATCGCCTCGTCCGTGCTGAAGAGCGGAGCCAGGTTCTACTGGCATCTGGGCGATTTCCGCGCGATCTACGACTTTGACGAAGACACGGTCCCACCCGCCGGTCTCGGGCTCAACGCCCCTCACGTCACGATTATCGATTACCTCACGCAGGCGTGGCCCGATTTCATCGCGCGTCAGCTTCGCGCGTTTGGCGGTCTCGAAATTTTCCTGGGCATCGGCAACCACGAGGTGATTTATCCGAAGACGCGCGCGGATTACGTCCGGCAGTTTGCAGACTATCTCAACAGTCCACGGATTCACGCGCAGCGAGAGCGGGATCGGGACACGGCCGATGGAACGCGCACGTACTTTCATTGGGTGATGAACAACGTCGATTTCCTGTCGCTCGATAATGCGAACAATGCGTTCGAGGCGGACCAACTGGCCTGGATACGGGCGCGCCTGGCGGAAGACCGGAGATCGACCGCGATCACCACGATTGTCGTTGGCATGCACGAGGCTTTGCCCGGCAGCAAGGGAATGAGCCACAGTATGTGCGATTCGCCCGCCGGGATTGCCAGCGGACGCGAGGTTTACAACCTGCTATGGGACCTGCGTCAGGCCGGCAAGCAGGTCTATATTCTGGCCAGCCATTCGCATTTCGTCATGGACGACGTGTATCGGACGCCCTACTGGCAGAATCGCGTGCTGCCGGGATGGATTGTGGGCACTGCCGGAGCGGTCCGCTACCGCCTTCCGCCGGGCGTACAGACCGCGACCATCGCGCGCACGGACGTTTATGGCTATCTGCTGGCGAATGTCATGAGCGACGGTACCATTCGTTTCGATTTTCAGGAGATCGGTCTGCCGGATCTGCGCCTCGCCAACGCGGGCAAGGCGCCCGACGCGCTCGTCCGCTGGTGCTATGCGGACAATACAAACCAACAGATTTCGGCGCCCGAAACCTGTCGTACTGGAGGTCGCTGAGCAAACCTTGAAACCGGTATTCTTCAGGTTTCGTCTGAGATACAATCAGAGGAGCTTATTTTCTTCCGAAAGCGCAAAAACGTATGACTGCAAAGGCTGTTTGGGGCGCATCGATCGGTGTGGCGCTCCTGCTTGTGATCCCGGCGATTTCCCAGAACACCAGTTCTCAAAGCACTAATCCCCAGAGCGCGGGCGGCAATCCTCCGTCGACCAATTCTTCGTCCAGTTCCAATGCCACCGGTTCCAAGCGGGAAACTGTCGCCAAACCACTGACGCCAAAACAGATCAAAAAGAAGGAAGAAGCGCTCAAGAAAGAGCTGGAGACGCCGTGGAAAAAGTGGCTCAACGAAGACGTTGTCTACATCATCACGGACGAAGAGAAAAAGGCATTCAAGCAGCTGAATACGGACGAGGAGCGCGAATCGTTCGTCGAGCAATTCTGGCTGCGCCGCGATCCCACTCCGGACACCGTGGAAAACGAGTATAAGGAAGAACACTACCGGCGCATCGCCTACGCCAACGAACGCTACGCTTCCGGTATTCCCGGCTGGAAAACCGATCGCGGCAGAATCTACATCACGTTTGGACCGCCCGATGAAATCGACGAGCATCCGTCCGGCGGCACGTACGAGCGGCCGACGGCGGAAGGCGGCGGCGAAACGACTACATTTCCGTTCGAAGACTGGCGGTATCGCTACATCGAAGGTATCGGCAACGACATCATGATCGAGTTCGTCGATACGACGATGACGGGCGAGTATCACATGACCATGGACCCGTCGGAAAAAGACGCGCTGACTTATGTCCCCGGCGCGGGTCTGACGCTGGCCGAGCAGTTGGGCATGAGCGACAAGATGGCGCGTTTCACCCGCACCGATGGCACGCATATGGGAGCGCCTCTGGGCGGCGTGGCGCCGGCCAGTTATAACCAGTTCGACCGGCTGAATCAGTTCGCGAAGCTGCAACAGCCGCCGCCGGTCAAGTACAAGGATCTGGAAGCGGCGATCAGCACGAGAATCACTTATAACGTCCTGCCGATGCAGGTGCGGGTGGATTACGTCCGCGTCACCGAATCGTCGGTCCTCGCGAACATCACGGTCCAGTTCGAGAACAGGGATTTGCAGTTCCAGAAGAAAGACGGCATCGAAAAGGCGAGCGTGAATCTGCTCGGGCGCATCACTTCCATGACGCGCCGCACCATCACCACCTTCGAGAAACCGCTCGAAGTGGACGCGCCGCCCGACATGATCGCGAAGTACCAGGGGCAAAAAGAAATCTTCCAGCAGTCGGTTCCGCTCGCCCCCAACCGCTACCGCTTGAACATCGTCGCCAAGGACACCATTTCGGGCAACATGAACAACTATGAGGTGGCGCTGGACGTGCCTCATTACGACGAGGACAAACTCGCATCGAGCAGCCTTATCCTGGCCGACATGATCCAGCCGCTGCCGACCACGAGCATCGGCGGCGGAATGTTCGCGATCGGCGATGTGAAGGTGCGGCCGCGGCTCGGCAACACTTTCCACAAAGACGAGAAGATGGGCATTTACCTCCAGCTTTACAATTTCGAGCCGGACGAAAAGACACAGAAGCCCGCAGGTACTATCGAGTACGAAATTGACAAGGCGGGGACGAATGAAAAGGTGGCCGGATTCACCGAGGATGTCACGACGGTGCGCAACGCTTCCGCCAATCAGGTAACGGTGGAGAAGCTTGTACCACTGAATTCGATGCCCGGGCCGGGAACGTATACGCTCAAGGTCAAGGTCACCGACAAAAACCGTAATCAGAACGTGCAGCAGCAGGCAAATTTTACGGTAAACTAGAGAGCGAAACGCGGCCAGCGCCGCGTGCGAGACAAAGGCGCGGTAAACGAATTGATGAAAGGCAAGGCGATGCGGTCGGCGCCGGATATTGGCCTGATGGTCCCAAGCCTGATCGCCCCAGCCCTGCTTCTGGTGTCGCTGATTGCCGTTTCTCCCGCTCGCGCGGCTTCTCCCGTACGCATTTCAGGTGAACTGGACGGGCTCGTCACAGACGTGGCGGGCAAGCCCCAGCCGGGCGCGATGGTGGTCCTGCTGAACCAGCAGGATCGTTTCCTGCAACGTGCCGCGACCGATGCCCTGGGCAGTTTTTCGTTCGGCGATCTGCTGCCGGATTTGTATTCCGTTCAGATATCTTTCTCCAGCTTCGTGCCCGCAATCAGGGAGCGAATCCAGGTCAAACCCGGAATGCGCAGCCTGCTGGCGGTGAATCTCTCCCGCGTCTTCAGCTCCGTGCAACTGGTTGCCACGACGCCCGTGCCGGGCGGACTGATGAGCGACAGCTGGAAGTGGACATTGCGGACTGACAGCGCGATGAGACCGGTGCTTCGCCTCCTTCCCGTGCAGGGCCGCGCCGGGCAGAGCGCGGACGACGATTCCAGCGCTAGTTCGCTCTTCCGCGATTCGCGCGGGCTGGTCAGGATCTCCGCCAGCGATGGCGCTCCCGTCATGGGAGACAGTCAGGCCGATCTTGGCACTCAGTTCGCTTTTGCGACTTCGGTTTATGGCGCCAACCGTCTGCAGGTGGCGGGCGATTTTGGCTACGGGATGAATTCGACGGTTCCATCCGGAGCCTTTCGGACAACTTACAGCCGCGAGCTGGCCGATGGTCTGAGCCCCGACATCTCGGTGACGGTGCGACAGTTTTATGTGCCTTTGCGGATCGGCCAAAGCTTTTACGGTGGAACGCCGGGAAGCGATGGGTCGATGCCGGTGCTGCGAACAATGGCGCTCAGCTACGGCGACAAAACGCAACTGAGCGATTCGCTCGAAATGCAGTACGGGTTCGAGATGGACAGCGTCTCGTTCCTGAATCATCTGCACTACTTCAGTCCATACGCGAAATTCATTTATGCGCTGCCTCACGGACACGCGGATTTCACCTGGACATCGGGCAATGCGAGGCCGGATCTGGCGATCGGGGGGGCGGATCCGAATGCCGATCTGCAGCGGGATCTGGCGTCTCTGTCTACGCTGCCCGGCATCAGTCTGACGGACGGCCGCTCGCACGTGGAGCGGGGGGACGATTACGAGTTGGGTATCTCCCAGCGTTTCGGGTCGCGCGAATTTCGTGTCTCGGGATACGAGGAGAACGTTTCCAATACAACGCTGACGATCGCTTCGCCGGAGCCCGGGCTGTTTTCCGGAGATCTTTTGCCGAATCTCTTCTCCAACAGCGCTTCGTTCGATATGGGGAGATTCGAGACTTTCGGTTATACCGCCTCGGCCACGCAGGATCTCGGCGAAAACTATAAAGTGACGCTGATGTACGGATCGGTGGGGGTGGTTTCGCCGCGCATGGACGAGATCCCCGGGGATAGCGCGGACGATCTGCGCAGAATCATGGAATCGAGCCATCGGCAGGCGCTGACGCTGCGGGTCTCGGGCACGGTTAGACACACCGGGACACGTCTGGTGGCAAGCTATCAGTGGACCGATTATCAATCCGCGATGCCTGGGCCGCTGTTCTCCACGCAGTCCACGCGTCCCGAGCCGGGGTTGAACATCATGGTGCGGCAGCCCATGCCCGCGATCCCGCGCATGCCATGGAGGATGGAAGCGACGGCCGAGTTGCGGAATCTGCTGGCGCAGGGCTACCTGCCGTTGACCACTCCGGGAGGCGACCAGGTGCTGCTGGTGAATACGCCTCGCAGTATTCGCGGCGCGCTGGCGTTCGTATTTTGAAGGTTGTTCTCTGCGTCTCGAGATCGCCGGCAGGATCGCCAGCCACGAATGGACGCGAATGAATATAGATAAAGACAAACGAGCTGTTCGCGTTTGCCGGGGTTCATTCGCGGCCAAATCGCTCGCCGCCGCCGCCTTTGTTTTTTCTTTCGCCGCGCCGGCGCCCGCACAAACCGTCACGTTCAATAAACAGATCGCGCCGATCATTTATAACAACTGCTCGTCGTGCCATCGACCCGGCGAAGCCGCGCCATTCCCGCTGCTCTCCTACCAGGATGTTTTCAAACGGGGGCGCCTGATTGCAGCCGTCACGCAGGCGCGCTACATGCCGCCGTGGAAGCCCGAGGAGACTTCTTACGCGTTCAAGGATGAGCGCCGGCTGAAGACGAGCGAGATCGCTCTGATTCAGGATTGGGTGAAGCAGGGAATGCCGGAAGGCAACGCCTCCGAGGCGCCTCCGCCACCGAAGTTCACTTCGGGCTGGATACTTGGAGAGCCGGATCTGGTTGTCGAGATGCCCGCCGCGTATCATGTGCCGGCGGACGGTCCGGACATCTACCGGAATATCGCTTTGCCGCTCGGACTGACGGAAGACAAGTGGATCACGGCAATCGAAATGAAGCCGTCGGCGCGTTCGGTGGTTCACCACGTTTTATATTTTGCCGATCCCGCCGGCAAGGCTCACCTGACCCCGCCGCAGGGCGAAGAACCGGGGTTCAACGGCATGGCGCCAGGCGGCGGACGGGCGGAGGCGTTGGGTGGCTGGGCTGTGGGCGCGCAGCCGCACTTCTGGCCTGATGGCCTGGCCATGCCTCTGAAGAAGGGCTCCGATTTTATCGTTCAATATCATTTCCACCCGACGGGCAAACCGGAGTCGGAGAAATCGGTGATCGGTTTCTATTTCGCCAAAGCAGCGCCGCCTCGGACCCTGGTCACTGTGCAGCTGCCGCCAACCTATGCGCTCTTTTCCGGGCTCGACATCCCGGCCGGCGAGAAGGATTTCGTCATCCGCGATTCTTACACGCTGCCGGTTGACTTCGACGCCGTCTCCATCGGCGCGCACGCGCACTATATAGGCAAGCAGTTCAAGCTGACGGCTACGCTACCCGGCGGCGAAGTGAAGACGTTGCTCTGGATCCGGGACTGGGATTTTTCCTGGCAGGACAAGTATTTCTTCGCGCAGCAGGTCCCGCTTCCCAAAGGCACGAAGCTCGATGTGGAAGTGCACTGGGATAATACGGCGGAGAATCCGCGCAATCCCTCGAATCCTCCCGTCGAAGTCAGGTGGGGAGAGCAGTCGAAGGATGAGATGGGCAGCGTGTCGCTCATGGGCGTCCCGCATCAGGAATCGGATCTGGCTTTGCTGCAGCGGGATCTGCAGAAGCACCGCACCGAAATGGCGCGCGCGCGGATGCGCAGCGATGCCTGGCTGCGGGCCAAGGTGAAGGAGTTACTTGCGCAATGAAGTTGATTCTGGCTCTCGCATTGGGGACGATTCTGCAGCCTTCGATCGCCGTGCGCGATGTCGATGGCGTTACCCGGGAACCGTTGAGGGTCGAGAAGGGTCATGTGGGGGCGTTGTTTTTTGTCACCAACGATTGCCCGGTTTCCAATTACTATTCGCACGAAATCCGCCGCATCTGCGACGATTACGCCAGGCGCGGCGTCGGCTGTTCCCTCGTGTATACGGACTCCACGTTAACCGACGAACAGGCGAAGAAACACGCGCAGGAATACGGGCATGGCGAGTATCCGAGGATGGTGGATCGCGCGCACGCGCTGGTGAAGGCGACGGGCGCGGCGATCACGCCTACGGCGGTGGTGATCCGGCCGGACGGCTCGATCGCCTATCGCGGCCGCATCGATAATTCGTATGCCGCGATCGGCGTGCAGCGGCGAGTGGTGACGGAGCACGACCTGCGGGACGCGCTCGACGCGGTTATTGCGGGACGTCCCGTGGCGAAGCCGGAAGAGCCCGCGGTCGGCTGCTATATCCCGTAGACGTTCGCTTCTGAGTTGCAGGCGTCGAGGCGGATTGGCAATCCTCCGCAGGTTGACAACCTGCCCTACTACTCTCGGGAGCCTGACTGATTGCAGCAGTGTGGTTTTCCCGGAAGCATTATAAAATCACAATGAAATCGGTCTTCCTTCTGCGTCTTCCATGCGGCTATTACTCGAACCAGCCGGCCGGTCGGACTCGCTGATCAGCTGTAATCTGATCGCGATCGAGCGAAGCCAGATCCACCTGAACGCGCAGGAATGGGTCAAGCCCGGGACACGCGCGGTATTGAAGTTCGATCGGCTGAGGCTGGCGGGCGAAGTCGGTTATTGTAACCGCAAGGATGAGGAATACAATACCTGCTTCGTGGTGGGAAACAGCCGACGCGCTCCCCGTTATCCGACGAATGAAGCGGGTTCGATCACTCTGCTGGGCGACGGCGGAACGCCTTCCACTGAATGCAGACTGTGCGACATCTCGCGCTCCGGTCTGAGTCTCGATACCGCCGTCGCGGTCAAAGTGGGCAGCATGATTTGTGTTGAAACCGATTTCATGCTCGCCATCGGCGAAATTCGGCACCAGAGCCCGAATGACGATGGGACGTTCCACATGGGCGTGGAGATCACCGATATGCTGTCCGACGACGCACGGCGAAGGCGGAAAAGAGGCGTGCGGCACCGGTTCGCCGAATTTATCCTCGGGCGTCCGATCGACGTGGTGTAGAAGCTTCGCCGGCGTGCGCCGGTTTCCGCGGATGGCCCCCCGCCACGACCTGCGCGTGGTTCACGAAAGCCACCAGCGACACGCCGCCGATCGTGTTCCCCAGCAGCACCGGAAGCATGTATCCGGTGAGGTAGGTCATCCACCCGAGCGCTCCCGTCATCACGAGGAAGAGAACTTCGATCGAGCCCGCGATGATATGCGTGAAGCCTCCCAGACCGACGAAATACGTGACGATCACGATCAACGGAATCTGCCCGCTGTCGATGGCCGCCCGCATCCAGACGAGCATGGCGATCAGCCATCCGGCGAAGACACCGCGAAGCACGGCGTCGACCGGTGTTACCGAGACGGTCGCTCGCCCGATTTGGGCCAGCGTGTCCTGTATCTCGGGCGTGAAAACACTGGTGTTGCCGAGGACCCATGCGATCACGTGCGCTCCGAGCAGATTGGCGGCCAGCACGATACCCCACAGCCGCAGCATGCGAATCAACGAACTCCAGTTGCGGCGCGCCAGCACCGGGAGAACGGCCGTCAGGGTGTTTTCGGTGAACAGCTGCTGGCGTCCCAGAATCACGATCAGAAAGCCAAAAGAGTAGCCGAGCTTGGAGATCAGCGGCCGCCACGGCGTGTCGGGAAGAAAATGGCGCAGGAGCGTTTCGGCAACAAAAGAGAAGCCCATGGAGAGCCCCGCCGCGAATCCGGACGTGGCCAGGGCCGAGGCGGAGCGTTCAAATTCGGCGTCGCCATCGCGCCGCACCGCCTCGTGCACAACATGCGCTTTTACGGAAGTCCGGTGCTCGACTTCTTCCTGCTCGCGCTCGGTGAGTTCCGGGGTGACGATGTCTTCTTCCGGATGCAGGTCGGTGTGAGGCAGCACCCATGCGATGAGGCAATTCGGAGACCAGAACGATTATTCCCCGCCGCGGCCGGAGGCGCTGAGCTGGTATAAGGAGTCCAGTTCCGCGCCGAAGTTCTGCAACACCTGTTTGCGCCGGACTTTCATCGTTGCTGTGACCTCGCCGTGTTCGATGGTGAATTCGCGATGCAGAATGCGGAATCGCTTCACCTGCTCGAAGGGGGCCAGCTGTTTATTCACCCGGCTGACGATTTTCTGCATTTCCGCCAGCACCGCGGGCGATTCGTGCAATGGGATACCGGGGCCGTTTTTACCGTGGATGGATTCGGCAACAGGCGTATTAATTGTGAACAAAGCCACCAGATGCGGCAGCCGGTCTCCGGCCAGCACCACCTGGCTAATCAATGGTTCGAATTTGAACAGAGTCTCGACACGCGACGGGAAGATCTTCTTTCCGTTGGAGGAAACGATCAGTTCTTTTTTGCGCCCCGTGATGTAGATAAATCCGTCGGAATCGATGGTGCCGACGTCGCCGGTGTGCAGCCATCCATCGCGCAGCACTTCGGCCGTGGCTTCCGGATCCTTGAAATAGCCTTGTGACAGACACGCGCTGCGGATCAGCAGCTCCCCTTCTTCGCCGATTCTGAATTCGACGCCAGGCAGAGCTTTACCGATGCTCCCGGGCCGCGGCGCATCGATCGGATTCAATGCGGCCACGCCGCCTTCGGTCAAGCCGTAACCCTCGACCAGCGGCATGCCGATCGCTTCATAGAACTCGGCAAGGTCCGCACCAAGCGGAGCTGCGCCGGATGCGGCAACGCGCAAACGGCCGCCGAAACGCTGGCGAATCTGCCGGAAGATCAGTCGATTCGCCAATTGCAGCGGAAGCTGAATGCGCAGCGGAACCTTCTTGCCTACGCGTCTGTACTTCGCGGCGGCGAGGCCCAGTCCGAGAGCCCCGAAAAAGGTCTTGCGCACAACGGCGGGGCTTTTGAGAATCTCCGTCCGGATGCTGGTGTAGACACGCTCCCAGACCCGCGGAGGCGCCAGAAACCATGTAGGCCGGACAATTTTCATTTCGGGTTGCAGCTTCGCCAGACTTTCGACGAACGAGACCGCGCTGCCGCTGAGGATGGGCAGTATTCCCACGACGACGCGTTGCGCAATGTGGGCGGAGGGCAGGAACGCGATGGTGATGTCCTCAGGCGTGAGCGGCAGGACCGCGGGACCCATGTTGACGTTGGCGATGATCGCTCCATGGGTCACCATCACCATCTTGGGCTCGCCGGTCGCGCCGGAGGTGAGATAGAGGATCGCGTTGTCCTCCGGCTTGACGGCGGCAGCCTGGACCATGGCTTCGCGCCCCAGTTTTCGCAGCGCTTCCAGAGAGAGCGCACCTTCCGCCTGCCCGGTCAGCAGAAATATGTGCTCAACCGGGGCGTCCTTCAGCTTCGCGAACATCTTCGCGTCTTCCACGAAGAGCGCTTTCGCGTCCGCCATGGCGATGGTGCGCTTCAATTCTTCCGGCGGGTAGCTGGGGTAGAGCGCGGCCGCTACGGATCCGTTCATCAGAATGCCCTGGTCGGCCAGATAGAACTCGGCCCGCGTCTCCGAGCAGAGCGCAATGTGGTCGCCTTTGCCGAGGCCGAGCATGCGCAATCCGCCGGCGATCTCCTCCGCGGCTTCGAGGTACTGGCTCCATGTCCACGTGTGGACGGTGTCTTTTCCGGCAGGCTGGCGAAGCGCGAGCTTGCCGTCAAATTGTTGCGCGGCACGGCGCAAAAGTTCGGGTAATGTAGTGGCGTTCATGCGTTTGCGTGGACGGGCAATTCTCCGGCGAGCTGGCCGACGCGCTCCTGCAGCAGTTCGTTGAGGTGTTCGCGATCATGCGGGGTCATGGCCGAGGTGTCGATGGGATCGCCGACGTTGACCGTTACCGCCGCGGGCCGGAGCAGCAGGGAGTGCATCGGCAGCACGTTTCTGACGTTCACCATCCCGATCGGCACAATGGGCACGCCGGCCTTGATTGCGAGATAAGCGGCGCCTTCCTTGAAGGGACGAATGCCTTGTTCGGTGCGGCCGCCCTCCGGGAACAGAAGCACGGAGACGCCCCGCTCGCGGATCAGCTTCGCGCCCGCGGACAAGGATTTCAAAGACGCCCTCGCGTCGCCGCGCACGACGGGCAAATGTCCGGCGCGGGTGAGATGCCAGCCGATCAGCGGGATGGAGAAGAGGCCCTTCTTGGCGAAATAACGGAGCTCGAGATCGATGGCGGCATAGAGAACGGGAATATCCATGTAGCTTGAATGATTCGCCACCACGACGTAGCTCGTGTGGGCCTTGAGCTTCGACGCACCATTCACTGTGAGACGCACGAAACTGAGGGCCAGCAGCATGCGGCCCCATCGCCGCGCGGCGCGATGCTGTGCGCGGCCATCACGATCCCAAAGGGAACAGATCAGGGAGAAGACCGCCATGCCGGCGGTGACGAGAACGACCGCCGGGGCGGAGAACAGGACTGCGCGGAGTTTCCTCACGTTTTTTAATGGATTGTGAGCCCAGAACGCTGAACCCCTATTATCGCCGGTGGGCATCTTGTAGACTAGCGAGTTAAGGAGCCATTATGAACAAATCAATCACGTTGTTAGTCGGAGGCGCGATCCTCGTCGCCGGTTCGAGCCTGTACGCCCAGAAGGGCGATGCCAAAGCGGGCAAAGATGTTTTCGATAATAATTGCAGCGTTTGCCACAATTCGGACAGCACCGATGTGAAGATGGGCCCCGGCTTCAAGGGCGAGTTCAAAAAGGACAAAATGTCCACCACCGGGAAGCCTGTCACGGACGCCAACGTTCTCGCCAAGATCAATGAAGGCGGCAACGGGATGCCCGCCTATAAAGATATTCTGTCCGATCAGGAGAAGGCGAACGTCATCGCGTATTTGCGAACGCTCTAAGTAAGTGGGGCGGGTTGGAAACCTGCGGATTGTCAATCCGCCGCAGGTTTCCAACCCGCCCTGCACGCAAAGTTCAGGCTTTGCCTTGCGCCAGTTCGAGGGCCTTCTGCAGGATGACGTCCTCGGCGGGTTTGCCGGCCGGGGGAGCCGGTGGAGTCACATCGCTGTCGTCATCGACGCCCGTGGCATCCGCTTCGGGTTCAATCACCACATTTTCCGGAGTGACGCCATTGTCCTGAATCGACTTGCCGTCGGGCGTGTAATACTTCGCCACCGAGAGAATGATGGCGCTGCCATCGTCCATCGTGATCGGACGCAGCACCGAGGCGTCGCCGTAGGTGCGTTCGCCCACCAGCATGGCTCGTTTATCGCCCTGCAGCGCGCCCGCCGCCAACTCGGCCGCAGCCGCAGTCCCGTGGTTCGTCATCACGATCAGCGGGAGCGTGGTGATGTCTTTCTTCGGATCCGCGTCGTAGTCTTTGCGCGGAGACTTCTGTCCCTGGGTGTACGTAATCAGACCTTTATCCAGAAACAGATTAGCCAGATCGATGCCATCCGTCGGATCGCCCGAAGCCGAATAACGGACGTCGAGAATGAGCTTCTTCGCGCCTTGCTTCTGCAATTCAGCCACTGCAGAGGCGACTTCCTTAACCTCGTCCGCCGACACGGAAGGCATCTTGATATAGCCGATCTGGTCCGGCAACATCTTCGATTCGATTGGCGGATATTTGACAACCTCGCGCGTCAACGTGAGCTTCTGCGGTTCCGGTTTACGCCGCAGTACCGACATCTCGATGGTCGAGCCGGGCGCACCCTTCAGCAGGAGTTTGGCATAGGCGAGCGGCATATCGCGCGTTGCAATCCCCTTGATCGACTCGATCATGTCGCCGGTTGTGAGGCCGACTTTGGCGGCTGGGGAACCCGGAACCACCGAAACCACCGTGACGTAACCGTACTTTTTCGCCAGCACCATTCCCAGGTCGCCGCGATAGGTATCGAAGTTCTTCAGGTATTCTTTGTACTGCTCGGCGTTCAGGTAGCTCGCATAGGGATCGATGGCTTCGAGCAATCCGTTCATGGCGCCGAGGGTGACGCTGCTCATGTCCGGCTCTTCCACGTATTCGCTCTTGATGCGGGAGAGAACTTCGGAATAGACGGCGAGGTGTTTGTAGACCGTGCCGTTGGCCGCCGAGGGGTTGTCGTCGGCCGGCGCTCCCTTGCTGACGACCCCGCCCAAAAGCAATAGTGCGACGAGGCAGGTGGACGACATCACGACGACGAATTTCGTGCGGCTCTTCATAATTTTTTGTGACGCGGCTGAGGGCGAAAAGGGTGCATGGTTCGGATTGGGGTGTTCGCTGGCAGAACCGCTATTTCGATTATATGACGAAGAACCGGGACGGAATTCGGCCGCGCACGAGCGCTTACCCCAGCAGGAACACGGCGGTCTGGGCCATCAGGTTCGGCAAGCGCTTGACCCGCCGCGCGCCGGCCAGGAAATAACGGCGCTCGATGGGGAAATGGTTCTCGCGGCAGAGATCCTCAAAATCGTTGATGCTCAGGAAGTGGATGTTCGGCGAATCGTACCAGTTGTGCGGAAACAGCTTCGTTTTCGGCGCCTGGCCGTTCCTCAACATGGCAAGCCGCACGCCCCAATGGCCGAAGTTCGGGAACGAAACAATCACGCGCCGGCCGATTCGCAGCAACTCCTGCAATACCACAAGCGGCGCGCGTGTTTCCTGCAGCGTCTGGCTGAGAATCACGTAATCGAACGCTTTATCGGGATAGTCCTCCAGACCCTCGTTGATGTCGCCCTGGTAGACCGAAACCCCGCGAGCGATGGCGCGTCGCACCTGTGCCGGTGAGATTTCCACCCCACGCGCCTGCACCCGTTTGTTCTCGACCAGCCACGCCAGCAGTTCGCCTTCGCCGCAGCCGAGGTCGAGCACGCGGCTGCCGGGCTCGATGATTTCGCCGATGACGTAGAAATCCTGCCGCTCCGCGAGCGAAACCGGCTGAGCATGAATGGCCGTGGCGCCTTGTCCCATCTATGCCGCCCGCGCCAGCCGCGCCGTGCTGTCGAGGAATCCACGCACGATTTCGGTCTGCTCCGCGATATCCACCAGGAACGCGTCGTGCCCGTAGTTCGACTGCAGATCGCAATACGCGACGTCGCCGTTCAGCCGCCGCAGCACTTTTACGATCTCCTGCGATTGATAGCTGGGATAAAGCCAGTCGGAAGTGAAACTGATCACAAGGAAACGCGTGTCGACGGTGCGGAACGCGTCGGTCAGCTTGCCCGTGCCGTTGGTCAGGTCGAAGTAATCCTCGGCCTTGGTGATGTAGAGATACGAATTGGCGTCGAACCGTCCCACGAACTGATTCCCCCGGTACCGCAGGTAGCTCTCCACTTCGAAATCGACGCCGAAATCGAAACCGAACTTCTCCTTCTGGCGGAGTTTGCGCCCGAACTTCTCGCGCATGGACTCGTCGCTCATATAAGTAATGTGGCCCACCATACGGGCGACGGACAATCCGCGCGCCGGCGGCTTCTTGTCGTAATAATCGCCCTCGCACCAATCGGGATCGGCCATGATGGCCTGCCGGCCGACCTCGTTGAATGCGATCTGCTGGGCGCTGTGCCGCCACGTGGTGGCGATCGGAATCACGCAGCGCACGAACTCGGGATAGCTCACCGCCCATTCGAGGGCCTGCATTCCGCCCATGGAACCGCCGGCCACGCACAGCAACTGCGTGATACCGAGCGAATCGATCAGCATCTTCTGCAGCCGCACCATGTCGCGGATGGTGATTACGGGAAACGTCATGCCCCACGGGCGGCCGGTCACGATATTGATCGACCCGGGGCCGGTGGTTCCCTGGCATCCGCCGAGCACGTTGGAGCAGATGACGAAATAGCGATCGGTGTCGAACGCTTTGCCGGGACCGATCATGTTGTCCCACCAGCCCGGCTTGCCGCTGCTTTCCGTGCTGCCGGTATGGCTGATGCCGGCGGCATGCGCGTCGCCGGTGAAGGCGTGCGTGATCAGGATGGCGTTCGACCGGTCGGCATTCAGATGGCCGTATGTCTCGTAGGCAACTTCGACCGGGTAAAGAGTGGCGCCGCCTTCCAATGCGATACTCTCAAAACGGGCGCACTGGGGTTCTACAATCATCGTTCAGGCTATTCAGTCCCTCATGGTATCAGGATGAGCAGAATACTTCTGCCGCTGGCGCTCTCGATTCTCCCGCTGCTCGGGAGCGGCTTCGAGTATCGAGAGGCTCTCCCCGGATATCATTATCAGTTTCCCCAGGATCACTTCCAACACGAAGATTTTCGCACGGAATGGTGGTATTACACAGGTAACCTGACCGGCGCGGGCGGTGAACGGTACGGCTTCGAACTGGTATTCTTCCGCGAGGGCGAGCGGCACCCGGCGAACGGCGCCTCCGCCTGGGACGTACAGGACCTTTATCTGGCGCACGCCGCTCTGACCGACGCGAAAGGCAAGCGATTCTGGTACGAAGAGCGACTGAATCGCGCGGGCCCGGGCGTTGCCGGCGCGAGTTTCGACCGCCGGCGGGTGTGGAACGGCAACTGGTCGGCCCAATGGGGTGGGGTGCACGAAAACGATGCGGAGAATCAGACGCTCGACGCCATAACCGAACACTTCCGTTTTCATCTGCAGTTGACGCCCGAGAAGCCCTTCGTCATTCAGGGCGAAAACGGCGTCAGCCAGAAAGCGGAAGGGAAGGGCAGGGCGTCGCATTACGTTTCCTTCCCGCTTCTGAAGGTGTCGGGAAGCGTCAATTCAACCGAAGTGCAGGGACGCGCGTGGATGGATCACGAATGGTTCACCGAGCAGCTCGCGCCGGACGAGGTCGGGTGGGACTGGTTCAGCGTACAACTGGACAACAACACCGAGCTGATGTTGTTCGAATTGCGCCGCAAGGATGGTTCGATCGACCCATACTCCTCGGGCACTTTCATCGATGCGCGCGGCGAGGCGCGCCATCTGCGGCGCGAAGATTTCTCGCTGCAGCCTTTGTCTTATTGGCAGAAATATCCGGTGGAATGGAGGCTGCGTGTGCCTTCGCTGAACCTCGATCTGACATGCCGTCCGGTTTTGCGGAACCAGAAACTGCGCGATTACTGGGAAGGCGCGGTGGATTACTCGGGCAGTCAGACCGGTGTCGGATATCTCGAAATGACGGGGTACGAGGGCCCGGTGCGGTTCTAAAGGCGAAGAATATTGGCCACGGATAAAGGCAGATATCTGTGCTTATCCGTGGCCAATCATGCATTCCGGTTGTGACACACTGGATCTGCCTGACTCCCGCACTCCAGACTGACATCGCCGCGCAAACCCGCCGGCGCATCACCGTGCGGCTGATGCCGTTCCTGTTCCTGCTCTATCTGGTCTCTTACCTCGATCGCGTGAACGTCAGTTATGCGAGCCTCGAAATGACTCGCAATCTGGGCTTCTCGAACAAAGTCCTCGGCTTCGGATCGGGCATATTCTTTCTGGGCTATCTGGTGCTCGAAATCCCCGGCGCCATTCTCGTCGAACGCTGGAGCGCGCGCAAATGGATCGCCCGCATCCTGATTTCCTGGGGCTTCTTCGCCGCCCTGACCGGCGTCATCCATACCGCGCACGAGTTCTACGCCGCGCGCTTTCTTCTTGGTCTGGCCGAAGCTGGTTTCTTTCCTGGCATTCTCGTCTATGTTTCGCACTGGTACCGCCAGGAGGATCGCGCCAAAGCCGTGGCGTTCTTCATGGTCGGGATACCTTTTTCCGAAATCATCGGCGCGCCGGTTTCCGGACTGCTGCTGCAGGTGCACTGGCTGGGCATCGAAGGCTGGCGCTGGTTATTTTTCCTCGAAGGGGCGCCCGCGATTGTCCTCGGCATCGTCACCATTTTCTATTTGACCGACTGGCCGGACCAGGCACGCTGGCTGACGCCCGAACAACGCGCCTGGATCGGGGGCGAACTGGAGCGGGATCGCAGGAACAAACCGCCGTCTCCGGGAATGTCGAAAATGCTGCGGCATCCTGGTGTAATCCTGCTGGCTCTGGCCTACTTCTGTATCCTCAGCGCGAACTGGGGATTTACTTTGTGGCTGCCGAAGATCGTCCAGCGGCTCTCCGGTCTGGGTTCGCTCAAGGTGTCGCTGATCAGCGGGATTCCGTTCCTGATCGAGATCCCGGTCCTGCTGCTGCTGGCCTGGCACTCGGATAAGACGGGCGAGCGGCGCTGGCATGTGGCGTTGCCGGTCGGGATCGGCGCGCTGGCATTCGCGGTGTTCGCTTCGGATGAACGGGTGGGCGCGAATGTGGTGCTGGCGATGGTGTTGTTTTCAATCGCGGCCGCGGGATTACACGGGTATCGCGCAAGTTTCTGGACGCTGCCGACTTTGTTTCTGAGCGACGTGGCCGCGGCGGCGGGGATTGGCGTGATCAATTGCGTCGGCAATCTCGGAGGGTTTCTCGGCCCGTATATGGTGGGTGCGCTCAGCAACAATTCGGGCTCTTATCGGAGCGGAATGCTGTTTCTCGGCGGATGCGCCCTGATGGCCAGTGTGCTGGTGTTGCTGGTGAGCTCGTCCTCGCGAGAGCGTCGCACGCCTGGATGTGCGTGAGGTCCAGCCGGGGGCATTAGTCTGTAAGAATCCGGAATCCCCGCGCGCTTGTTTCAACGCAGCACAGGTGGAATCGGTTCGAACGCGGGACGCCGGGACATATTTTCCGCGTTTTGCGCGAAAACCCAGAGAAACGTCTCAGCGCGCATTTCCCCAATGCCGAGCGCGACCAGCGCCGCATACGCTCGAATCAGGGAATCGCGAAACGCGGGCGACGCCGATACAGGCGTGCGGGCCTCTGCCGACCGATCCGCAATCGCCACCAGATCCACAAGAGAGCCGGCGAGGAGCGATAAAGCGTCCGGCGCCAGTTCGTGCCCCGCCAGGACGTTGGCCATTTGCACGGCAAGCATCTGAATCGGATAGCGCGACGAGCCGCCCACCACCAGCGACAGGTCGTCTGCGACACGATCGATGGATTCGCACTCCGCCGGCCGCCCCGAGCTGTGGTCTCTCCTCATGCGGCACCGGCGGCGCATTGCCCCATCGCCCGCGGGAAAAGTCTTCAGCCCGGCCAGATCGACGTGTAACCGGAGCACAGCCAACTCGCCGTTGCCGTTCGCCGCCGCCGGGTTTTGAGCACTCGCGCAAGCGGCGAATACCGCCAGGAGGCAAGCAGCTTTCATAGGCCGAGTTTACCATCGGAACGGACACTACCTGTTAAACATATAGCCCTGTCGAAAGACTCGGGACGGGCATTCAGCCTCGGCAGACGATGAATTGTGTATACCGCTTGAGTCAAGGGGCTGTCACGAAGACCATTCGGTATGACGTACTCGCAGGATTGGCCTGCCTGCAATGCGGCACAGGCCAACGAAAAATCTCGCGTGGAAGAACTGCTCCGCGCCCTGTGCGACGGCGTCTCACCCGTCGTTTTGTAAAGGGCCCTTGCGCAACACCGTCGCCAGATTCATGGCTCAACTCCGACGGCCTATTGGTGATACCCTGTCTTCGTGGCACGGTGGTTCAGCGCCAGTTCCGTGGTCGACGTGGTGGGGTTCGTAGTCCTCTGCGCGACTCCGCTACTCTTGAAAAATAAATCGCGTGCCTTCAGGTTTCGCGTCGCCCTCGCCTTCGGCATTTTTGCCGTGGCATGTTTCGCGGCGCTGTACTTCTTACCCTGAAACCTCCTGTCTCGAAACCGGTGAGTCTTGGACGTTGCCGGTTTCCGCGTTTGTCTGACAATCTCCCCATTTTGCAACGCGGGTTACTTGATAAGAGCGTCGTAGACGTTATGCTCACCAATCCAAAACCACAGGTATTCGTCGGCCACCCTCACAGCCAGGGCACGGTATTTCAGCGTTACCCGCGCTGCCCAGATTTCCTGCCCGTTGCGGTCGCCGATTTTTTTGAATTGCAGGGAAGGATGTTGCGGATTGTTTTTCAGCAAGGCGAACTGTCTATCAGCCCGTGCGCGGAAATTGGCGGGCAGGGCGCGATAATCGTTCCAAAAATCCGCGTTCGCCCGATGGATCATTTACACGGGCCGCTTCAGAGGGGTTGGGTGTTTCCGGCCTTATGGTCGGCCAAAGCGCGATTAATGCGGTTGTCAATGCGCCCGGCGTCAAGATCGGCTCCAAGCTGCGTGTCGATAGGCTGCGGATAGCGCTGGTCAAGCCATGCGTATAGCTCTTCCATCTGCTGCGGCGTGAGCGCATCGATCGCACGTTCAATTTCTTGTACCGTGTCCATATGGTTCTCTCCACCATTTTAGCGGCGAGATCAGCACGGCAGGGCGTGGGGGCTATTAAATTGTCAACGAACATTTGATCGGTCGCGCTCGGGTTAAACCAGGAGAACCAAGCCGCAGGAAGGGCCTGCAATACCCTGCGACCCGGCGGTGGAAAAAGTCCGTTACGTCTTCTGGTTGGCGAGCAGGAGTGCGCCACGAGAAGTGTTTTTATACGCGTTCCTATCTTGGTCCGATTCGGAGTGTTTGCAAAAGAAGCCGTGGCAAAGAGGTTCGAGGAACTTCCTTCCTACGTTGAATCGTGCGCTGAGACCCGGCTGAGGCGCCATCGACGACTGGGCGATGGCAACCCTGTCCGGACCGGAGCGTCGCGACTCCTGGGAGATAGGCGAAGACCGTTATCAAGTCCGCTCGATGATTCTCACGTCGCAGTTGCCGTCGGCGATCCTACTGTGGCCGACGGCATTCTCGACCGGCTGGTGCACAGTGCCCACCGGATTGATCTGCGCGGCGATTCGATGCGCAAAAATCGCGCGCAAACGAACCCATAGTGGTCATGTCAGCAAAAGTATCACCGAGCGTTGCGGAGCGCACCCGCCAGCTGGACTAAAATGAACGATCATTACACGATATGAAGCTGTCGAAGCCTGGGGCTCTTATTGTCGCGGTTATCTTTGTGCCGGTCGCCTGTTTTGGCCAGCCGAAGGAACCATGTTTTGGGTTTTTGCTCAAAGGGGATGTTATTTCGGTTTGCGAGGGGAAAACTTCTCAGATTACGCATCGCGGCGACATCGAAAATTTCGCGGTCAGCGACGAGTTATCGAGCTTCGCCTACACAACGAGTCGGACCACAAAAGGCGACGCAACCAGTTCCTTTGTTGCGACGACTGTTTCCGTTGTAAATCTGAAGACCGGGACGGGTAAGCAGTTTCACGGAGTGCGCACGACGGGAGTCGTAAGCTCCTGCGGCAGAATGCTGGAGATTGAGGTGGGGTCAGGGGGGCCAACAAGCACTGACGTTGTTACCGGCGAGATTTTGAGCTTTGCCCCTTACGTCTTTTTTCGATGCAGCTCTGATCGTCGGGTGGTTGCAGGAATCCTCCCCCACCAGGCCAATAGTAACAAGCACGGCGATCTGTATTTCGGAGTTCATCCGATGACCAGGATTGCGGCTGCTGAGGACGTATATCCGCACTTTTTCAACGTCAGCCCGGATGGAACCAAAATCGCCTGGTTCAACGATGTCCGACCCCTCTGCATCGTCTCCCTTCCGGGGCAAGCGCAATGCGTGGACCATTCCACGATGACCGATCCTGTTTCGGTAGACAATTCCGGGGAAGTGCTGGTTGCTACAGGTACTGGACAGGGTTGCGTGTACAAAAGCTCGTCCAATTTTTCCCCGGCACCCAATGGCGGTTCCGGTGACGATGAGTGCCTGGGCATTGGCTACTGGAAGGCGGGTATCAAGTCCATCGTGATCATAAGATCGATCGGGCGGAACCCGCAGTGGCTCAACTCCGGGACGGTGGACCTGTTGAACCAGTGGTCGGTTCAACAACCCGGAAGCCGATAGCGCCAATCGAGTAAATGTTACTCGAACAGCGTAGAAAACGACCTCTACGGTGTTGAGCGGAGCAAT
Organism: Terriglobia bacterium; assembly: GCA_963788485.1. Classification (GTDB taxonomy): domain Bacteria; phylum Acidobacteriota; class Terriglobia; order Bryobacterales; family Bryobacteraceae; genus BOG-234. The sequence goes on from CAWBIS010000143.1 coordinate 26,527, forward strand.
GACATTCTTTGGGCAGCGCCGCCTGACTCTTTGACCCCTTGACATGAATCGCAAATTGCAATATAGTTATCGCAGATTGCAATATGATCCTCGGCGACAAGATCCGCTATCTCCGCGAAGTCGAGGGCGCACTCCGCGGCCTTGACCGCGCCATGACCCAGGGCGAAGTCGTCCGCGCCATCAAAAAGGACCTCAAAAAGACCATTTCGCAGTCTTACCTCTCGCAGATCGAAAGCGGCGCGCGCCCCCATCTCACCAACACCAGCCGCATGCTTCTGGCGAAGTTCTTCAAGGTCCACCCGGGCTATCTGGTCGACGACCCCGAGGGCTATTCCACCGAACTCATCTCCGACGTGGGCGCGCTCGAAGACAAACTCGATCTCTGGCTTATCGGCGGAGCCGAGCGCTTCCGCAATGATCCTCAAGTCTGCGCGGCGCTGCTCAAGCTGGCGCGCCATCCCGATTCGCGCCGCTGTCTGACGCTGCTCGGGCTGATTCTCGAAAACCCCGGTCTCGCCGAACGCCTCTTCGACGTCCTCGGCCCCAAGGAGACAAAATGACCTGGTCCGATTTCTTTCTCGGTTGCTTCGTATTCGGCTTCATGCTGATCGCGGTCACCTTCCTCGCCGGGTCCATGCATATCCATGTGCACGGGCATCACGTCCACGGCGCGGGCGCCAAACTGAACTTCGGCACCATCACCGCGTTCATCACCTGGTTCGGCGGCGCGGGCTACATTCTGATGAAGCTCAAAGGCGTCGGATTGCTGCTTGTCCTCGGCGGCGCCTCGTTTGCCGGCCTGGCCGGCGGAGGCATCATCTTCTGGGTAGTGACCAAATTTCTGGCGGCCGGCGAACAGCCGCTCGACCCCGCCGATTACGACATGATCGGTGCGTTGGGAAAGGTTTCCAGTCCGGTGCGTCCGAACGGGACGGGCGAAATGATTTTTGTGCAGCAGGGACGCAGGGCCGGGGTCGCCATTCGCAGCGAGACCGGACACGCCATCGCGGTGGGAACGGAAGTGGTGGTGACGCGCTACGAAAACGGCATTGCATACGTGCGCGAGTGGGAAGAGTTGAACGCTTTGTGAGCGTTGGCCCGGGAGGGCCGGAAGGAAGAATATGGAAAGATTTCTTGACAGCTGGTTCGTCGTCGCGGTTCTGAGCGTACTGGCCGTGCTTCTGCTGATCAGCATGGCCGCGCGCCTGATTCGCAAGGCAGGGCCGCACCAGGCTCTGATCGTTTACGGCCTGGGTGGAACCCGCATCATCAAAGGGCGGGGAACGCTGGTCGTCCCCATGATCGAAACCGTGCGCGAACTCTCGCTCGAGCTGATGTCGTTCGATGTCGCGCCCAAGCAGGACCTTTACACCATGCAGGGCGTCGCGGTCACCGTCGAAGCCGTGGCTCAGCTTAAGGTGAAGTCGGACCCCGAGTCCATCCTCACCGCCGCCGAGCAGTTCCTGACAAAGTCCGATCAGGACCGCGAAGCTCTGATCCGCCTCGTCATGGAAGGCCACCTGCGGGGAATCATCGGCCAGCTTACGGTGGAGCAGATCGTGAAAGAGCCGGAGATGATGGGCGACCGGATGCGCACAACCTGCGCGGGCGACATGAACAAGATGGGGCTCGAAGTGATTTCGTTCACCATTAAAGAGGTGCGGGATCAGAACGAATATATCTCCAACATGGGTCGTCCCGACATCGCCCGCATCAAACGCGACGCCGACGTCGCGGGCGCCGAAGCCGAGCGCGACACCGCCATCCGGCGCGCACAGGCGCTGCGCGAGGCCGCCATCGCCAAAGCCCAGGCCGATCAGGAGCGCGTGCTCGCCGAGACCCTGTCGCTCGCCAAACAATCCGAAGCCCAGCGCGATCTCGACATCAAAAAGGCGCAATACCTCGAAACCGTCAAGCGCCAGCAGGCGCAGGCCGACAAGGCATATGAGATCCAGACCAACGTGATGCAGCAACAGGCCATCGCCGAGCAGGTCAAGATTCAACAGATCGATAAAGAAGCGCAGATCAAGGTGCAGGACGCCGAGATCCAGCGCCGCGAGCGCGAACTGATCGCCACCGTCCTCAAGCAGGCCGAGATCGAACGCCGGCGCATCGAAACGCTGGCCTCGGCGCAGAAGCAGAAGCTGATCTCGGAAGCCGAAGGGCAGGCGTCCGCCATACGCGCGCAGGGCGAAGCCGAAGCCGAGATCGTCTTCAAGAAAGGCGAGGCGGAGGCGAAGGCCATGAACGTGAAGGCCGAAGCCTATCAGGAATACAACCAGGCTGCCGTCGTCGACAAGCTGATCACGAACATGGCGGAGATCGTGAGGGCGCTCGCCTCGCCGCTCGAAAAAGTGGACAAGATCACGATCGTTTCGACCGGTGGCGACGCGGCCGGCATGAACAAAGTCACGGGCGACCTGGCGAAGATGGCCGCGCAGATCCCGGCATTGTTCGAAACACTCTCGGGCATGCAGATGTCCGATCTGTTCGCCAAAGTCAAGACCATCGGCGACACGAAAACGAAGTCGGCCGGGGCCGGTGAATAGCGAACGCATTCATAAAGGAGCAATCGAATGGCACTACTGGAAAGAGTCGGCACGCTGTTGCGCGCCAATCTGAACGATCTCGTGGACCGGGCCGAAGAGCCGGAAAAAATGCTCAAGCAGATCATCCTCGACATGGAGAACCAGCTGATGCAGGTGAAGACGCAGGTCGCCATCAGTCTTGCCGACCTGCACCTTCTCGAACGCCGCCGCGACGAAAATACGAAGAAAGGCGAGGATTGGATGCGCAAAGCCGAGCTTGCCGTGGGCAAGAAGCAGGACGACCTGGCGCGCGCAGCCATCGAGCGATCGCTCGAAACCGGTAAACTGGCGGCCAGTTTCACCGCGCAGATCGGCGATCAGAAGGCGCAGGTCGACAATTTGAAATCGGCTCTGCTCCAGCTCGAAGGCAAGCTCTCCGAAGCGCGCGCCAGGAGCGAACTCGTGCTGGCGAAGCACCGGCGCGCCCGAGCGGCGAAGCACGCGTCGGAGGCGCATTCGAACTTCAACGCCAACTCGGCTTCGCACGCCTGGGATCGCATGAGCGACAAAGTGAATCGAGCCGAAGCGCTGGGTCAGGCCAGGGCGGAATTGCTGGGCGAAAGCGAAGCCAGCATCGAGGATCGCTTCGCCGCTCTGGAAAAGCAGGACCAGGTCGAGCGCCTGCTGAACGAACTGAAAGCCCGCGCGTAGCGGGGCGCGTCAACCGATCTTCACGAACCGCACTGTGTGCCGCATGAGATACCAGCAGGGCGCATTCCCGAAGTGCGGAAAGATCGAATAAATGCACCGCTCCGTCACCGGAGTGGTGCGTTCATAACCGACCCGGTTGAAGTGCTCGGCGATCTCAAGGAAGCGATCGATCTGGACGTCGGCGAACGTCGCCGGCCGGAATCGCGCATAGACATAATCGCAGCCGTAAAGCACCGCGGTAAACCCGGCCAGAGCGAGCAAGGCTTTCCCTAAAACCCGTTTGAATTTCATCGCAGCAGTGAAAGCACCTCATGGAGGCCGCTCAGGCGCAAGGGCGACTCGAGCACGAGCGCCTCGCCATACGGCACGCCCGCCGACAGGCCGAAATACCGGTCCCGCGATTCCAGCCGGAAAAGAAAATCGCCCACGTGATCCGCGAACTGCGAATCGAAGATCCGCAGCAGTTCCAGCTTGCGCGCAAACACATCGGAGGTGTCGATCACAAACGAAGGCTGCTGAAATTTATGGATCGGATAGAACAAAAAAGCCCCGGCCTTATGCGGTGGGTTGGGATCTTCGAGATTCTTCAGCTGGCAATAAAGCTGCGCATTCCGCACCATCAGTCCGGCGGCTGCGTGGTCCGGATGGCGGTCCTCCCACAGCGGAGCGAGAACGATTTTTGGACGAAACCGCCGCACCACACCAGCGATCAGCCGCCGGTTCGCCGGCGAATCCTCCAGCCCGCAATCGGGCAAATTCAGATTCTCCCGCGCACTCGCGCCGAGGAACTCGGCCGCGCGCGTGGCTTCGATTTTCCGTTCAGCCACCGTCCCGCGCGAACCCATTTCGCCGTTCGTCAGATCCACCAGAGCGAAGGAGATTCCCTGATCGCGAAGCCGCAGCGCAGTACCGCCGATCGCCCACTCGACGTCGTCCGGATGCGCCCCAAAAAGTAGAACGTCGACTGGCATCAATGCGGTGGCCGTTGCTACATAATAGCGTTCGTACCCGAATTTTCCGGCGCCGGTTCAAAAGCGTCGATCTCCACACATCGGGACACACTTCATGGCAGGACTGAAGACGGTTCCGGGCAAAGTCTCGGGTGATTCCGACGAAGATTCCGTCTTCGCCTTCATCACCCCTGAAGGTCCTCGACTGACTGTTGCGGGGCGGACTGTCCGATCCGCCCCGCTTAAAAATCCGCCCTGCTTAAAAATGGAACCCGAGCGTTGCGGTAATCGCGCGCGGCGAAACGTAATGGGTTCCGCTGAAGGTTGACAGAAAATTGTAAAGAGCTTCCTTGTTCGTCAGGTTGATGACGGTGAGACGGGCGCTCCATTTGTATCTGTCGCCCTGGAACAGGTTGTCGTGGCCCACGCCAACGTCGAACAGATTGCGTGGTTGAATGCGGGGCGGGTTATGATCGTCGTCCTCCGTGCCGGCAGCCGGAATCGACACCAGCGTGGATCCATACATGTTTGCCGGACAGAGGCCGGTCGGACTGATCGGAGTGGTCGGGGTCGCGTGGACCGTTCCGCAGTAGAGTCCGCCTTCGAACTGCTGATCGGGCGTGAGGTTGGAGACGTCCACCACGGTGCCGGTTCCATTGGGCCCGTTGGCGCAATCCTCGCCTCCCGCGCACGGCACCGGCCCGGCCACGAGGCCGCTGTCGTATCGCCAGTTGAAGCTCAACCAGGGGGCTCTCTTCGAGGGCGGCTGGTATTGCAGGTGCCCGGTCGCGTTGAAGAGCTCGTCGTGGTCGATGCGGAACACGCTGATCGAGCCCGGCGTCGCGCCAATACCGGCGATCTGCGGGCCGAAGAAGCGCGCCGCCACGCTGGACGTCACCATAAACGCGGTCAAGCCATGGAAGTTCGGAACAGTGGCGCGGATTGCATATCCCGGTATTTTCGAACTGGTCCATTCGATCGGGTAGGTGATCGGGGTGTTGCCGAGCACGCTGAAGTCGAAGGCCTTGTGCGTGTATTTCCAGATGTACTCACCATCGATTACCAGGTATTTCCCGAACGCCTGCTCAAGACCCGCGTGGAACTCATTGCGGTGACCGGGGCTCAAGGGAGTCGTCGTCACGCAAGCGCCTCCGGCCACGAACGACTGAAATGCGACGATCACCGGATCGTTGCACCCCAGGCTCGCGAGAACCAGGTTCTCATTGAACGGGCTTTCCATCGTTCGCGCGTAGGAGACCCGGAACACCGTGTTGGTCGGCTTCAGATTGTAGGCGATGCCGAGGCGCGGTTCTCCCTGTGCCGCGCTGGTAATGCCGTTATAAGCGTCGACGCGCAGACCGAGGTTGAAGGTCCAGTTATGGAGAGTGATATTGTCCATGGCGTAAAAGGCGAATTCCTTGATATCGGCATGGCCGTAATAGGAGTAGTTTCTGCTGGTGCTGAACGGGCAGCCATCGGAAGCGGGCAAGGCCGCCGTCCGGGTGAGATCGTAACAGGCGAGAATCGGAATGAAGTTCGGATTCTGATTCGCGGCTCCGCCCGGGCAGGCGTTCGGATCGGTGAGCGTGGGATCCGTGTCCGGGCTGCCGTCGGAATTTAAACAGGGCGCGTTCGCCGTGGGATCGACCAGACCGAAACTGTCCCGCTCCGTGAGAAAGGTGTGCTCGTATTGAGCGCCGATCTTCACGTTGTGGATGCCCTTCACGTAAGACACGCTGCTGCGGACGCCGACGTTGGTCAAGCGGCGATTCTGGCCCTCTGTCGCGGACTGCAGATCGGGCGTGAAATCGGCGAAGGGGTCAGCGCTCGGATAATAGTTATATTGATCCTGGCGCGCCCAGCCGCCGAACGTGAACACCGCGTTGGGATTGAGAATGCGGGTCCAGACCGGCGCAATGTTAAACGTTCTGATCTTCGACCGCTGATCCTCGCTGCCTACGGGTAACCCATTGGGGCCAAGGCCGCCGTTGTCGACCACGAGGCCGTTCCAGGCCGTCGCGTTCTGCGCGTCGTAACTGTTCGGGGTCTGAAACCACGAGCGGGTGAACTGGAAATTGAAGCTCAACTGATCCGCGCTGGTGGGTTTGTAATCGAAACGGTCGAATGCGTTTTCCTCGTTGCCATGGTCGTGGAAGACCTGATACTCCGGACCGTCGAGGAAGCGGCCCGTGTCCAGACCGTTGAGGGAGATAAAGTTTCCCCATTTCTGCTGGCCGTAGGAAAGATCGAAGCCTTCAGTGGACGTGCCGAAGGTGCCGTAAGAAGCCGTGACATCGCCGTGAGGGGTGGTAATGCCGAGCCCGGATCGAGTGGTGGCTACGATGACCAGGCTGGTTTTGCCGCCAAAATCCGCCGGGGGCGCGCCTTCGATGACCTGCATCGACTGAACGGCGTCAACGGGCAGTTGATTCGAGAAAACCTTGCTTTGCTGGTCCGTGATCGGTTGGCCGTCAATGGAGAAAGAGTTCGAAGCGTGATCGCCGAGGCCGTGGAAAAGACCGTTGGAGTCGGCCGCCACCCCCGGCGTAGCCAGAGTCACCAGAGAACTGAGTTCCGAAGAGTTGCTTTCGAGGGGCAGCTTATCGAAAAGTCCCCGATCCACGTCCGTATGAGTATTTGGATCCGTTTCGAGGAGATCGACGGCTTCCGTCACGGTGACGCTGGTTTTGGCCGTGCCCAGCGCCATGGCGAACTTCGCTTCGACCGGGAGCTGAGAACGCACATTGATGTCCTGTTCGCTTCCCTGAAATCCGCTTGCGGTGGCGCTGAGGTGATAGTTGTTGTAAGGAACGTTGTCGAATTCGAAGTTCCCCTGCGCGTCGCTGGCGACGCTCCTGTCATAGCCGGAGACGGGATTCTGGATCCGGACGCTTGCGCCGCTGATCACGGCGCCCGAGGGGTCCGTTACCGATCCACGAACGGTTCCCGAACCGGCGCTCACCGATTGAGCCGGAGCCTGAGATGGGACGGTAAGAAGCACTAAGCCGACAAGGGCGAGAAAGAGCGAACCTGAGCGGGAAGCGGACGCGAGTCTGATCATACGTGACATTCTGCATGGCGAACCGCAGAATTCCGAGGTTTGTTGCGCGACCGAAAGGAATTCATCCGTGAGCGGGTGAAGTTGCGGCGTGACCGGACGGGCTGCTTTCTCGCGAACCGCCGCGGCAGAGGTCAGAGCGTGAGAAGCCCGCGGACCGTGCTGGCCTGGCGCTTGCTGACAACGTACTCCTGATCGTTGCTGAGCGTAACCAGCCAGCGCTGGCTGGTCAATGTGCTCATCTTGCGAATGTGGTCTATGTTGACCAGGGCATTGCGGTGAATGCGCCGGAAACTCGTGTCGCGCAGTTTCTCCTGCAGCGTTTTCAGCGTTTGCGTCGCCATGTAGCGCCTCTTCGCGGTGATAATCCAGACGACATCGGCTTCGGCCTCAAAAGCGAAGACTTCCTCGACGTTGAGCAGGAGGTATTCGTCTCCCGATTTCGCCACGATTCGGCGAACGGGCCTGGCTTGTGGGGGCTCGGCGATTTCCCGCAGGTTTGCGAACTGTTCCGCGGCGGCGGCCGGGTTCCTGCAAATCCTCGTGACCCGATCGATCGCCAGCGCCAGCCGGTCCTGGCTGACCGGCTTCAACAGATAATCGATGGCGCCCGATTCAAACGCCTGAATGGCGTACTGATCCCAGGCGGTGACGATCACGATCACGGGGATATGCGAGCCCGTGCGGAGGCGCCGTACGACTTCGAAGCCGCCGAGGCCGGGCATCTGCAGGTCGAGAAAAACAAGGTCCGGGCGTAGTTCGCGTATCGAGGCGAGAGCGCTCACGCCATCCTCGGCCTCGCCGGCAATGGCGATGTTGTCGAGCTGCTCCAGTTCCTCGCGAAGAATTCTACGGGCGATTGGCTCGTCATCCACGATCAGTGTCTTGATTACGCTCATTGCGCTGATCCGTTCTTGTGGTTCTAACACGACTTTTGCCGGGAGTCGGAGCACTAAACGATGACGAACCTTAAACCCGGCGCGGGAGCGCCGAATCCGGCGGTAAACGGGTTTGAATCAGAGTGCGGCGGGAATTGAAACGAATGCTCCGAAACCGGGCGGTTGCCGGCGGATCGATCGCTGAAATGCCGGCTACAAGGCCGCCAGCAATCCCGCCAGCAGGGCCGTGCGAGCCGGAAGGCAATCGAGAAGTACGCTTTCATTCGCGGCATGGGCGCCTTCGCCGATTCCACCCAGTCCATCGAGCGTGGGAATTCCCAGGGCAGCGGTAAAGCTGCCGTCGGAGCCGCCGTCGGATAAAGACTCTTCCAAATCCAACCCCAGCTCCGCGCCGATTTTGCGGGCCCGGGCAAACAGTTCCGCAATTGTTCTGGTGCGCTCCATCGGGGGCCGATTCATTCCTCCTTCGATGCGCAGGCTGCATCTCTTGTTCACGGGCCGAAGGGAGCGAAACCTGCGATCTACGGAATTGAAATCCCTGATGCGAGCCGCCCGCACGTCTACGTCTATGCGGGCCTCGGCGGCAATCACATTCCTGCGCGTGCCACCGCTGATCACTCCCGGATTCACGGTGATGCCGCGAGCGAGATCGGTCCAGCCCGCCATTTTTTGCACCTGGTGAGCTGCTTCCAGGATGGCGCTTGCGCCGCCTGCAAAATCGGTACCGGCGTGCGACGGCTTCCCTGCGACCCACACGCTGTAGTTCCCGACTCCTTTCCGGGCTGTCTTCAGCCTTCCCGCCAGACCATGGCCCGGTTCCAGCACAAGAACGCAGTCGCTGCGCTTCGCTTCCGCTTCGGTAAGGGCGCGCGACGTCCTGCTGCCGATCTCCTCGTCCGAAACGATCAACAGGAAGACTTTGCGATTCACGGGGACGTCCGACTCCCGCAGGCTCCGAATCGCATACTCGAAGAGCACCAGGCCGGACTTCATATCCAACACTCCGGGCCCCCACAATCTTCCCGCGGCCTGCCGGAACGGCATGCTCTTCAATGTTCCCGACGGCCAGACGGTATCCGAATGCCCGAGGCCCAGGATTGAGCCAGTCTTCCTCCGGCCCGGGAGCTTGAATTCCAGGCGCAGATGATTCCCGGCGCCTTTCGTCTTTACGACCTTCGCGGATGCAATATCCTTTGTTCGCTCAACGAGCAGGTCGACAAACCGATTCACATCCGCCGGCGAGTCGCTGGGCGATTCGCACTCCACCATCTGCTTCAGCGCCAGAACCATTTCCGGCCGTTTGTCGGTGGCAAAGCGGATATAAGGATGCATGGACCATTGTAAGGTTGACAGTCCGCAGCCGAGCTTCCTCGGCAGCGAAAACCCTCGCGATGTCCGCCAATATCGGCGGCATTCGAGCGGCGCCGGCACGTACCACAGCTTACCCAAACCCGCATTCCTGCGCGGGAGGGTGGAGAATAGCATAATGCCTCTGTTCCCGATCCTGCAGGATGAACTGGCGACCGATTTTTTGCCCCCGCTTGGCTCGAAGCTGAATGTGCTTTTGATCTGGCCGAAATTTCCGCCTTCGTTCTGGGGGTTCGAGGGCGTCCTTCAGATGCTGCCTGAGGCGGCGATGACGCCACCCCTCGGATTGATCACGGTCGCGGCGCTGTGTCCGCCGTCCTGGTCGCTGCGCCTGCTCGATCATGCTTTCGACGAAACCGGCGACGACGATTACCGTTGGGCCGACCTCGTCATGGTCAGCTCCATGCATGCCCAGCGCGTGGACACGCAAGCGGTGCTGGCGAAGGCCCGTTCATTTGGCAAGCGAACTTTCATCGGCGGCCCCTGGGCTTCGAGTGAACCCGAAAGGCTCCTGCCACTGGCGGATCACGTGCTCGCGGGCGAGGCCGAGGAGGTCTTCGCCGCCATCGCCGTCGAGCTCGAAACGGGTACAGCTCGCCGTCTCTATCGCGTGGCGGAGAAGCCCGACATGTCGCAGAGCCCGATCCCCCGGTTCGATCTGCTCCGCCGCGGTATGTATACGTCGATGCCCGTTCAGTTCTCGCGAGGGTGTCCCTTCCAATGCGAATTCTGCGACATCATCACTATTTATGGGCGCAGGCCGCGCGTTAAATCGCCGGCGCAACTGATTGCCGAACTGGATACTCTGCGCGCGCTCGGCTGGCGCAACGAGGTTTTCATCGTCGACGACAATTTCATCGGCAATTCGAAAAATGCCCTGGAGCTGGCCCGCGCTCTGGCCGCCTGGGGAGAACGGAACCACCGCGTCTTCTCGTTCTACACCGAAGCCTCGGTCGATCTGGCGGACCGTCCCGAACTGATGGCCGCCATGGTCGAGGCCAACTTCATGTACGTCTTCCTCGGTATTGAATCGCCGTCGGCCGAAGCTCTGAAATCGACCAAAAAGTTCCAGAATCTTCGCAGGGACAATCTGGAACAGATCCGGGCCATTCAGGAAAGCGGGCTTTGGGTTCTCGGCGGTTTTATCGTGGGATTCGATTCCGACGATGAAACGATCTTCGAAAGACAACGCGAATTCATCGAACGCGCCGGCATCACGTGGGCAATGGCCGGCTTGCTCCAGGCTCCGCCGACCACGCCTCTGTACGACCGGATGAAAAAGGAAGGCCGGCTTTTCGAGGACAGCGAGGGGACGTCCAACTTCAGTGCGCCGAACTTCCGCACTGTCATGCCCTTGCCCGTGCTGCTGCAGGGTCTCAGCGGACTGTTGTTCGATCTCTACACTCCCGAAGCTTATTTTCGCCGGGCCATCCGGTCGCTCCAGCTCTGGAATACGCGTGCCACGCAAAGGCCGCCGGATTTGCCCATGTCTTATAACCTGCGATTACTCGCTCGATCCATGTGGATGCAGGGCTTCCGTTCCAACTATCGACCCGCGTACTGGAAGTTCCTCTGGTGCGTTTTGCGCAACTACATCAACAACCCGGCCAAGCTTTGGATGGGCTCGATGATTCTGCTCGCGGGTCATCACTTTCTGATTTATGCTCACGAGGTAGCGAGCGAACTTGCGAACGCTATTCGAACTCAGGATGAACCAGTCATCAGCGCAAAAGGAATTGCCGATGCCGGAACTCTGGAGTCGCGTTCCCACGCATCCGGGTTGTAAAGCAGGCAGAGCGCGTGGTGGAACTCTTGTGTGCTTTCGGTCGCCCGCGCGTGTCGCTGCGGCGCAGAATTAGTCGATTGCCTGAACAAAAAACTGCGTCACCTGCGTGCCAACCTGGAGAATTAACGGAAAACCGTTCGCTTCGGACGTTCCCGGCAGCTGGAAGTTGACCTGTATGGCGCCGCTCGGCATCTCCGGGGCATCGCCTTCATAAGTTACCGTGAGTGGTACGGTCCCCCCGCCGGCGGTTCCGCTGAACAGCGAAATCGGATAAGGGTTAGGATTCAGCGCCGTGTTGATCTGATTGTCGGGTGTATCTGCCACCGCTCCTCCGCCGGTCATCCAGATGCTCACGATTGAGCCGGGTTGAGCCCGGTTGGTTGCTGAATTAACCGTGCCGTCCTGGTTGATCGCAAAGGCGTAGGTCGGTCCGTTGGTATAAACCTGCGGCGCCGCGGTGTGAACCGGCAGAATCGGACCGTTAATCGTGCCAGAGGGCGTTACGATTTGAACATTCACAGTCTGAGCGGCCGCGACCGCGCTCGGCAGAATTGTGTCGATTTGTGTGGGGCCGGCGTAGAGAATAGCCCCCGGAACACCGTTGAATAAAACCTGATAGCCGTCGAGCGACCGGTTGATCGTGTTGTCCGCGATCGGTGCGACGATGCCTGACGCAGGCCCGATACCGAACCCATAGAGCGAAACGAGCTCGCGCCCGCAGAGCGCGGATGCCACGGTGTTCGCATCCAGTTCCACGATGCCCATGAGGGAGGGCGCCACGGCAATGGACGAGATCAGAAGCTCTCCCGACGTGCCCAGATCGGCGACAGTGCCCTGGTCCGTGACCGCGAGACTGCTGTTTGCCGCGCCGTTCGGAGCGGTGAAGAACGAAATCAGACTGGAGCCGTCGGGTGAGAGACCGGCGATGTAATTGGTGCCGATCAGAGGAGCACCGGAAGGAGTGGGCATCGCGGAAGGAGCCGAACTCCCCGCGAGCCAGATGGTACCGGCTGCGTCAACTGCGGTTGCCACGGGCCCGTTCGAAGTCGAGGTCTCTTCATCGTCGCCGAAATATGTGGCGAACAGCAGTTTGCTCCCCGACGCGTCGAGCTTCGCGACAAATCCGGCGGCGAGGGCTGTTGACGTTGGATATGCCGCTTCTACCGCGTTCGCCGTAACCGGCAGCCCCTGCAACGAATCTCCGGCCAGAATCACATTTCCGCCGCTGTCGAGCGCCATGGCGGTGATTGTCACCGTCGCCATATTGGCAGCCGCACCGGAAGGGAGCGCAATGTAGCTACCCCAGACTAACTGGCTTCCGCCCGGCGCGAGCTTCGCTGCAAACGCCGCCGCGGAGTCATCCGTGCAATTACACTGCTGCAGGAAAGCGTCCGCGGTGACCGGCAAATTGCTCGAATCCGTGTTGCCGGCGACCACGATTGCGCCGGCTGAATCAACCGCGATGGCCGCGGGAGCGGTAAAGACGTTGGCGGTAAGGCACAGGAAAAGCGGAACACAGGGCAGAGATCCATCAATCGTGACCGCTCCACCTCCAAAATACGTGGAGAAGAGCAGCTGGTTGGTCGCCGAGATTTCCGCGATGAATCCGCTCTGATTGACGACTACGATCCCGTTCGCTGCTTCCTGAGCCACCGGAGGAGACGGCTGGAACGCACCTGGGGTCGTCGTAAATGCCGGCGTGGAGCCTACGCTGACCACGCCGGTTACGTAGATGTCTGCCTCCGGGTCGACAGCGACCGCGGATGCGAAACTTCCCGTTGCGCCGCCGAGCAGTGTCGAAAAAAGAATTCCCTGAAGCTGGCCATCGATCCTGGTGACGAAGATCGAGCCCGAACTCTGCAGCGCGGAAGCGAGGGGGAAGTCGGCAGAAGTCGTTCCGCCTGCGATGATCAGATTTCCCTGGGAATCGACAGTGGCGGCTTCAGGCGTGTCCACGCCCGAACCACCGAAATCGAACACCGCGATCGCGTTGCCTGCGCTGTCGGTCTTTGTGACGTGAATATTCGTGCTCGTCGGCGTCTTTGCGGACGTGGACACAATGAAAAAATCTCCCGATGCATCGGCAGCCAGAGCCCTCGGCACATCCTGGGAGTTCAGATCCGGAAAATGCGGGGAGAACTGCTGTACCGGGGCTGCTGCCCGCAGGGAACCGACGGCGATCGTAGCCACGAGGAGCAATCGCATACATCTCGCACTCTCGCAATCGAACGCCCAGGAAAGCGCCTTTGTATTCCACGAGTTGCCGCATCCGGAAACAACGTAGTGTGTCGCGGCGACACAGCGGGCTCGGTCGCGATACGCTTGCCG
>CAWBIS010000144.1:0-17646 GCA_963788485.1 Terriglobia bacterium
GATAAGATGTAACAGGTAGAGGAGTCGACGAATCCATGGCCTATCTGCATAAATCGCTGCCGCGACGAACGGTCCTGAAAGGAATCGGCACGACGATGGCGCTGCCGTTTCTCGACGCCATGCTTCCGCCGCTTCGCGCAGCGACCACGCGCCCGCATCGCTTCCAGGCCTTCTACACGCCCAACGGCATGGCGATGGAATACTGGACGCCGAAGGGTGAAGGCGCCGCGTTCGAACTCTCCCCCATCATGCAGCCGCTCGCCGCGTACAAGGACCAGATGCTCGTCCTGTCCGGCATTAAAGCGAGCTGGAATTACATTCACGCGGGCGCTTCCGGATCGTTTCTCACAGGTACGCCCCGCGGCGGGCACAACGAAATCGAAATCATCGCCGATGTCTCGATCGACCAGTTGCTTGGCCGCCACTTCGCCAAAGATACCCAACTCGCGTCGCTTGAAGTCTCGATGGACCTGCCCGCCAACGCCGGCGCCTGCACCGGCAATCTGAGCTGCGCCTATCTGGATACGCTGGCCTGGGCCAGCCCCACGCAGCCGCTGCCGATGGAGTGGAATCCGCGCGTGGTGTTCGAGACTCTGTTCGGCGATTCCGGCAGCACCAATCGCGGCGCTCGCGAACGCAGGCTCCGCCAGGAGGAGAGCATTCTCGATTCGGTTACGGGCAAGCTGGCGGATCTCAGGAAAGAACTCGGCCCCGGCGATCAGAGTAAAGTCAACGAATATACCGACGCCGTGCGCGACGTCGAGCGCCGCATTCAGATGGCGGAAAAGCAGAGCAGCGTCGAGCTGCCCGCGCTGGGACAGCCGCTGGGCGCGCCGCCGGTTTTCGAAGATCACCTGGCGCTGATGATGGACCTTCAGGTCCTCGCCTTCCAGTCCGATCTGACGCGCGTGATTTCGTTCATGATCAGCAAGGAGCAGAGCCCGCGGCCTTACCCGCAGATCGGCGTGCCCGACGCGCACCATCCGCTCTCGCACCACAACAACATTCCCGAACTGGTGGAGAGGATGTCGAAGATCAACACGTATCACTCCAAGCTCTTTTCGCAGTATCTGGATAAACTGCGCAAGACGCCGGATGGCGATGGTTCGCTCCTCGACAACATCACGATTCTGTACGGCGCGGGCATTTCCAACAGCAATGCGCATTCCGGCGATAACCTGCCGCTGATGCTGGTTGGCGGCCACGCCGGCAAGATCAAGGGCGGCCGGCATCTTAAATACACGAACAAACCATCGTCCGCGAATCTGCTGCTCACGATCATGGACAAGATGGATTATCCGGTCGAGAAGGTTGGCGGCAGCACCGCCAAACTTCCCATCGACACGTTACCGGAAGTCTGATGCCGACCCCATGGCCGCGCCTGATTCCGGTCGGGCTGGCGTTGCTCGTCCTGGGCGTCGACGGCTCGCATCCGTCGGTAATTGACGCCGCCAAAAACGGCGACAAGGTCGCGTTGCGCGCGTTGATTCAAAAGAAGGCGGACGTCAACGCCACGGCGCCGGATGGCGCGACGGCGCTTCTCTGGGCCAGCTATCGCGACGATCTGGAATGCGCCGACCTGCTGCTTCGCGCCGGCGCCAAAGTGAACGCGGCGAACGATCTGGGCGCAACCCCGCTATGGCCCGCCGCCGAGAACGGAAGTGCGGCCATGGTGCGCAGACTGCTTCAGGCGGGCGCGAATCCGAATGCGGCGCTTCTCTCGGGCGAAACGCCGCTGATGGCAGGGGCGCGTTCCGGCTATCCCGATGTCGTCGAAGCATTGCTGGCGAAAGGCGCGAACCCGAACACACATGGCTCGCGCGGCCAGACGGCGCTCATGTGGGCCGTCGCGCAGAAGCATCCTGATGTGGTGAAGTTGCTGCTGGCACACCATGCCGATATCCAATTGAAATCGGACGTCTGGAGCGAAGTGATGGCCGTGCCGCCGCACGGTTATCTCGGATACAACAAATCTATCCCGCATGGCCGCGAGACGGCGCTGATGTTCGCGGCGCGCGTGGGCGATCTCGACTCAGCGAAACTCCTGGTGGCTGCCGGGGCCAATGTGAACGACACCGATGCCTGGGGCGTCAGCGCTACCACGCTGGCCGAGCACTCCGGGTTTGACGATCTCGTCAGGTTTCTGCTGCAGAAGGATGCCAATCCCAATGCGGAGGGTCCTGGATTTACCGCGCTCCACGAAGCGATCATGCGCCGGGATCCGGAGATGGTAACCGCGCTGCTCGATCACGGCGCGAATCCCAACACGCCTCTCAAAACCTGGACGCCGACCCGCCGTTCATCGGACGACTGGTATTTCGATCCATCGCTCATTGGCGCGACGCCTTACTGGCTGGCCGCGCGCTTCACCGAGCCCGACGTGATGCGGCTTCTGGTCAAGCATGGCGCGGATCCGAAGTTTGTGCACCATGCCGACTATATCGCCGAGCAGGGCTTCGGCCAGGTGGAACGGAAAGAGACGGTGAACGCGGTGGCGGCGGCGACGGGAATCCTGCGCGTCAGTCCGTGGGTTGAGATCCCCCGCAATGAACGCGAGCCGCTGATGCTCGAGACAGTCAAGCTGGCTGTCGAACTGGGCGCCGATGTCAACCTCCCCGACACGGACGGCCGCACGGCTCTCGACGCGGCCAGAGCGGAACGATACCAAAGCGTGGTCGATTTCCTGGTTGCGCAAGGCGCAAAGGCGGGCACCGGCGCGGGGCGCGGCCGCGGACCTCGCAGAGGCGACAAGTAATCCCGAAGGCAGCCCATGCCTTCCTCTTTCACGCTGACCAAATCGCGCATCGAAGCGCTGAGCGATGGGGTTTTTTCCATTGCCATGACCCTCCTCGTGCTGAAGCTGGAGGTTCCCGAGGTCATGCATCATTCGTCCAATGCGGACATGCTGGCGCAATTGCTGGCTATGACGCCGGCGTTCATGACGTATGTGGTGACATTCCTGATCGCGGGCGGTTTCTGGTACCTGCAGCATCTGCTGTTTCATTTCATACGGCACGCGGACAGCCCGTTTGTGTGGATGAATCTGATCTTTCTGATGCTGGTGGCGCTGTTGCCGTTCTCGGCGGGTCTGATGGCGCATCTTCTGATCCATCCCGTGTCGCAGTTGTTTTATTACGGCAATCACATCGCGATCGCGCTGCTGCTGAGTGTGCAATGGGAGTATGCAAAGAGGAGGGGGCTGGCGGATGTGGACAGTCCCGAAATCCTTTTTCTTACGATTCGCGTGGGTTCGACTGTGGGGATGTTTGTGGCGTGTCTGATCGTGTCGTTGTTTCTGCCGGCCTGGAGTTGGGCGCCGATTCCGGTGTCGTTGCTGATGATAGCGATCGTCGAGCACGCGAAAAGGCGGGGTAAGCGTTCAAGAGGCCGGGGCGCCGCGGCGGGGTGAGCGATCAGATCCGCTCTCTCCAATAACCTGGCCGGCGGCAACTATGCGCTACAGCAATGATCTGTCAATGCTGCAATCGGAGTCGGAGATCGCGCTGCGCATCATCCCACGCAATTATCCGAACGGTCCCACTGTCAATTTGCCGGAGACGCCGGTGAATCTCTTCTCGCCATGTTTCCTCCGCATTGTCGTCGACCTCAACGTCAATGCTTTCAAGCAGTGAGTCGATCAAAGTTGCGCGGGCCTCAAGCGGAAGAGAAAGCGCATCTTTGAGCAACTCTGCCGGATCGTCTGGCATGAGCCTCATTGTATATCCCGTTGCACCCCGCCCCAAAATCTGCAAAAGTAGAGTACAGGCGAATAAAAAGCGAAAATGGGCGCGGCCGTTTTACTCCTCCGATCCGAATTGCAGACCCGCTTCGACGTTCCGTTCGAGGTCAGGAGCAGGCCGGACCGGACGCAGCTTGCAACCGGCATCCCCGCCATCGACCGCCTTACCGCGGGGGGCATCCCGCGCGGTACGCTGACGGAAATCTGCGGCGCGGAATCGACCGGCCGCACGGCTCTGGTTTTCGCGCTGCTCGGGCATGCCACGCAACGCGGGGAATGCTGCGCGTGGATCGACGTCGAGGGAGCCTTCGATCCCGCATCCGCCGCCGAAGCGGGCGTGGCGCTGGATCGCCTCCTGTGGGTCAATTGCGGCGGCAATGCGCAGCACGCATTGCAATCCACCGATCTGCTGATCCATGCGGGCGGATTCGGCCTTGTGGTGCTGGATCTCGCCGACACTCCCGAAGCCGCCGCCCGGCGCATTTCCATGGCGTCCTGGTTCCGTCTGCGGCATGCTGCCGAGCGTACGGGAGCGGCGCTGGTGGCCATTGAGCGCCAGATCCATGCCCGCTCCTGTTCCGCCCTGCAGATCGAGATGCGGCGTAAAAAACCGCTCTGGATCGGCAAACTGCTGCGCGGCATACTCGCCCAGGCGGAGAGCCGCAAACATTACCAATCGCACATGGCGGAATTTTCCGCCATCCGGTAAACGGTATGTTCGCCTGTCTGCATGCGCCGGGAAATCTGCCGTTGGCGGTCGAATGCGCGCGCGGGTTTTCGCCGCATATCGAAGAGAACCCGCCGGACACGGTGATTTTCGACGTGCGCGGGCTCGAATCGTTATACGGGCCGCCGGAGCAACTGGCGCGCGAGATCGAGCGGCGCGTGGGCGTTCCGGCTTCGCTTGCGATCGCTGCAAATCCCGACGCCGCCATGCATGCGGCGCTCGGTATACGCGGCGTGACGGTCATCGCGCGGGGCAGGGAAGCCGAGGTGCTGGCGCCGCTGCCAATTAATCTGTTGCGCGCGAGCCCTGAAACAGCCGAGTTGCTGCATCTGTGGGGCATCCGCACGCTGGGTCAATTCGCCGCGTTACCGCCGCTCGGCGTGGCGGCGCGGCTGGGCGAAGAAGGCGTGCATCTGCAGCGCCTCGCGCAGGGCGATGGCTACCGGCAGCTTCAGCCCCTCGTCGATCCGCTCGAATTCGAGGATGAAATGGAACTGGAACATCCGGTGGAATTGATCGAGCCTCTGATGTTCCTCCTCGCGCGCCTGCTGAACGATGTCTGCGGGCGTTTGCAGGCACGTTCGCTCGCAACCAATGAAATCCACGTCCGGCTCACGCTGGAGAATGCGCCCGAGCACAGGGCGCACCTGTGCCTGCCCGTGCCCATGCTGGATGCGAAGGCTTTCCTCAAAATGCTGCAACTTGAATTGAGCGGAACGCCGCCGGTTGCGCCGGTTCTCAAGGTGCATCTGCGGGCCGAACCGGTGAAGCCGCGGCGCACGCAGCATGGATTGTTTGTGCCGTCCTCGCCCGAACCGGAGAAGCTGGAACTGACCGTCGCCCGCTTGCGCCATCTGGTGGGTGACGCGCATGTGGGAACACCCGAGCTGGCGGATACACATCGCCCCGATACGTTTTCCATGCGCGCGTTTACGCCGCGCCAGGCGACAGCTCAGGCAGAGATGCCGATCGCAGTCGCCGAGAGCCCGCGGCTCTGTCTGCGCCGCTTTCGACCGCCGCGTTATGCGCAGGTGATCGTGGTGAATCACCAGCCGGTGCGGGTGGCTTCGCCATCGGTGAATGGACGTGTGGTGATGGCGAAAGGTCCGTGGCGCACTTCGGGAGAGTGGTGGCGCGGGGATGCCTGGAATCGCGACGAATGGGACATCGCGCTCGAATCGGGGGCGCTATACCGGTTTTTTCAGGAGGTCGAGGGAGGCAGGTGGTTCGTTGAAGGCAGCTATGATTGACATGTAAGATGCGATATCTTCTGACGCTGGCGCTGGTAGTTCCTCTCGCCGCGCAGACTCAAACCCCGGTCACTTTCGCGCACGACATCGCGCCGATTGTTTACAACAACTGCGCATCCTGCCATAGGCCGGGCGAATCCGGGCCTTTCTCGCTGCTCAGTTACGACGACGTTCGCAGGCACGCAAAGCAGGTCGCCGCCGTCACCAGGCTTCGCTTCATGCCGCCCTGGCTGCCTCAGCCGGGCTATGGCGATTTTCAGGACGATCATCGTCTCACCGATGCCCAGATCAAACAGATCGCGGATTGGTTAGCAGCCGGCATGCCGGAGGGCAATCCCGCCGAAACGCCGCCGCCGCCGAAGTTCACCGAAGGCTGGCAATTGGGTCCGCCCGACCTGATTCTCAAAGCCTCCCAGCCGTTCGCCCTCGCGGCGAATGGCCCCGATGTCTTCTGGAACTTCGTCTTCACTCCGGATATTCCATCGACCCGCTATGTGCGCGCGATCGAGATCCGCCCCGGCGACAAACGCCTGGTGCATCATGCCAATCTGATCGTGGATCGCACCAACGCCGGCCGCGGGATGGAAAAAACGTCCGGCGCCGGTTTCCCGGGCATGGACCTCGATATCAAATCCAACGTCTTCGATCCTCCCGGGCACTTTCTTTTCTGGAAGCCCGGCAGCGCACCATACTCCGAGCCTGACGGCTTTTCCTGGGTGCTGCAGCCGGGCAACGATCTGGTCCTGAATGCGCACCTGCAGCCCTCCGGCAAACCGGAGACCGTGCAGCCTTCGATCGGACTTTATTTCACGGACAAGAAGCCCACGCAATTCCCGGTATTGATCCAGCTCGAACACGATGGCGCGCTGAACATTCCGGCCGGCGCCCGCGATTTCCTGGTCTCGGACGATTTTCGCCTGCCCATGGATGTCGACGTTCTGGCCGTTTATCCGCACGCGCATTATCTGGGGAAACTGCTGGAAGGCTATGCCACGCTGCCCGACGGCAAACGCCAGTGGCTGATTCGCATTCCCGACTGGGATCTCAACCGCCAGGCCGTCTACCGTTATCGCCAGCCGGTCTTTTTGCCCAAAGGAACGCTGGTTTCCATGCGTTACCACTACGACAATTCGGCGGACAATCCGCGCAATCCGAATAGTCCGCCGCGCCGCGTGCGAGCGGGCAATAACGCGACCGACGAGATGGGCCATCTCTGGCTGCAGCTGCTGCCGCGCGGACCCGGAGACCGCCGGCGCGAACTGGAAGAAGCGGCCATGCAGCATCGCGTGGAAAAATATCCCGACGATTACGTTTCGTACCTCGATCTGGGCGAGTTGAAGATGTCGCGTCTGGATACGCAGGGAGCTCTTTCGGCGATTGAAACGGCCGTCAAGCTCGATCCCGGACAATCGCAGGGGCATAACATTCTCGGCGCGGCGCTGACCCGGGTCGGCCGCTCGCGGGAAGCGCTGGAGCAGTTCGAAATGGCTTTGCGGCTCGATTCGGCCAACGTCAACGCGCGTTACAATCTGGTGTTCGCTTTGATCAAAGCGGGCAATCTGACGGAGGCGGAGACGAATCTGCGGCAGGTGATCTCGACTTATCCGAAAGACGCCGGCCTGCACAATTTGTGGGGCGAACTGCTGGCCCAGCAGGGTAAGAAGACCGAAGCTATCGCGCAATTCGATGAAGCGCTGGCGCTCGATCCAAAGCTGGAGGCGGCGCGCAGCAACCGTGACCAGGTGCAAGCCGGAAAGTAGAAGCCGGGCCTTTCAGTAGCCGCTGGCCACCCGGCGGCAAGGGTCAGAGCTTGAGTTGTCGAACCCTGCAGAAGGGCGATGGCAAGCGCGGCGTGCGGAATCGGATTGCGTCAGATAACGCGGTCCGGACCCGCCGGGCCGGTGCTCAGCATGCGGAACAGCTTGTCGAACAGATCCTGGGCGATGTCGGCGTGGATGGCGATTGAGCGGCCCTGCTGATCCACGGTGATGCCATCCCAGACTCGCAGCAATTCGGGCTGGTTTTCGGGCACCTGCAGGCGTCCGAAGCCGACGACGCCACGCACGGCGTCGCGGAAGCCTATGGCGTTCTTTTCGGTGTCGGCGGTGCCCCTCAGTTCCGCCTTGAACCCTGCGCTCAAGTCGATCTGGAATGAAGCATCGCTGAGGCTGCGGAAAATCTGCGAGAAATCCATGCCGGGGCCGACCTTCGGCGGATGGTCGGCAAGGAAGCCGCCGACGCCCGTCGAGACGCCCCAGAACTGAGCCTGAGGGTTGATGGACGCCGCTCGCGCCAGCAGCGGCTGCGCCGCCGTGTGTGTGCCGGATTTCCATTCGTCGAGCGCCGCTTCGATGGCCGGAACATCACCCGCGGCCGCGAGAGTCGAATCGAGAATGCAGAATCCGCCGGTACCGCGGCCCAGAATCTCGTAGTCGCCGTGGCGCGTTTTCTGCGCGCCTTTCAGGGATATCGAGTTCAGATGGAAGGTTCCGCGCGCGAGCAGCACGCTGCCGTGCGCCGTTTCCACATAGAGAAGTTCGCGCACGTCGCGACGGGGATCGAAGCCGGTTTGCCGGGCGAACTCATCGACCTGCGGGAGCGGCTGGGCGGCGGCGAGTTTGCGGTAGAAATCGGTCTGCTTGATGCGATCCATGCGCGCGCCGACAAGGCTGGTCGAGCCCGGCGGGACCATACGTTCGAGAACGTTGTCTATGGGCGGCTGCGCGGCTGCGATGGAAGCCAGCGCGAACGCGATGGCGGCCGAACGCATCAGAAACTCCTCCGCTCGAAACGCCAGAGCCCGAGGGCGAGGACCACAACGCCGAAGATCGCCGTGCTCCATACCGGCATCCAGCTTTCGATTGGCTGATTGAGAATCAAGCGCCGGACGATGATACTCACGTCGACGAACTTCGGCAGCGCGTAGTAAAGAACGCGCAGCACGTTGCGGGACCATTCCGAATCGAGCAGCCGCTCCAGCATGGTTTTCTGCGACAGGATGGTGGTAATGATCATGGTGGCGAAAGTCGCCATGATGGCAATGGCGGCGCTGTCCCACAGAACGCCGACGAGCACGATGATGGATAGAAACACGGAGAAAATGAAAATTGTGCAGAGGCTGGAGAAGGGAAAACGCACGCCCCACACGCCTGTCTTCAGACCAAAAATGATCCAGGAGCCCAGCACGAGATAGAGAATATTCGCGGCCACCACCAGCACGTTCCCCGCGTAGCGTCCGAGCAGGAGATGGATGCGCGAGACCGGCTTCGAAAGCAGCAACTCGATGCGGCCCTGCTCGAAGACCGCGGCCACCAGTCCGGCGGAAGCGAAACACGCGAGCGCCGTGCCCGCGAAGTAGAGGATCATGGCAATCACACTCTGCGCGCCCGGAACCATTTGCTGCAGATCTGTGCTGCGGGTGTTCTGACCGAAGACCGTGACTGTGGCGACGGCGCCCTGCACCACATCCACGCGCATGATGAACATCAGGAAAAGGAGCAGCAGAGTGCAGCAGCCGAAGAAGCCCCAGAAGATGCGGCGAGCGAAGGCTTCGCGGAAGGTATCCACAATGATCGCTATGGTCGTTTTCATGACACCGTTGCCTCTGAGGCCTCCCGCAGAACTTCCGGCGGAGCGCCTTCCACCGTTCTCATGAACACTTCTTCGAGCGTGCTGCGCGAGCGCGCCAGCGATTCGATTTCACAGCCGCCGGCGCGCAGCAGGTCGACCGCCTGGTTGGCTTCCTCGCGGGTGCCGTAGAGAAGTTGCAGCGATCCGTTGTTGGCGGCGAACGAGCGGGCGCGGGCGCGCAATTCGGTTTCGAGCTTCTCCGGTACGTGCAGGCCTTCCAGACGGTAGCCGCTGCCGCTGGTCAGTTCCTGGACGGTCCCGCTGAGCGCCAGCTTTCCTCTCTGAATGATGGCGACTTCGCGGCAAAAGAGCTCGACTTCGGCGAGCAGATGCGAGTTGAGAAAAATAGTCACTCCCTGCTGTTCGAGAGAGTGAAGAACGTCGCGAATTTGCTTGCGGCCTACGGGGTCGACGCCGTCGCTGGGTTCGTCGAGCACGAGCAGCCGCGGTGAGTGGATCAGAGCCTGGGCGAGCCCCACGCGCTGCAGCATGCCTTTGGAATATTTGCCGAGGCGGAGGTTGTGGGCGCGTGAGTCGAGGCCAACCAGGTTCAATAGTTCGGGAATGCGTTTGCGGCGCACCGCGGTATCCATGCCGGAAAGAGCGCCGTAGAAATCGAGCATGTCCCAACCCGTCATGTAGGTTGGGAAGCGGTGATTCTCCGGCAGGTAGCCGATGGGGCGGCGGGCTTCGGGGTTTCGCGTGTCGCGGCCGAAGACCATGGCGCGGCCGGCCGTCGGATGCGTGCAGGAGAGCAGCATTTTGACGAACGTGGTCTTGCCTGCGCCATTGGGCCCGAGCAGTCCGTAAGTAGAGCCCACAGGCACGCGCAGCGAGATATCGTCAACCGCGCGAAGTTCCCGGCCGGAGAAGCGGCCACGAAAGACTTTGGTAAGACCGTCGGTTTCGATCGCGTACTGGGACACTATAAGCAGGATAACGAAAGCTGCGGGCCGTCCGTTCCGTATCCGTGCCGTTTGGTTGATACATTGCGGCTTCGGGGCCAGAAGGATTGCCAATCCGCCGCGGGTTTCCAAGCTGGTTACCAACCCGCCCTGTGTCATTTTGCGGTGATACACTGCGGATCGGATGAGAGCCAGTGCTGTTTTAATTTTCGCGTCGTTGTGTCTCTTGTGGGGGCAGGGAACGCAGCGTTTCGATCCGTCTCAGGCCGACCCGGGCAAGACGGCTTATGCGCGGAATTGCGCGGGGTGCCATGGGCAGAATCTGGATGACGGGCAATTCGCGCCGCCGCTGAAGGGTCCGGAGTTCGCGGCGAAGTGGAGCGGCAGGACCGGCGATGCGCTGCTCGCGAAAGTGACAGCGATGCCTCCGGGCCGAACCAATTCGCTCGGCGCCGACTACCTGCCGATCACGGATTTCCTGCTGGTGACGAATGGCGTCACGGCCAAAGCCGGGGAACTGGCATCCATCAGCATCCCCGGGGCCGCGCCGAGACGCAGGGAAGGGCCCGGTGGCGGGATCTCGCCATTTGCGACACTCCCGCCTGCGCCTGTGTCCGCGAATCCTCTGGACAAAATTACTCCGGTCACTGAAGCGATGCTGCGAAATCCCTCGCCCAACGACTGGCTGACGTGGCGGCGAACCTGGGACGATCAGGGCTTCAGTCCGCTCACCCAGATCGATCGTTCGAACGTGGCCGGTCTGCAGGTGGCGTGGAGCTGGTCGCTGCCCGGCGGCGCGAATGAATCGACGCCGCTGGTGCACGATGGCGTGATTTTCGTCCACAGCTTCGGCGATAACGTGCAGGCATTGAATGCCGCTACGGGCGATCTTCTATGGCAGTACTCGCGCAAGCTGCCGCAGGGCGCCAATCCTTCGGTGAAACGCAACATCGCGCTCTACGGGGACAAGCTTTATCTGGGCACCTCGGACGTTCACCTGGTTGCGCTCGACGTAAAGACCGGCAAGGTGGTCTGGGACAGTGAGGTCGCCGACTACAAGATTCCGCGGATGATGCTTACCGGGGGGCCGTTGGCAGCGAAAGGCAAAGTGATGATCGGCACCGCGGGCCAGGCGCCAGGCGGGAACTACATCGTCGCGTTCGACGCGGAAACCGGCAAGGAGGCATGGCGCTTCGCCAGCATTGCGCGGCCGGGCGAACCCGGCGGGAACAGCTGGAATGGTCTGCCGCTCGAGAAACGCAATGGCGCTTCCGTGTGGACGGCGGGCAGTTACGATCCTGCGCTGAACCTCGCGTTTTTCGGACCGGCCCAGACCTACGACACCGGCCCGCTGGTTCATCCCAGCAGCCAGCCCGGTGTTACAAACGACGCGCTCTATACGGACACGACGCTTGCCATCAATCCGGATACGGGGAAGCTGGTCTGGCATTTCCAGCACACGCCGAACGATCAGTGGGATCTCGACTGGGCTTTTGAACGCCAGTTGATCCGGCTTCCGGTGAATGGCTCGGAGCGCACGCTCGTCGTGACTGCCGGCAAAGAAGCGTTCTATGACGCTCTCGATGCGGAGACCGGGAAATATGCGTTCTCGATGGATCTGGGGGTTCAGAATGTGATTCTGGCGGCGGATGAGAAGACGGGCGCAAAGAAGATCAATCCGAAAGTCATGCCGGGACAGGGCGAGACATTGACGGTGTGTCCGCATGCGGGCGGCGCCAAGAGCTGGCTGCCGGCTTCCTATAATCCGGCTTCGAACGCGCTGTATGTGCCGCTGGTGGAATCGTGCATGGATTTGATTCCGGTGCAGCCGGGCGGGCGCGGCGGCCTCACTTCCGGACTGCGTTTCACCATACGGCCGCGGCTGGATACGGACGGCAACTATGGGCGTCTGGAGGCGATCGATGTGGAGACGCGGAGGCCGTTGTGGATCGACCGGCAGCGCGCGCCCATCACCTCGGGAGCGCTGGACACGGCGGGCGGGGTGGTCTTCAACGGCTCGCTCGACCGCATGATCAAGGCTTATGACGATGCCTCGGGCAGAGTGCTTTGGCAAGCGCGATTGAACGATGTTCCCAGCTCCGCGCCGATGACCTACAGCGTCAACGGCAAGCAGTACGTTGCCGTGGTGGTGGGCAATGGCGGCGCGCAGGCGGCGACGTGGCCGGTGCTGGTTCCGGAGATTCAGAATCCTCCCGGCGGGGGCGCGGCGATCTGGGTATTCGAACTGCCGGCGCGGTGATTGAATGCGGATTACCGGCGCACGAGTTTCTGCAGCCCGGCGAAGGCCTTCTCGATACTTTGCGGCTGCGTCAACACGCCGCTGAACAAATCTCCCACGCGGGCGAAGCGTTCGGGTGCGTTGCCGATGGTGAACTGCGAGGGGTGTAATCCGGGCTTTACCTCGTCCCACGAGAGCGGCGTGGATACCGGCGCTCCCGGATAAGCGCGAGCTACGTATGGCGCGGAGATGGTCTTGCTTTCGGCGATCTGCAGATAATCGAAATAGACCCGATCCTTTTCGCGCTTCTCGACGGCGCGCGGAGTGGTAAACAGGGCCGGCTTTTCGGCCGCGAGCATGCGTGCGATCACTTCGGCAAACGTGCGCGCCTGTTCATAAGAGTAATGCGGCTCGATCGGGATGAAGATGTGCATCCCGTCTCCACCGGTGGTTTTGGGATAACCGGTGAGCCCGATCGCGTCGAGTTTTGTTTTAACCAGCAGCGCGGCTTCGACGATCTTGTCGTAAGCACACTGCTGCGGGTCGAGGTCGATCAGAATGTAATCCGGGTTTTCGAGCGACCCGACGCGGCTCATCCAGGGATTCTGGTCGATACAGCCGAGGTTGGTGAGATAAAGCAGCGCAGCCCGGTCGTCTGCCAGCACATAGCGGATCTTGTCAATGGTTTCGGTGCGCAACCATGATGGATAGCCGGCAGGCGTATTCTTCTGGAAGAAGAACTCTTCATGAATGCCGTTGGGATAACGCTTGAGCGAGAGCGGACGGTCCTTCAGATAAGGTAATAACAGAGGCGCCACGGAATCGTAGTAGTTCAGGAGATCCCGTTTGGTGTATCTATCTTCCGGATAGTAGATCTTATCGAGGTTGGTGAACTTGAGGCTGTGCCCGTCGATTTCGACGGTCGCTTCCTTCTTCTCCGCGGGCAGAAAGGCGGGCGCCTGGACGACTTCGCGGCTCACTTCCGCAGGCGGTTTGTCATCGCGCAAGCCGAGATACACGGGAGCCCGCAGCTTCTTGTCGTCGGTCCAGTTGGCGAACTTGATTTGCGCCACCAGTTCGGGCTTGACCCATACCGTGCCGCGCGGAATTTTATCGGCTCTGGCAAATGGATTCTTCGATGTGGTCAAGGGTTCGAGCAGCGACCACAGCTCCGCGAGGTTCCGGCCATTGAAGCCGGTTCCGACGTTCCCCGCATAGTTGAGCTTGCCGTTTTCGTAAAATCCGAGCGCGAGCGATCCGAAGTAATCGCGTTCGCCCGGTGTGTAACCGGCTATGACGAATTCCTGTTCGGACGTCAACTTGAGCTTGAGCCAGTTGGGGCTGCGGCGCGATTCATAGACGCTGGAGGCGCATTTCGCGATCAGGCCTTCGAGCCCGCTCTGGCGCGCCGCGTCGAGCAGTTCCTCGCCCGCGTTTTCAAAGTGTTCGGAAACGCGGAGCAGAGGGAACGGCTTCACGATCCGCTGTAACAGGCGCTTGCGTTCGATCAGCGGCACGCGGCGCAGGTCGAAGCCGTTGAGGTAGAGCAGATCGAAAACGTACAGATGAACCGGATTCTTCTGCGCCATTTTCGCAACGGCATTAGCGTCCTTCAGGTGAATGCGCGGCTGGATCATTTCGAAGTGCGATACGCCGCGTTCATCCAGCACCACGATCTCGCCGTCGAGAATGGCCTGTTCTGCGTCGATATAGTGGGGCAGGACCTGTAACTCGGGATACTGTTTTTCGCAGCGGTTGTTGTTGCGGGTATAGATCGTCAACGAGCCCTTGTCGACGTACAGAAGCCCGCGGACGCCGTCCCATTTCACCTCGAAGATCCAGTCGCTGCCTTTGGGCAGACGATCCGTGAGATTGGCCCCCATGGGTGCAAAGAAGCCGGGCATGGGCGCCGCGACTGCTCCGGATAACTTCTCAGGACTTACGGCTGGTACTTTTTTTTTACGCGGCGCGGCCTTTTTGTGGGCGGGCAGATCCGACGCGATTTCTTCCTGAGTGCGGCCGGTCTTGACGCTGTAGGCGAGATTCTCAATGTCCCAGGGCGTCTCCGCGGCTTCGTCTTTCTTCTTGATGATGAGCCACTCGTTACCCTTGCCGCGGTTCTTCATGTGCACGATGGCCCAGGTTCCGCTGAGCTTTTCGCCATGCAAGCGGAACTTGAGATCGCCGCGCGCGATCTGCTCCATGCCCGATTCGTCTCCGATCAGTTCGAAGGTGCCGCGATCCCACAGCATCACGCTGCCGCCGCCGTACTCGCCTTTGGGGATATTGCCCTCGAAATCGCCGTAATCGAGCGGATGGTCTTCCACCATCGCCGCGAGATGCTTTACGGCCGGATCAAGCGACGGACCCTTCGGGACCGCCCACGATTTCAGAGTGCCGTCGATCTCCAGGCGAAAGTCGTAATGGAGGCGCGTGGCATTGTGGCGCTGGATGAAAAAACGTCCCCCGTGGAGGTCGCTTTTAACTTCCTTGCCTGGCTTCGGCTCGGGCGTTTGGGTGAAATCGCGCTTTCTGGAGTATTCATCGAGCGACATAAAGAACTGGAAATGTTCGCATTACCATGTTATAGCTATACGATAGGAGTTGTGGAGGCTTTATGGCGACAAGCGTTTGGAAAGGTCATCTGACGTTCGGACTGGTATCGCTTCCCGTACGTTTGTTCACAGCCGCGCGCAGTGAGACCCTGAGTTTCAACCAGCTGCATAAGTCCGACAACTCCCGTATCAAACAGGTGATCTATTGCCAGGCCGAGGATAAGCCGATTCCGCGCGACGAAATCGTGAAGGGCTACGAATACGAGAAGGGCAAATACGTCGTCATACAGGACGAAGACATCAAGAAGGTAGCGCCAAAGACGGCGAAGGTCATGGAGATCCAGGAGTTCGTCAAGGCCGGCGACGTGGATCCGGTTTATCTTGAGAGCTCCTACTACATGGCGCCGGACGAAGGCGGCGAGAAGCCGTACGCGCTATTGTTCGAAGCGCTGAAGGAAACGAAATACTACGCCGTAGCGAAGATCGCCATGCACAATCGGGAGCACATCGTGATCGTGCGTCCGGGCGAGCGGGGCATGCTGCTGCACACCATGTATTATGCGGATGAAGTCCGCCGCACCGAAGAGTTTCGCACGGATACGAGCAAGGTCTCCGAGCGCGAAATGAATCTGGCCAAAATGCTGGTGGAATCGCTGGCGGCGGAATTCGAGCCGGAGAAGTATCACGATACTTATCGCGACAATCTGCGGAAGATGATCGATGCCAAGGTCGAAGGGCACAAGGTCGTCGAGACGCCGGAACCGCATGTGGCGCCGGTGATCGATATCATGGAAGCGCTGAAGAAGAGCCTCGAATCGAGGAAGCCTCCGCACACCGCCACGACTGCAACGGGGTCGGAGAGCGAGGAAGAATCCACGGAAGCGGTCGCCGAACAGCCGAAGCGCAAGCGCGCGGCGCGCAAGGTCAAGACGGCGTAGAAGGGTTCGCGGCCGCCGATCGCGATCACGCGCCCTTGTCCCGTGGCGCTCAGGATACAGCGGAGCACTGACGGAGCAGGTCTTCGGCCCAAAGCGCCCCGTGAGGATCTTCCTCATGCTTGAAATAAACGTAGACGTCCCGGCCGTCCTCCAGCAATGCGCGAACGTGGCGCGCGATGTCCTGGCGAGCGGTATCGGCGTAGTCGCCTTTGCGCAGGCGAAAATAACCGAAATCCGCAGTCATGATCTTTGGCACTTCGAGCTTGTCGGATTCCGCGAGGCAAAGCGCGATATTGCGCTTTGAAAGCCGTTCGTAGACGGAGTCGGCCAGCCACGATGCGTGGCGGAACTCGAACGCGAAGCGGATGTCCGCCGGTAACAGCGGCAGATATGCATCGAGACGATCCAGATCGCATTTGAACGTCGGCGGAAACTGGAAGAGAACCGGGCCCAGCCGCCGCGCCGCGCGCAGAGGTTCGAGCGACTTCAGGAAAACCTCCGTGAAGCTCTCGGCTTCCTTCATCTTCAGGATGTGCGTCAGGGTCTGGTGCGCCTTGCAGGCGAAGGCGAAACCCGCGGGAGTTGCGTTCAGCCATCCCTGCAGCACACTGGCGCTGGCGATTGCGCAACAGCGCATCGGCGCACCACAGAGCGGGCGCCTGGCCGTGGGGATTGCCTTTCTCGGTTGGACGGTTCAAGTAGAAATTCACGTCGTTCGTCTGTCCGGTGCCGACGCAAACCTTGTCGACCAGACCGTTCTGGTCGATGAACTTACTGTTGAGCCCCAGCCAGCCTTTGCGCGCGGCTTCGGCGTAAGCCTTCTCCTTGAGCCAGCCCTTTTTGACGCCGGTGATCATGGCGAATGTGAACATCGCCGTGGCGGAACTTTCCTGGTAGGACTCGGGGTGGTCGATCAGTTGATGCCACACGCCGTCGGCGTCCTGATACTTCAATAAGGTGGCCATCATGGTGCGGTAGCTCTCCAGGATGCGGGCCCGCTTGGGGTGGTTTGCCGGCAGATCGCTGAGCAGTTCGGACATGCCGCCCGCTATCCAGCCATTTCCGCGGCCCCAGAAAAAAGGGAATGCGGGCCCGTGATAGAAAAGTCCGTTGGGCTTCTGCAGCTTGTCCAGATAGGCCACCATTTCGAGCGCGGCGCGGTCCAGGTAGACCTTATTGCCGGTGGCGCGGTACGCCTGCACCTCGAGGATGGTGATCATGTACATGTCGTCAATCCAGAAGCGCGTCTCGTCGGTGAGCCCCTCCGGCGTGGTCTTCTCCCACTGATAGTCGGCCAGTTTCTTGCCGAGCGCGAGATATTGTGGATCCTTAGTGCGGATGTACAACTCGAGCGGCACGATGCCGAAGATGTTGTGGTCCACGTGGCGCTGCCAGGAGATCAGCTTCTGCTGTCCCTGTTCGGTGCGCCAGGGGTCGTAGCGTTTGATGAGCGCATCGGTCAGCGCCTGGTCCCTGGTCAGTTTGGCGAACTCCAGCGCGGAGTACCAGGTGGAATCCTCGGCGTAGTGGACCGAAGGTTGAGCCGGAATCCATCGCGGGATCATATTCTCGACGATTTTCCTGCCGACTTCCCGCGGCGAAGTGCCGGCCGGCCAGTTAGTGAATTCCTTGTGCTGTGCGGCCGCGGCGCCGACGAGCCCAA
>CAWBIS010000145.1:0-70765 GCA_963788485.1 Terriglobia bacterium
TCTTTGGCTGCGCCGCGCGCCGAGACTTCGGCGTCGCTGAGATGCTCGCCGAAAAATTCGCGGATCAGTTCGTCGTTGCGTTTACCGTACATGCGCTGCTGCATGGCTTCGGTCATCTCGAAACCAAGGCTGCGGTTGTATTCCACCCAGGCGACGCGATGCCAGGGGTTCGAATCGACGATGACCCCGTCCATGTCGAAGATCAGGGCGCGAATGTCCGGCATCCGCTATGTCGTCTCCGCGGGTTGCAACTCGCGCTCAATCCAGGAAAGATAACTGGGCGCGCCTTCGACTACGGGAAGGGCGACGACCTCGGGCAGTTCGTACGAGTGCGCGGATTCGAGGGTAGCGCTGAGCGATGCGAATAAGCCTCGCGAACTCTTGATGACGAGAAGCCACTCGGCAGCGTCTTCCACGGCGCCTTTCCACCGATAAAAGCTGCGCACGGGCGAGATGACGTTGACGCAGGCGGCGAGACGCTCTTCCACGAGACGGCGCGCCAGGCGTTCGGCTTCTTCGGCAGACGCGCACGTGCTGAATACAACAATTTTATCTGTCATGATGTGCCATTTATGTGGAACATTTTCGGCTCCAGGTGTTACTATTATCTCTCCAGCCCAATGAGGATTTCCGTCGTCAAAGCTGCCTATACGTTAATCGTGCTCTGCGGGATTGCTTATGCATTTGTCGCGTTGCGCGGACCGAACGGAATTCCGGGCCTGCTGGACAAGCGGCGGCAGGTTCACGAATACGAAGCGGGCAACGAGCAACTGCACCGGGAGATTGAGCAGAAGCAGGAGCGGATTCAGCGCCTGCAGAACGATCCCCGGGAGCAGGAGATCGAGATTCGCCAGCGGTTGAAACTTGCCGGCCCCGGCGAGAAGATTTACATCATCGACGACAAGAAGAAGTAACCTCACAGACCTCGCACCGCCAACGCCTTTCATTTACCCTGCGCAGTTTGAACCCACTATCTCTGCAATTCCGGCAGAACTATAAATCCCCTGGTACGAATCGTCGATAGATAGTTGGACGCGCCGGAGCGCGGGTCAGCGCAGTTCGGGACGAAATGCATGGTCAGAATTCTGCTGGTTGAGGACAACGATATGAACAGCGACATGCTGTCGCGCCGCCTGGTGCGCCGGGGATGGGAGGTATCGCTTGCCAGAACCGGACGGGAAGGGGTGCAAATGGCGCTGGATATGGCTCCGGATCTGATTCTCATGGACATGAGTCTGCCGGAAATCGACGGTTGGACCGCTACCCGGATGTTGCGGGCAAACCCGATCACCAAAGATATCGGGATCATTGCCCTTACGGCTCACGCCATGGCCGGCGATCGGGAGCGTGCCTTGATCGCAGGGTGCGATGCGTTCGAAACCAAGCCTGTCGATTTCGCCAGCCTCACGGCTCGGATCACCAAACTGACGGCCCGGCGGGTGCAATCGTGCCGCTAGGAAATGACGGAAAAGAACGATTGCTGGTCGTCGACGACGA
Organism: Terriglobia bacterium; assembly: GCA_963788485.1. Taxonomy (GTDB): domain Bacteria; phylum Acidobacteriota; class Terriglobia; order Bryobacterales; family Bryobacteraceae; genus BOG-234. The sequence goes on from CAWBIS010000145.1 coordinate 1,498, forward strand.
AGAAATGAATCGGGATATGCTTTCCCGCCGGCTCCAGCGCAACGGGTTTTGCGTGGACGTCGCGCGCGACGGCGCCGAGGCGATGCGTAAAATCAACGAGCTGCCGTGGGATCTGATCCTGCTGGATCAGATGATGCCGGAGCGATCCGGCACCGATGTGCTGCGCGAGCTCAGGACCTGCCGTTCGGCATCCGAGCTCCCGGTCATCATGGTAACCGCCGTTTCCGACAGCGGCAAGGTGGCTGAAGCGCTGGATGCGGGGGCGAACGACTACGTCACCAAGCCCGTCGATTTCACCGTTGCTCTGGCCCGCATTCGGGCGCAGCTCTCGCGAAAGCAGGCCGACGCCGCACGCAGGCACAGCGAAGAACGCTACGCGCTTGCCTCGCGGGCCGCTCTCGACGGCCTTTGGGACTGGGATCTTCAAACGGACCGGATCCATTACTCCGCGAGATGGAAGGAGATGCTGGATCTCTCGCCGGACGCCATTGGCGATTCGCCCTCGGAATGGCTTTCGCGCGTTCATCCTCAGGACCTGCCGGGTCTGCGGCTGGCCCTTGCCGGACATCTCGGGAAGGAGAGAAAGGCCTTTGAATGCGAGTACCGAATGCGTGCGGCCGATGGCCGTTATCTGTGGATGGGAGGGCGAGGAACGGCCCTGTTCAGCGCCGCTGGCGAACCCTTGCGGATGGCTGGTTCGCAATGCGATATCACCAGGCGAAAGACCGTCGATGAACTGACCAATTTGCCCAACCGCCATCATTTCATCGAGCGTGTAGAGGAGGCCATGGCCCGGGCGCGCCGCGAGGATTCGCAACCGTTCGCCGTTCTGCTGATCAATATCGATCGGATGAAGCTGCTGAACGATAGCCTCGGCCGCGCCGCCGGGGATCAGTTGCTGATAGCCTGCGGCCGCCGTCTCTGCGAGGCCGCCTGGGAGACTCGGGAGGGCCATGCTCAGGTGATCGGGTCCGCACCCGTTGCACGGGTGGGCGGAGATGAATTCGCGATCCTGATCGAGGGCATCGGGGACACTGACACCGCATCGGAGACGGCTGACCGCGCGCTGAAATCCGTGCGCTCTCAATTCCGCTTCGGGAACGAAGAGCTGTTTGCCTCGGCCAGCATCGGAATTGCGATCTTCCGGAACGACCATCCGGACGCCGAGGCTATTCTGCATGACGCCGACACCGCAATGCACGTCGCCAAAGCGAGCGGGCGCGCGCGCGCCGTTATTTTCGATGAACTCATGCGGGATCGCGCGGTCAACCGTCTGCAACTCGAACGCGATCTTCGTATGGCGCTTGGCCAGGGACAGTTCGCGACTTATTATCAGCCGCGCGTCGATCTCGCAACCGGAAGAATCTGCGGGTTTGAAGCCCTGGTTCGCTGGAACCACCCGGTGCGCGGGCTCGTCTCGCCCGCAGAATTCATTCCACTCGCGGAGGAGACGGGGCTCATCCGCGAAATAGGCTTGTGGGTGCTCCGTGAGGCTTGCCTGCAGATTCAACGCTGGCGCGAGCACTGGACGCGCCCCGCCGGCGCTGAACTGGACATGGCCGTCAATGTTTCCCCCGTTCAGCTGCGGGACCCGGAACTGGCGAACCGTGTCAAAGAGATACTGGCCGAAACGGGCCTCGATCCCTCGGCTCTGCACCTCGAGGTTACGGAAAGCAGCATACTCGAAAATATCGAAGAAGCGCGCCGCCTTCTGCTGTCTCTGAAAAAACTCGGCGTGGGCCTGAAGCTGGACGATTTCGCGACCGGTTATTCATGCCTGTCGTACCTCGATCAGCTTCCATTCGATTCCATCAAGATCGATCGATCCTTTACCGTCGACATTGGAAGCCGCAACTCGGATAAACGAGAACTGGTCCACACCATACTGCTTATGGCAAGCCATCTGCACCTTGAGGTAATCGCTGAGGGTATCGAAAATCAACAGAGCGCCGCGGTGCTGAAGGAGATGGGTTGCCGCTTCGCGCAGGGATATTACTTTTCGCGCCCCGTCGATTCGGCATCGATCGAACGTCTCCTTGCAACCGAAGCGCAAACGGCAACCGAAGCGCAAACGGCAACCGAAGCGCAAACGGAATGAACGCCATGCAATATAGACGATGGTTTGTCCTCCTCGGGTTAATTGCGGCTGCAGCCGTGACGCCAGCCGATTCGCAGACAGCCACACCGGACCTGGCCGGTCTCAGTATCGAACAACTGACGCAGGTCGAAGTGACCTCCGCCGGCCGCAAGGATCAGAAATTGTCTCAGGTGGCGGCGGCGGTGTTCGTCATTACTGCTGAAGACATTCGGCGGTCGGGGGTTTCCAGCGTTCCCGAGTTACTCAGGATGGTTCCCGGAATTCAGGTGGCGCAGATCGCCGCCAACATCTGGGCCATCAGTTCGCGCGGATTTAATGGGCGTGGCGCCAACCGGATGCTCGTTATGGTCGACGGCCGCAGTATCTACAATAGTCTGTTTGCCGGAACCTTCTGGGACCAGAATCAGGTCCCGCTCGATGAGATCGAACGAATAGAAGTGATCCGCGGGGCAGGCGCAACGATGTGGGGCACCAACGCGGTCGATGGCGTGATCAGCATCGTGACGAAGAAAGCGCGCGATTCAAAAGGCGTCCTGATTACGGCCGAAGCGGGCCAGACAAACCTTCCCGAAGCCGGGATGCAATTTGGAGATTCGCTCGGCGACCGCCTTCAGTACCGTGTGGACGGCGGGTTTTGCGAGCACCCGGGCTTAATCGCTCAGTCTGGCGGAACTGCCTGGGACCGCTGGAATTCCGGCCACGGCGATTTCCGCCTCGACTGGCAGGCTAGCGACCGGGATTCTCTCAGTCTCGACGCGGGCGCATATGACGGCGGTGGCCATGAAACCTGGAATACCCTCTTTCCGCTTCCCGCCGTCGAGGCTGCCGTCGCTCCGTTCAGCTTCAGCGGCGGCTATGCCACGGGCCGGTGGCAACACCAGTTCGACGGGTCGGATATTTCGTTCGAAGCCTACTACGATCGTGAGGACCGTGCCGAGGTATTGGCCCGCGGCTATCTCAATACGACCGATTTCGATTTCCAGCACCACATTCATCCGCGCGGGCGCAATGATTTCGTCTGGGGCGCCGGATACCGGATGAGAACCGATTATTCGGCAGGGATAGAACGAAATCAAAATTTCGCAGAAAACCTGTTCAGCCTTTTCGCGCAGGACGAAATCACGCTGGTTCCAGACCGTCTGACACTGACTGCCGGCGGGAGGGTGGAAGAATATCGAACGACAGCCGGCAACAATTTCGATTTTGAGCCGCAAGTGCGTCTGCTGTGGGCGCCTGCGAAACGCTATTCCCTGTGGAGCGCGGTGTCGCGCGCGGTGCGCTCACCGTCTCAGATCGAACGGGAGATCGAGTTCCAATACGAGATGCCTTCGACAAACGGCCTGCCGACGACGGGAGAACTAATCGGCAACCCGCAGGCTTTACCCGAAGTTGTCGTGGCTTATGAAGCAGGATATCGCCACCAGGTCGCAAAGAAGGTCACGCTCGATCTCGCCTTATTCTTCGACCAAAGAAGCCGCATGCTGGTGAACGCCATTGAAAACCCGTATCTGGTCTACTCCCCTGGACCGTCGGTGGTCGTGCCTCTGGAATACGTCAACGGCATGCATGGCACAACCCGCGGCATCGAGGTCGCCGGAACGTGGACGCCGGAGCGGCATTGGCGGCTGCAGACCGCTTATTCCCGCGAGGACGCGGATCTCGCTGCTTCGCCGGGTTACACCCTCAGCGAACCGCCCATCTGGTACTGGAGAACGCCGCGCAATACTCTTGATGTCCGCTCCGCCTGGGATATCAGCCGCCGATGGAGCCTGGACACGACCTTTTCCTGGGTTTCTCGTCTTCCGTCTTATGCCGTCCCTCACTACACACGGGTGGATCTGCGTATCGCCCGGAAATTCGGAGAAGGCGGCGAAATCAGCGCGGGTGTGCGGAACTTGTGCGATCGCGAGCACCTGGAATTCATTTCCGAGGATTACATTGTGTCGTCCCTGGTCCGGAGGGACGCTTACGTGAGGCTGGCATGGAGGTTCTGACGCCGGTCGCGGAAAGTGAATAGGGTGAGACGGATGAGCCCGAAAAGGTTCGGAACCGCAGCGATCCTCCTGTTTAGCGCCGTTTCCGTCGCGACCCGGGGAGACACTCCCGTTGCCGACGAATACGAGATCAAGGCAGCGATGCTGGCCAATGTCTTCAGGCTGGTCGACTGGCCCGCTGCGAAGGCCGGCGAGCCGGCCGCGCCTTTCGTTGTCGGAATCGTGAGCTCCGACGACATGGAAAACGCTCTGGAAAAGACGGTCGCTAAAATGCCGGGAGGAAAGACCGCCGGCGGCCATCCGGTTCTAGTTCGGAAAATCGCGGACTTCGCCGGCATCGATCAGTGTCATGCCGTCTTTGTGGGCGGATCCGATCGAAAGCGCCTGATCGCAGTCGTTCAGGCGACCGGCACACAGCCCATTCTCACGATCGGCGAAAGCGATAAATTCGCCGTCTCGGGGGGAATCATCGGTCTGGTAGTCAAGGACGACCACATCCAGGTGGAGGTGAATCTCGCCGCGGCCCAGGCGGCCGGCCTGTCGATCAGTTCCAGGCTGCTTCGTATCGCCACCATACGAGGAGGTGCTACTCCGTGATCCCGCGCTGGTTCCGGAAACGCTCTCTCAACCAGAAGCTCGTTGTGCTTTTCGCGGGCACGTCGGCGCTGGCGTTGTTCGCGGCCTGTCTCGCTCTGTGGATCTACGAGTGGCGAACCTATCGTCAGATCATGAAACGGGAAATGGTGACGTTGTCCGCCACGCTGGCCGATTCGAGCGCGGCCGCCCTTGCCTTTCGAGACGATCGCGCAGCTCGTGAGACCCTCGCGGTTCTTCACTCCGAACCAAGAGTGCTCACGGCTTGTCTTTATAGAAGCGATGGCCGCCTCGCGGCGGCTTACGGCGATGCGGCGCAACATTTTTGTCCGTCCGTCCCGGGGGGCGAACGGGCGGCGTTCCAAAGCGGCAAGCTCATCGTCGTTCAAACGTCGCGGCTTGACGGGGAAACCGCGGGATTCATCTGGCTGCGGGCCGATCTGGCGGAAATGTATCGGCGCCTCCAGCAGCTCGCGCAGATTTGCGCTGGAGTCATGGTGGGCGCAATTCTGCTGGCGATCGCCATATCGTCGCTGCTTCAGCGTCTCATCTCGGGCCCGATTCTGGCATTGGCAGCGATTGCAGGCCGGGTTTCCGCCAACCGGGATTACTCCATCCGGGCACCCCGCACCTCGGATGACGAACTGGGCACACTGATGGAACGGTTCAACGAAATGATGTCGCAGATCCATCAGCGCGACATCGCTCTGGAGCAGGCGCAGGACGTGCTCGAGGAGCGGGTACACGAGCGCACGAGCGAACTCGAAAGCGAAATCGTGCGGCGCCGGGTGGTCGAGCAGGATCTCCTGGCCGCCAAGGAGGTGGCGGAGGAATCGAGCCGCGCCAAGAGCTCGTTTCTCGCCAACATGAGCCATGAGCTGCGAACGCCGCTCAACGCAATCATCGGTTACAGCGAACTGCTCGAGGAAGACGCGGCTGCCGCCGGCAACCAGCCCGCGGTATCGGATCTGAAGCACATTCAAACTGCCGCGCACCACCTGCTCGATCTAATCCAGGACATCCTCGATTTGTCGCGAATCGAGGCCGGGCGCACGGACCTGCACATGCAACCCACGTCGGCGCAATCGCTGATCGCCGATCTTTCGGTGATCGAGCCGCTTGCGCGCAGGAACAATAATCGATTTATCGTGGAAGCCGGCGGCCGCGATTATCCCACGAACGTGGATCCGATGCGCTTCCGCCAGAGCTTGTTGAACCTGCTGAGCAACGCCTGCAAATTCACCGAGAATGGCACGGTGACTCTAACCGTGGAAGAGCGTATAGACAACGGTAAACGATGGGTGTGCTGGACTGTGAGGGATACGGGTCCGGGAATTGCGCCGGAAGACCTCGGAAAACTCTTTCACTCGTTCTCCCAGGTGGACTCTTCCGCAACGCGAAAGCACGGAGGAACCGGGCTCGGTCTTGCCATCAGCCAGCGCTTCTGCCAGTTGATGGGAGGGCGGATCTCGGTCGAAAGCCAGCCTGGCGCCGGTTCTGCTTTCACCATTCACCTGCCGGAGTACGTTGACGGCGATGCCGGGGTTGAGCAGGCGGCATGAGAAATCCCCGCGCGTCTCCGCACTCAGTCGTTTGATGGTTTCACTCGAGCAATCGATCCCGCACAAGACTTTAAACGCAGGGGCCGGGTCGGCGAATTCCGGCCTGATCCTGCATCGTATCTTCGAGGCGCAGGCCGAAGCGACGCCCCGCGCACCGGCCGTTGTTTTCGGCGCCGATGCGGTTACATTTGGCGAACTGGATGCCCGCGCCAACCGACTGGCTCGTTACTTGCGACGGAGGGGCGTGCACCACGGCGATTCCGTCGCGATGATGCTTCCTCGCTCGATCGATGCGTACGCTTCGATTCTCGCCATACTGAAGGCCGGCGCGGCCTATGTTCCGATCGATCCCGCGTGGCCCGCCGACCGGATCGCATGGATGCTCGAGGACTCGCGCGCCGCAGTCTTCACGGCGGCGCAGCTGGAGGCGAATCGCGACTGGATCGAAGCCGAGAGTTCGAAGCCTCTTCCGCCCGGCGACGACGCGATAGACCCCTGGGATCTTTGTTACATAATCTACACGTCGGGCTCAACCGGCAGACCCAAGGGCGTGATGGTCGAGCATCGCAATGCGGCCCACCTCGTCCGAGCCGAAGGCGAGATTTTTCGCCTGCGATCAGACGATCGCGTATATCAGGGGGCGTCACTCTGTTTCGATCTTTCAGTGGAGGAAATCTGGCTGGCCTTTCGGGCGGGAGCCACTCTCGTCGCGGCCACACCTGAAATGGCGCATGCGGGCCCGGACCTTTCCCGTCGCCTTGCCGAGTGCGGAGTCACTGTCCTGTCCTGTGTACCGACTCTGCTCTCGATGCTGGAAGGCGAAGTGCCATCGCTGCGCCTCCTCATTTTGGGCGGCGAGAGGTGCTCCCGCCAGTTGATCGCACGATGGGCCCGTCCCGGCAGACGCATTGTGAACACCTACGGGCCTACTGAAACCACGATAATCGCGACGTACGCGAATCTTTCACCCGGCAGTCCAATCACAATCGGTCGGCCCGTCTCCGGATATGGTGTCTACCTTCTCGACGAAGAACTTCGGCCGGTTTCTCCGGGCGAGGTCGGTGAAATCTGTATCGGCGGCGCGGGAGTCGCCCGTGGATATATCGGTCTCAGGGAAGAGACACGACACCGCTTCATCACCATCGCTCAAAGCGCCCGAATCTATCGCAGCGGAGATCTGGGGCGGATGAACCGCCAAGGCAACATCGAGTTCATCGGACGGGTCGATGGGCAGGTCAAGCTGCGCGGCCTTCGCATTGAACTCGGCGAGATCGAATCGGCGCTGCTGCGCGCCGAGGGAGTGCGTGCGGCGGCGTGCGCGGTGCGCGGAAATCCGCACGGCGAGGAACAGCTGGTCGGTTACGTGGTGCCGCGCCACGCCGGAGCCGTCGACGAAACATGCCTCCGCTCTCAGTTGCGCGGATGGCTTCCCGAATGGATGATGCCGTCGCTCATTGAAACCCTGGCCGAGCTGCCGCTTCTGCCGAATGGCAAGCTCGATCGTAACTCCTTGCCCGCACCTCATTCGCGTGCACGGGAAAATGACGGGCAGCAGCGGAGTTCTGCGACTGAAACGGAACGCCGGCTTTTGAATCTCTGGAGCGCCCTCTTCCAGCCGCGGGAAGTCTCGATCGGCGACGATTTTTTTCTCGATCTCGGAGGCCATTCGCTTCTTGCCGCGCATCTGGTCTCGGAACTGCGCAAGGAACCGAGGTTCGCGTCCGTCACCATGCGGGACGTTTACGCCAATCCCAGTATTTTGCGGTTGGCTGCCGCAATCGACGCCGCCCGGCCCTCGCAGGAAACGCCGGCTGCGACTGCCCCGCAACCGCATGAAAAGACGTCACGCTTCCGGCACTTCCTCGCCGGCGTAGTCCAGACAGCGAGCTTCTATTTCATCTTCGGTTTTCGCGGAGTCCAGTGGGTCGCGCCTTATCTGGTCTACTTCCTTCTGGCGCCTCATCATTCCGCACGCGAGTCGGCCTTTTGGGCGGTCGCGAGCGGTTTCGCCCTCCTGCCCGCTCTTATCCTGGTCGCGACTGGGGCCAAATGGATACTGCTTGGCCGCATTAAACCAGGCCGTTATCCCCTTTGGGGTGCGTACTACGTTCGCTGGTGGTTCGTTCAAACGCTGTTCCGAAGCCTCCCGCTGAAACGTCTCGGCGGAACGCCTCTGCTACCGTTCGTGTTCCGCTTTTTGGGCGCACGGGTGGGGAAGGACGTCCACATCGCCACCGATCTGCTGGCAGCGTTCGATCTGATTTCGATTGGCGATGGCACGAGCATTGACGAGGGCGCATCGCTCCAGGGCTGTGTTGTCGAGGATGGAAACCTCGTAATCGGACCAATATCTGTCGGCCGCCACTGCTTTGTCGGAACGGGTTCCGTCGTCTCTCCGCATTGCGCCATGGAGGATGCGGCGAGGCTGGAGGACCTGTCGCTGCTCCAGAGCGGCACAACCATTGCAGCCGGTCAGACCTGGGCGGGCTCTCCTCCCGAACCTCTGGGGAATACGCGGTCGGAAGCCAATCCGCCTCCGGCTCGTGAACTTCCATCGCGCATTATCCTGGCGGTACTGTATGCCATCCTCGTCTGCTGCCTTCCGCTGGTGGAACTCGTCGCATTTTTACCCGGAGTCATTCTCCTGACGCGCCTCGAACCGTCGAAGCCACTGTTTTATCTCGGATTGCCTCTGATCGGGGCGTCGTTCATCCTCTCGATGACGATTCTGACTGTTTGCGCCAAATGGCTCTTGATTGGACGCGCCCGCGAGGGAACCTACCCTGTCCACGGCTGGTTCTATGTGAGGAACTGGATCGTTGAACAACTGCTCGCTCTCGGAGTGGACGTGGCGGGTCCTTTGCACGCGACCGTTTTCCTCAAACCCTGGTATCGAGCGCTCGGGGTGAAGCTTAGCCGCTTCGCTGAAATCTCGACGGCCAGCGTGACCACGCCGGATCTGCTCGAAATTGGCGAGGATTGCACCATAGCCGACGAGGTCTCGCTGGGCGCAGCACGCATCGAGGCGGGCTGGCTGAATCTGAGACCTACCAGACTTGGCCCGCGCACGTTCGTCGGGAACAACGCCGTCATCCCCGCGGGGATCGAGCTTGCCGGGGAATCGCTCATAGGAGTACTCACGGTCGCACCTTCGGACATCCGCGCGACCGGGATCAGAGGAGCTTCGTGGGTCGGCTCGCCTCCAATTTTTCTGGCCCGCCGCCAACGCGGTACAGCGTTTGCCGAAGAGCGGACATTCCGGCCCAACCGAAAAACTCAATGGGCGCGCGGATGTTTCGAAGTTCTTCGAGTGACGCTGCCCGGAGCGGGGTTCATCGCCATAACGGTTGCCGTCCTCGACACGGCGCTGAAGCTGTGGAGCCTGTGGGGTCCCGCCGCCACCCTGGTGGCATTACCCGCCATTTTCGCCGTCTGCTGCGCCGCTGTCATGCTCGCCGTGCCAGCCATCAAGCGAGTCGTCATCGGCCGCTATCTTCCGTTCGAGCAGCCATTCTGGAGCAGTTTCGTGTGGCGTCTGGAACTTGTGAACGCTCTGTTCGAATTTCTGGCGACGCCGATCGGGCTCGAAGTCCTGCGCGGCACGCCACTGCTTCCCTGGTATCTCCGTTTGCTCGGCGCGCGCATCGGCCGCCGCGTCTGGATCGATTCAACGGGCTTTCTCGAGTTCGATCTCGTGCAGATCGGGGACGACGCCATTCTGAATCACGACTGCATCCTGCAAACTCACCTGTTCGAAGACCGCGTCCTGAAGGCCTCGGGTCTCCGAATCGGCGCCGGCTGTGAAATCGGCGCGCGTTCCGTCGTGCTTTACGACGCGGCAATGGGCGATCGCGCCCGGCTCGGTCCCCTTTCTTTGTTGATGAAGGGAGAATCGCTTCCTGCAAACATCGGACCTTCCGCTAAAGTGTGGACAGGAAGCCCGCTGAGCGCATGCCGAAGAGAGCCCCGCTGACATGGCTGGAGAATCATTACCTGCGGGGCTATTTCCGCGGCCGCGGCATCGAAATCGGGGCGCTGTGGAAGCGTTTTCCCGTCCCCGCGGACACGCGTGTCTGGTATCTGGACCGTCTGGACAACGCCGGACTCGACCAGCATTACCCTGAGTTACATGGCAGAATGCTGCGGCCTGATCTGCTGGCCGACGCTGTGGAGTTGCCAGTAGCTCCGGGCAGTCTGGATTTTCTGATCGCCAGCCACGTGCTGGAGCACATGCCTTACCCGCTGAGAGCGCTGCGACACTGGTACGAATCGCTCGCGCCGGCCGGTGTCCTCCTGCTCAAAGTCCCGGACAAGCGCTATACGTTCGATGCTGGAAGAGAGCGAACAGGGCTCGATCATCTTCTGAGCGAACCGGCCGACCTGCGTCCATACTATGCCGACTGGGTGGCAAAAGTTGGGAACCAAAACCCGAATTCTCCCGGTTTCGATGAAGCCGTCGACGCCCTGATGCGGCAGAATTACAGCATCCATTTCCACGTCTGGATTGACGAAGACATTCGCGAGATCGTCCAGTTCACGCGCAGTGAATGGCGCCTGAACTGGGAACCTGCGATCTTCTGGCCCGCGCGCTTCTACCGCAAGGAAATAACGGTTCTGTTGATGCGAAAATAACGAAACGCCATGTTGACCGCCCTGACGCGAGCCGTGAGTCCAACCATCGGGTCGTGCGAACTGACGTGGGTGCCGCGCGAGAAGATCGACATCGAAAGGGCCATCGATCAGCACCACGAATACGAATGGGCGCTTGCCGGGTTGGGATTGAGCGTGATCTCCCTGCCCGCGGAGCCCGAATTTCCCGACGCCACTTTCGTGGAGGATCCACTGGTTGTCGTGGATGAAGTCGCGATCGCAACCCGGATGGGCGCTCTCAGCCGCCGCGGAGAAGCCGAAAGTCTGGCGTCCGCGATATCCGCTTACCGCCCCGTACGCAGACTGTGCGAGCCCGCAACCCTCGAGGGCGGCGACGTCATGCGCATCGGCCGCGAGGTATTTGTGGGCTTGACGCAAAGGACAAATGAAGCCGGGATCGATCAGCTGAGAACGGAACTGCAGCCCCTCGGCTATGGCATTCATCAGGTGGCCGTTCACGGCTGCCTGCATTTGAAATCCGCCTGCTGTCCGCTGGGCGAGGGTGAAATCCTGGCCAACCCCGCCTGGGTCGACCTGAGCCCGTTTCGCAAATACAAAATCGTCGGTGTGGCCGAAGACGAACCCGGCGCTGCCAATGTCCTGCGGATAGAAGACACGATCCTGATGCCCGCCTGTTTCCCCCATACGGAGAACATTCTCAAGCGCCAGGGGTACCAGATCCGCACAGTCGACATTTCGGAGCTGATCAAAGCCGAAGCCGCCATTACCTGTTCGAGCGTCATCTTCGAGACGCGCGACGATGTCTGATCGCCAGCCTCATTTGAAACGCGAGCTGGGTCTCCGCGATATCACCCTTTACGCGATCGCGTGTATGATCGGCACGCGATGGATCGCGGCCGCGGCCCATGCCGGGCCCGGATCGATCCTGCTGTGGCTGCTGGCCGCGATCTTTACCGTTATTCCGGTCGCGATCGCGACGGCATCGCTGACCCTGAAACATCCTCATGCGGGCGGCATTTATATATGGACGCGCGGGGACTTCGGTCCATGGCACGGATTCCTTTCCTTCTGGACCTACTGGATGGGCATCGCCATCTGGTTTCCCAGCGCGGCCATGTTCTACATGAGCATCGCGGCATCGGCGCTGGGACCGTCGTACGAGCATCTCGCGAGTAGCCGCGCCTGGCTGGTCGTTTCGTCTCTGGCCGCCATCTGGATCGCGCTCGGCACCAATCTGGTGGGCGTGAAGATCGGAAAATGGACCGAGAATGCCGGCGCTTCGGCGTCCTGGATTCTCGCCGCGGTGCTGATCCTGGCAGCGTCTCTGGTCTGGACAAAGCGCGGGCCCGCCACGCCCTTCCATCTGCTGCCGGATTTCAACTGGGACACGATGAGTTTCCTCGGCACTATCGCCTACGGCATGACCGGATTCGAGATTGTGGGGTTGATGGGCGGCGAGATTCGCCATCCGAGGCGCGATCTGCCTCGCGCTGCATGGATTTCATCGATCTTCACCACGACTTTCTACGCGGGCACAACCATGGCGCTGCTCGTCGTTCTGCGGCCGGAGAAGATCAGTGAATTGAACGGCCTCGCGCAGGCCGGAGATGCAGCCGCGAGCTTGCTGAACATGGGGTGGCTCGCTCCCGCCATCGCACTTCTTGTGCTCGCGACGGCTATCGGGCAGTTCGGCGGCCTCGGTTCATCGGTCTCGCGCATGCCGTTTGCCGCCAGCGTCGATCATCTGCTGCCGCCGGCTTTCGCAAAGATCCATCCGCGCTGGGCCACGCCGTATGTTTCGATTCTCGCGCTGGGCGTGCTGGCTTCGGCGCTGCTGGTCCTGAGCCAGTTCGGCGATACGGCGCGCGCGGCTTATCAGACGCTCGTATCGCTCATGGTGATCGCCGGCTTTCTGCCTTACCTGTATATGTTCGGGAGTTCATGGAAAGCCGGAAACCGCTGGAGTTCACTCGCCGGATGGGCCGTCACGCTGCTCGCGATCGTCAGTTCCGTGGTCCCCACGGCCGAGGTCCACAATGTCTGGCTGTTTGAGCTCAAGATCCTCGCGGGCACGGCTGCGGTCATCTTTTCTGCGTGGTTCGTCTATCGGAGGGCGCGGAAACGCGTGGCTCCCACTGTCGTGGTTTCGGCGATAGAATGAGAGCCCCATGCGTTCGACGCTCGTCGCTGTCGGCGTTGTTTCGATTCTCGCCGCCGCCGCAATAACGAGCCATTTGGTGCCAAAGGCGCACGCATCCACGGGACCCATTCCGCTGAATTGCGATCGCGCCTGTCTCGAAGGCGTAATGGATCAGTATCTGGCCGCGCTGGTTGCGCACGATCCCAAACGCGCGCCGCTGTCCGCGGACGCAAAGTACACCGAAAACGATCAGATCATGGATGTGGGCGATGGCTTCTGGAAGACCGTCGAGGGCCGCGGCAATTACAAACACATCTTCGCCGATCCGGAATTCGGCCAGGTAGCCTTTATGGGCACCATGCGGGAGGCGGGTACGCTGTTGCTGATGAGCCTCCGTCTGCGCATCCAGCTCGGACGCATCACCGAAATCGAAAGCGTTTATTACCGGCAGGGAGGTGGAGGCCCTTCTGGCATCGCCACCCTGGATAAACCTGGCTACAAAGCGGAGGACATCTGGTTCAAATCGATCCCTCCCGGGCAGCGCCCCACTCGGCAGGAGATGATCGCGGTCGCCGACGCGTACTTCAGCGGGCTGCAGAAGAACGACGGCAGAGGTGTGAACGGGACAGGTACCTACCCGTTCACCAGCGATTGCCATCGAATCGAAAATGGCGCTCCGACTACAAACGTTCCCCGACCTCCGAATGAGCCGAAGGATGCCATCAACGGTTTCGCGCTCGATTGCCTGTCGCAGTTCAAGCTGGGCTATTACTTTGTAGTGCAGAACATCCACCATCGCCGTTATCCGCTGGTGGATAACGAGCGCGGGGTGGTCTGGTCGCACGCGGTTTTCGATCAGGGTACGGTGAACTCGGGCGTGCTCTCGGACGGTCGCAAGTATTCGTTCAAGGGCTTCAACCGGCCCTCGAGCATTCTGGTTACGGAAGCGTTTCTGATCGAAAACGGCAAGATTCGCCGCGTCGAGATGATCGGGCCGTCGGTACCGTATCATCTGAATTCCGGCTGGCCGGGCGGTCTCAGCGGGCAATAGGCCCACGTTTGGGTGTCTTTATTCCCAACCGGTCTTCGAATTGTAGGGCATGGTGAATCCCATGGCCTCGATCTCGTGGATTTTGCCGCCGCGAATCTTGAAAATGTGCGCCGCGGGCAGATCGAACGGTTTGAAATTCATGTCTATTGATTCGACTCCCGGGACGCCGACGATCTTCAGTTTCTTCTCGGCCATAGGATGCCGGAACTGGGAAAGCCCGAACACGAGGCCGGTTTCCACGTCCGCAATATTCACGCGCCGCGGCTCGATCCTTTTGATGTAACTCATGGCTCTGGTGAAGAGTTGATCGCGGCATCCCATGGCACCCATGGTTCCGCGGCCCGGGGTCGCCGGAGGCGGATTTCCCGTGGTTTGCATGCCGTTCTCGCGCCGCACGCAATCGTCGGCGAATGGAGCGGCGTCGCCATTACTGGTGGTGAGGGCTTCATAGTAGGACAGCCCGATCTTCAGCATCTGGTCGCGTGGCACGCGTTCGGCGGGCGGAACCTTTGCGAGCAGACCGGGCCGCGGTGTCCGCAGGTTGGCCAGGCTGCGTTCGCTGAGATTGCGGGCGAGCAAATGTTCGGCCTCGACGATCTGCCCGTTTCGAAGCTTCAGGCGCAGGCCCAACTCCATCGGCTTGCCATTTTCCTGCATCACGCCGAGGAAACCGACCTGCTGGGAGACTGGATCGGGAACATAGACCTTGAACGTGGCCGGCAGCGCCGAAGCGGTCTTCCATAAACCTTCGCCCGGTTTCATCGGGACCGTGTTCTCGACGAACTTCACGTCCGCTGCGAATTTAACTTTGGATGGATCGTGCGCGACGACGGCGGCGAGGTAAGAATCGACGGTCTGGTTGAGGCAGGTCCGGTCGCAGGCGGGCTTGCCGGTTTGGGCCGTTGCGAGGACGGCCGTTGCGCTCAGGATGACTACGCTTGCGAACAGTTTGTGCATAGCGTAGAAAGTATATAAAAGAGTCGGTTAATCGAGTTTTTCAGGAGTGAGTTCGATATTCTTCTCGCCGGCCGCTTTCTTTTCCCAGTATTTCTTCAGCCACGCCTCCCAGCTTTTGCCGGCGGCCGTGTCGCGCCCCGTAAACTGCAGGCTGACGATGTCCGAGTAAGGAATCGCGAGTTTATTCGGGGTTCCCTGCGGGAAAAGCCGGATGACGGACTCGGCCAGCGTGGCGGCGGCCCGGCGATCGAAGATATAGCCTTCCACGCTGGTTCCGTCTTTGCGGACAATCGTCACATCGCCGCGATAGTCGAAGGCCTTCTCGATGCCCTCGCGCAGTTCTTCCTCGCTCGAGGGCTCCCAGACGCGCCCCTGCAGGTTCTCATGCTCGAAACCCGGAACGACTTCCAACTCGTCGACCTTCACGCTCCAACCTCTTCGGTTTTGACCTCAAGCTGAACCAGACCCGCCGGTGCGTGCACCGGTCTCACCGGTTCATCGAGCATGCGCAGCGCCGCCGGATCCGGATATCGCGCAAACTGGCCTTTGACCGTGGCGAGAAAGCCCTTCCAGCTGCCGAACTGGTCGTGAACCGCCGACGCCTCGTAGCCGCTGTGCACCATGCAATTGGCGCATTTGGGGTTGCCGGATTCGGTGCCGTAATTCTCCCAATTTGTCGATTCCATCAGTTCGGCGAACGTGTCGGCGTAGCCATCCTGGAGAAGATAGCAGGGTTTTTGCCAGCCGAAGAGATTGTAAGTCGGCATGCCCCAGGGTGTGCAGGCGTAGTGCCGCTTCCCCATGAGGAACTCAAGAAACAGCGGCGACATGTTGAACTTCCACTGCGCGTTTCGATTCGACAGAATGGCGCGAAACAGCCGGCGGGTGCGCGCCCGGCCCAGAAAATGCTGCTGATCAGGAGCCTTGTCGTAGGAATAACCTGGCGACAGCATCATGCCTTCGACTCCCAGAGCCATCATTTCGTCGAAGAACCGGCGTACGCTGACGGGGTCGGCGCCGTCGAAGAGAGTGGTGTTGGTCGTAACCCGAAATCCTTTGGCGACGGCTTCCCGAATTCCCTCAACGGCTTTTTCGAATCCGCCTTCCTTGCAGACGGAGAAATCGTGGTGCTCCTTTTCGCCGTCTACATGCACGGAAAAGGTGAGGTACTTACTGGGCTTGAAAAGATGCAGTTTCTCTTTGAGCAGCAGAGCGTTCGTGCAGAGATAGATGTATTTCTTTCGCGCGATCAGGCCTTCGACAATCCTGTCGATTTCGGGGTGCATCAAAGGCTCACCCCCCGGAATCGAAACCATCGGCGCACCGCATTCGTCGACGGCCTGAAAGCACTGCTCGGGCGTCATGTTCATCTTGAGAACATGCGCCGGATACTGGATTTTGCCGCAACCCGCGCAGGCCAGATTGCAGCGGAAGAGCGGTTCCAGCATCAGAACCAGCGGATACCGCCTGTTTCCGGCAATCCTCTGCCTGAGGACGTAACTCACCACCGTCCACATTTGTGAAACCGGTATTCCCATAGTTTAAAAACATTGTCGCAAATCGCGTTCCTCGATGTTCGGAACGGAGGGTTGCGCGGCCGGGAGTACGCCGCCGGCCGGAACCGGACTTTTTCGCACCAGCCGCTGCTATAGTGACAAGAAGGCTGGCGGCCCTTGCCGCTTCCAAATTAGTGTGGCTGGACGAGTCATGACACGCTGTGTAGCGGCTGCCCTCATTGCGTCACTCGTTCCCTCATTTGCGTTCGCCGCGAAAAAGAACCTCAGCATAGGAATCGTCACGGCCCAGCTTGAAGCAACCGGGGCTCAGTCATTCGCCCCCTTTATTTCCTGGCTGGATTCTCGCGTGAACGACGCCGAGTTTCACATGGTGCAGTTCAACACGATCGAAGACCTCGTGAAAGCGGTGGAGAATAGCCAGATCGATTTTGCGTTCGCTACTCCCGTGGCCATGGTCGAATTGAACGTGCGCTCCGGCGCGCGCGCAATCGCCACGGTTATGCAGCCTCTCCCCGGGGGCCAGAATTACCCGTGGCTCGCCGGGGCTGCTTTCGTGCGCGATTCGCGTAGCGACATCCAACGTTTGGAAGACGTCCGCGGCAAACGCGTCATTGCGCTTTCACCTCTGGCGCTCGGCGGATGGCCGAGCGTCGTTCGGGAATGGCGCAAGCAGGGAATTCGCGAAGATGCCGAACTGGCCAATGTCAGCTTTGTGTTCTCGTACGCGAAAGTGGCTCAGGCGGTTTGCGATGGCCAGGCGGACATTGGAGTTCTCTCGGCCGGTACGCTGCTCGGCGTCGCCGGAAATTGTCGCGAGAAGCTCCGGGTGCTGCCCGGTCCCGGCGGCGGAAAGGACCCGCGCTACCCCACTCCCGTCAGTACGGAACTCTACCCCGAGGAGGCATTCGCCGTCACCAGAGAGTCGGATGAGGCGCTTGTGTCGCAGGTGTCGACGGCACTGCTGGCCATCGAGCCCGGCAGCGAGGTCGCCAGAGCCGCGATCGTGGGTGGTTTCACGGCGCCGTTAAACTACGAACCGGTGCAGTTGCTCATGCAGGAACTGCGACTGCGCCCATTCGAATCCTACGGGCGGCTCACGTTCCGTCAGGCGTTCGAACAATACGGCCGCTGGGTTTCGGTGGTTCTGCTGGCGTTTCTGGCGATTCTTGCCTGGGCTCTCATGCAAAGCTGGAAACTGAACAAGCGGCTGCGGTTGTCCGAGGAGTTCCGCCAGCGGGTATTCGAAGGTTCTCACCTTCCGATCGTGGTGATGGACGCCGAAACACGCCGATATCTGGATTGCAACCACGCGGCGACGGCGATCTATGGTCTGGCGTCGCGCGAAGAAACGCTTTCCCGTTCGCCCATAGACGTTTCCGCTGCCGTGCAGGCGGATGGCTCGTCGTCGGAGCAGAGGATTCAGGAATACATCGATCGCGCCATGGCCATGGGCATAGTTGCGTTCGAGTGGCGCCACCGGCGTCCCAACGGCGAGATATGGGATGCCGAGGTGCACCTGATGAGCTTCGAATCGGGCCAGAAACAATTGCTGCAGTTTACGCTGGAAGACATCACCGAGCGCAAGCGGTCTGAAGCCGAGTTGCGCCTGGCCAATTTCACCGTCGAGAACGCCTCGGTCGGGATCCTGTGGGGAACCATCCATGGCCGGTTCATGCGCGTCAATCGGGTCGCCTGCGCAATGACAGGATTCAGCGAGGAGGAGCTGCTGGGAATGTCCGTTGCGGATCTGGATCCCAGGCCTCCCGACGGTGATAACGAGGCCGTGCTTTCGAGAATCAGGCAGGCAGAGCATTTCACTTTTGAATCCCGCCACCGGCACAAGGACGGGCATACGTTTCCCGTGGAGATCTCGGCCTGCCTGCTGGATTTCGAGGGCACCGCGTACGTGGTGTCGTTCGTGCAGGACATCACGGAACGCAAGAGGGCTGAGGAACGCCAGACGATTCTCGCCTCGGTGGTCGAAGCCAGCCACGACTTCATCGGCATCGGAACGCTGGAGGGCGAGGTTACCTATCTGAACAAAGGCGCCAAAGCCCTGGTAGGGCTGGAGGGTTTCGAGCCGTCCCGGCGGCTTCGGATCGCGGATTTCTTTCCGCCAAAAGAGATGCAGTCTTTTGCGGAATCAGCGATGCCCGTGCTTCTGAGGGAAGGCTGGGTAAGAAAAGAGTTCAGGCTTCGCCATTTCCGCAGCGGCGAGCCGATTCCAGTGGAGGTCGAAGGAATTCTTATTCGCGAGCTCAATGGCACGCCAATCTGCCTCGCCACGGTCACACGCGACCTGACGGAGCGGTATGCATCCGAACGCCAGAGAGTGAAACTGGAGATGCAGCTGGTGCAAGCCCAGAAAATGGAGGCGCTGGGAAGGCTTACCGGCGGGATTGCGCACGATTTCAACAATTCGCTGACGGTGATTCTGGGTTATGCGGCTCTTGTCGGCGCCTCGGAAAGGTTGAGCGAAAAAGAGCGGGCTGCGATCAAGGGTATAGCCGATGCGGGCCGGCGTTCGAAAGACCTTGTGGGCCAGTTGCTTGGATTTTCGCGGCAGCAGATCATCGCGCCAAGCCCGCTGAATCTGAATCAAACGCTCGTGGATTCAAAGCAGATCCTGGCACGGCTGCTCGGAGAGGACGTGGACCTGGAAGTTATCCCGGGCGAAAACCTCTGGAGCGTCCTGCTCGATACCACACAGGTGGATCAGGTGCTGATGAATCTGGCTGCCAACGCTCGCGACGCAATGCCCCATGGCGGCAAGCTGACACTGGAAACATCCAACGCCGCCATCGACAGCGCAGATGCGCGAAAAAATCCGGCCATGCAGCCCGGCGACTATGTGCTGCTGACGGTGAGCGACACGGGCATTGGCATGGATGAGGCGACGGCGGCGCAGGTGTTCGAGCCCTTCTTTACAACAAAGGATCAGGGGGAGGGCACGGGTCTTGGTCTGGCCACGGTTTACGGAATCGTGCGCCAGAACGATGGCTTTATCAATCTGTACAGCGAACCGGATCGCGGCACGACTTTCAATATCTATTTCCCCCGGTTTGCGGGCGCCTGCGCGGAAGCTGCAGAGGAAGCGGCGGAGACCAGGCCTGGCGTGGGCAAAGGCAATATCCTTCTGGTGGAGGACGACGAACTCGTGCGCAATATGACCGCGGACACGCTCTTGTTCCTCGGGTACACGCCCCTGGTCGCCGGCAACGCTCAGGAGGCGATTAACATCTGCGAGAATCTGGCTACGCCGATTGACCTGGCGATCAGCGACGTGGTGATGCCGGGCATGAGAGGGACCGAACTGCGGGACAGGCTGATCGGCATCCGTCCGGGGCTCAAGGTGCTGTTCATGTCGGGATATACCTCAAACGTGATCGTCCGCCATGGCGTACTCAAACCTGGCGTGCATTTCCTGCAGAAGCCGTTTTCGGTCGAGAACCTTGGAGCCAGGATCGAAGAAATTCTGGCGTGAAGGCGGGGAATTAATCCTGGTCTTCCGGTACGGGTGTGGCGAAGTGCGATTCACCGGCGATACCGGCGCGTTTGCGGGCCGAAAACATGGGGCCCCGGGCCGGGCGCCGCGGAGCGAACTGCGACAAGCCGGTGGGAACCCTCATATCGTCGTAGACCGCCTCCATACCGCCGCGCATGAAATACGTCTCGTGCCAGAAGCCGGTGCCACCGGAATCGTGCAGAAAGCTGCGCCACCAGTCCTGATGCGGCAGTGATCGCGACCAGGCTTCCAGCGATTCAAAATCGCGCCAATACTGCCTCATGCCGGCATGGGGAGGAAACAGTGAAAACAAAAAATTCTCGTGGAGCAACAGGCCGTCGGGCCGGGCGTCCACGGCAGCCTGGATTCTGGGCCCGAAGCTTGCCAGGGTTGCGATGCCGCGCAGCGAATTAACCCGCATGCCGAGATAGATGACGACGAGTTCCGGATAAGAGCCCAGGTCGACCGTTACTCGATTGACTTTGGCCGGCATCGTTTTTCAGAGCGCCGACAGCACCTGTTCGGCGTGACCTTCGGGTTTGACGTTGTTGAAGATTTTCGCGATCTTTCCGTTTTCGATCACGAAGGTCGTGCGGGCGACTCCCATCACCTTTTTGCCGTACATGTTCTTCTCTTTCATGACGCCGTATTTGTTGGCTATGTCTTTGTCGGCGTCGGCGAGGAGGGTGAAGTTCAGGTCGAACTTCTCCTTGAATTTGGCCTGGGCTTTGGTCGTATCCGGCGAGACGCCAATGACGGTCACATTCTTCTTCGTGAATTTTTTTACCGTATCGCGAAATTCGCAGGATTCGATGGTGCAACCCGGAGTGTCAGCCCGCGGGTAGAAATAAAGAACGATCTTCTCGTTTTTGTGATCGGCAAGATCGAACTCCTCGCCGGTGTCGGTGAGGACCTTAAATTCGGGAGCGGCGTCGCCTTCGTTCAACATGGTATTCTCCTCGTCACGCAGTTTTTCGTCAGGACAGCTTTCTCGTCAGGACAGCTCTCTCGTCACGACAGCCTGGATTTAAGCAGATCGTTCACCGCGGCGGGATTGGCCTGGCCGCGCGAGGCCTTCATCACCTGGCCGACGAGGAATCCGACGACGGTCGTTTTTCCGCCTTTGTACTGTTCCACCTGTTTCGGGTTGGCAGCCAGAACATCGTCGACGATTCTTTCGAGAGCGCTCGTGTCGCTGATCTGCTTCAGGCCCTCACGCTCAACGATCGCGGATGGCGGATCGCCCGATTGGATGACCTTCGGCAGTACTTCTTTGGCCAGCTTACCGGTAAGTTCCCCCTTCACGATCATTCCCACCAGTTCGCCCAGATGCCGCGCCGGGAGCGTGGATTCGCTGACCTCCGTGCCCTGGCCGATCACCCAATTCGCGGCCATTTTCGGGTCTTTCGAAACCTCGGCGACAATCTCGTAGTATTCGGCCAGCGCCCGTGTCGACGTTAGAACCTCGGCATCGTATTCGCGCAGCCCGTAAGCTTCCACGAAGCGCGCCCGCTTGGCGGCGGGCAGTTCCGGCATGGTTGCGCGGACTTGTTCGAGCCACTGCCCGCCGACGCGAAGCGGAACCAGATCGGGCTCTGGGAAATAGCGATAATCGTGCGCGTCTTCCTTGCTGCGCATGCCGTGTGTCTCGCCCGCGTCTGAGTCAAACAGACGCGTCTCCTGGTGAATCGTCCCGCCCCCTTCGACAATGGCTACCTGACGCGCGATTTCATATTCAATCGCCTGTTTCAGGAAGCGGAAGGAATTGAGATTCTTGACTTCTGCGCGGGTGCCGAATTTCGGCGCCCCTTTGAGTCGCACCGAGACGTTGGCGTCGCAGCGAAGATGACCCTTTTCCATATCGCAGGTCGAGACCTCGACGAATTGCAGCGTCTGTTTGAGTTGAGTCAGATACGCGAAGGCTTCGTCGGAAGATCGCATGTCGGGCTCGCTCACGATTTCGATCAGAGGCGCGCCGCAGCGGTTGAGGTCGACGTATGTATAGCGATCGGAATCCCGAAAGCCCTCGTGCTGGCTTTTGCCCGCATCGTCTTCCATATGGATGCGCGTGATGCCGATGCGTTTGTTAACGCCGCCGACAGCAATATCGACAAAGCCATGCTCGGCCAGCGGTTCGTCGTACATCGAAATCTGATATCCCTTGGGCAGGTCGGGGTAGAAGTAATTCTTGCGCGCAAAACGGGAAAGTGGGCGGATGGCGCAGTTCAATGCCAGGCCGGCTTTTATGGCCAGTTCGACGGCTTCGCGATTCAATACGGGCAGGGCGCCTGGAAGTCCCAGGCATATCGGACACACGTTGGTGTTGGGAGGCGCGCCGAAAGCAGTGGGGCATCCGCAGAAAATTTTCGTGCGGGTGCCCAGCTGAACGTGGACTTCGAGCCCGATTACAGGCTCGTATTTAGCGATGAGCTCCGGAGGCGCGAGCTCCATGACCGGCGTCGACATTTTCTTTCAGTCTAACCGGACTGGCGACCCGCGCCCCGTTAGCGTTATGCCCAGTGGCCTTCCACCATCACCCATCCGCCATTCCGGCGAACCCAGTGATGCGCGACCCAGTGCGCGTGCGGATGCGGAGGCATCACCCAGGCGCCGGGAGCCCACACATACGCGGTGCCATTCCAACGCTGATACCCAGGTGTCCACACATAGCCCGGACCCGGAGCCGGAACTCGCCTTTCCACGAGGGGCCTGGGCGGGGCGACGCGAACGACCACCTGCGCGTTGGCGGCTCCGATGGCAAGAAAGACACCAAACACCGTTGACAAGAGCGATTTGCGAAGCATCAATACCCTCCTGCGGATCTGAAGCACGCAAGCTGCCAACATCGGTCGAGTTACGGAATCATCACGGCCGCGCCGTCGACCGCATCGTTGCGGATGGCCGCCAACGCGTCATTCGCCCGGTCGAGGTTGAACACGGTTGCTTTCGGCTGCAGGCCGATCTTGCCGGCCAGTGCCAGAAAATCGCGCGCGTCGGCTCGGGTCATATTGGCCACGCTGCGAATCTGGCGCTCGCCCCACAGCAGGCGATCGTAATCGAACTGTGGCATGCGGTCGAGATGGATGGCGTTGATCGCCACCACACCGCCCTTGCGCAGACTGGACAACGCGCTGACCACCACATCTCCGCTGGGCGCGAACGTGATGGCGCGGTCGAGTTCCAGCGGAGGCTTGTCCGCCTCGCCGCCCACCCAGTCGGCGCCGAAAGATTGGGCGAGTTGGCGATGCGATGCGCCGCGGGTGGAAACGTAGACTTTGCAGTTCCACGATTGCAGGACGCGGATGGTCAGCGAGGCGGAAGCGCCGAAGCCGAAGAGTCCCACGTTTTCGCCAGGCGCGACCCCGGCGACGCGCAGGCTGCGAAACCCGATGATGCCCGCGCAGAGCAGGGGCGCTGCATGCAGGTCGTCGAGCGCGGCGGGCAGGGGAAATACAAAATCGGCGCGGGCCGTTGCATACTCGGCGTAGCCGCCGTCGACGGAATAGCCGGTGAAAGTGGGCGAGTCGCACAGGTTTTCCGCGCCGAGGCCGCAATAACGGCACGTGCCATCGACTCCACCCACCCAGGAAACGCCGACACGGGCGCCGACCGGAAGTTCCGAAGTCCCCCCTTCGACGATGTCGCCGACGATCTGATGCCCGGGAATCAGGGGGTTCCGCAGCGGCGGCAATTCGGCTTCGAGAATATGCAGATCGGTGCGGCAAACGCCGCAGGCGCGTACTTTGAGCAGCATCTGACCGGGCCCAGGCTTCGGCCGGACGGCGTCCTCGATGCGGAGAGCCCGTTCCCGCGCGTGCAGTACGGCCGCCTTCACGCTACTCCAGATCCTTGACCGGAACGTCGAACTGCGCCGTGTTCACGACGCCTTTGCGCTGAAACTGCACCCAGACGCGATAGACGTGCCGGCGCGGAAAATACACGTTGAACTGCATGTTCGGGCCGCCATCCGCGATGAAGGGGTGGGTGTGGATCATGTCGACCAGATCGTCGCTGGCCGCCAGCATGTGTCCCCAGGCGCCAATATATTTCTCGATGCCGTCGGCGGGTTCGAGCTTGAAAAACATCATGGTTTTGGTCCCGGCGATTGGCTGCTCGGGCTCCGTGGTGAGCGACACATGCATGTTTGCGGTTTGTTTTGTCGAATAATCGCGATTCAGAACCGGCGCCGGCTGTGACGGACCGGGAACGATAACGGTTTTGGCGATCAACTGCGGCGTGGCCCCTTCCGGATAGAAATCAGCCAGTATCCGGTACATGCCAGACTTCGGGAACGCATAGTCATAGCGGAAGTTCGAGTCGTCCCCAAATACCGGATGGTCGTGTACAAAAACCTGCAGATCTCGGCTGATCACGAACATATGAAAGAGCTTTTCGTGTACGATCTCGAAGTGCTGAATCTGGCGGGCGTTCTGGGGGTCGCGGACGGTGAATTCGAGTTCCGTCTTCTGGCCGGGTTTAATCAGCCTGGGCGAAACACTCAGATCCACCGGAAATTCGATGGGCTCCGGAATTCCCGCCCTCAGCTTCATGCCGCAGCGGGAGCAGATGCCTTCTTTGTTCGAGCGCACGTCCGGGTCCATGGGGCACTGGTAGACCAGTTCCTGGGCGCCAAGGGCGATTGCCAACAGAAAAACCAGTGCGACGAGTGTTTTCATTTGGCCATTCCTTATTTATTATGCGATTATTCAGGGTGAGAGGTGTGGCATGGGTCTGCGCGCGCTCGCTCTTTTCGCGTTGGGTTGTCCGTTGGTTCCGTACCTTTCAGGACAGTCCGTTATTTCGACCCGCTCGGGTCTGATCAATTTCTCCGAAGGTCTGGTTTTTCTGGATGGCAAGCCGCTGGCCCGGAAACTCGGCACCTATGACCGGTTGAAAACCGGCTCCACTCTGATGACCGAATCGGGCCGGGCCGAAGTCCTGCTGACGCCCAACACCTACCTGCGCATCGGCGAAAACAGCAGTATTCGCATGGTGCTCGACAACCTCTCCGACACACAGGTCGAAGTGCTGGCCGGGTCCGCCATTCTCGACTCCGAAGCCGCGCCGGACGGCAACTTCGTCAAACTCATCTTCAAGGATTCAACCATTCGGATAGTGGAAAAAGGCCGGTATCGGGTCGACGCCGAACCGCCGCAATTGCGCGTCTTCGACGGGAAGGCGGAGGTGATGCGGAACGGCATGCCTACCACCCTCGAATCGTCTCAGTTGATGCCGCTCGACGGAGCGCCCGTGGTGAGACGCTTCACGGATGGCGCGGATGGGCTGCTGGATATCTGGTCCGATGAACGGCAGTCGCTGATCGCGAGCAACCTGCTGGATTCGAAATCCATCTCCGATCCGCTCCTCGACTCGGGACAGGACGCCTCGGGTGATTACCTCGCTTATCTCGGCGCATACGGCGGCTACATTCCCATGGCTGCGGTGCCGCCGCCGGCGCCGGATTATGCCTACGGGTATGGCGGCGTTCCGGTCGGTCCGTACGGCTATCCCACGTATGGCTATGGCGCGTTTGGCTACAGCCTGCTGACGCCGTATCCGGCCGTCATCCGACCCGCATATTCGGTGATCTACGGAAATTCGATCTACGGAACTTCGATCTACGGGACGAGGACCGGGCCCACAACCGTGTATGGTATTCGTCCGTCGATTTACGGGACGAGCGGTACCATTTCGACGCCTCGCCCGGTATTTGCGCCGCGTCCAGCTTCGACGGGAGTGCATGTGGGTGTGGGCGTGCACGCGATCGGACGCCGCTAAGGGGTTCCGCCGGTGGAGGCGCCGGCGCGGCTGAACCGGGCCGCCAGCAGACGCACGCGATTGCGAAGCTCCGGCGGATCGCGTACTTCGAACTCGAAACCGATCAGCGCCAGCCAGACGCAGAGACCGTCGAGCGACTGAGCGCCCGCATGCAGGAGGCAGCGCTGGTGGTCGATCGCCTCCAATACCCCGACAGTGGGAGGAATCACCTCAGCCAGTTTTTCGACTGGCCCGTGCATTATGACACTCGCGCGGTGTTTGTATGGCGCGTACGCCAGCGATCTTGACACGTAAGCGGTGAGGTCGTTTCCAGGTGGCAGGCGGGGGGCGAAGCGCTGGCCGGTCGAAAGTCTCGGCTCGATTCGATCCACCCGGAACGTTCTCCAGTCGGCGCGGTCGGAGTCGAAGGCGACAAGATACCAGCGGTGACCGGTATGCACCAGGCGGTGCGGTTCCACCTTACGCAGGCTGGCCGTACCGTTGGCGCTGCGATAAGTGAAGCGCAGCGTTTCGCCGTCACGACACGCTCCGGCGATCAGCGACAGCGCCTTCCCATCGATCGCCGGACCGGTGTGTCGCAGGGGCACCACTGCCGAGTGCAGTGCCGCCACACGCCGGCGCAGCCGCGACGGCAGGACCTGTTCGAGTTTCGTCAGGGCGCGAAGAGCGGCTTCCTCCATCCCCGCAACAGTCCCGCCGGCAGCGGTGCGAAGCCCCACCGCTGCAGCCACAGCCTCTTCGTCATCCAGCAGCAGCGGCGGTAGCGTGGCGCCTGCGCCGAGCTGATATCCTCCCGCCGTTCCGGAACTCGAATGCACGGGATACCCGAGGCTGCGCAGCCGGTCGACGTCCCGCCGAAGCGTCCTTGCCGTGATTTCGAGCCGTTCGGCAAGCTGCACGCCGGACCAGTATCGCTGCGTCTGGAACAACGAAAGCAGGCGGAGAAGCCTGGCCGACGTCTCGAGCATAATTCCAGTTTGCCATTGATTGAGGACCTTACCTGTCCGCAACGTCGGCTACTGTTTCAGACGAGGAGACGAACATGCAGCTGAACGAATTGTTTCTGGACGAACTGGAAAAAGAGGCGGCGACCACTCGGCGGACGCTGGAGCGTGTGCCCGAAGGACGAAACGATTGGAAGCCCCACGAAAAATCGATGCCCCTCGGCTATCTGGCCGCGCATATCGCGAGCCTGCCGGAATGGATCGCATTGACGATCAACCAGGATGAACTTGATTTCAGTGCGCCCGAATCGGGGCGCTATATTCCGCGGCCGGTCGCGACAGCCGTCGAGTTGGTCAGGGAACTCGACCGCAGCGTCGCAAAGGCGCGGGACGCATTGGTGAACACGACGGACGACCATTTGATGAAACCGTGGAGATTCGTTGCCGGCGGCCGCGTAATGAGCGAGGACGCCCGATATCGCGTCATTCGGGACACTGTCCTGAACCACCTTTGCCATCACCGGGCCCAGTTGACCGTCTATTTGCGATTGAACGAAGTTCCGGTCCCTTCGATTTATGGCCCGTCGGCGGACGAAAGATCTTTCTAATCCTGCAAGCCAGAGGAGGAGTTTGAAGTCAAGCTGGCGCGGCAGGGCGGAGAAGCATTTCGATACGCGGCCTGCAGTATCGCCGTCTGCGCGCGCACGCTCGGCACCGCCCACGCCTTGGCAACATTTACTGCAGGGAACCGGGACTCACCCTCCGCTACACTCGACTGGTGCTCCTCTGCCCAGTTCGTAACTGCCATGCAGCCCTGGGTCTTGAGGAGCGGCGGTTGGTCTGTCAGCGGGGACACTCGTTTGACATCGCGCGCAGTGGATATATCAACCTCCTCCAGCCGCAGGACCGGCGATCAAAGCAACCGGGTGACACGGCGGCGGCAATTGCCGCGCGGCGGCGGTTGCATGACAGCGGCGTCACCGAGCCGCTGCTACACGCGATCGCGAAGATTCTGGCCGCATCGCCGGGCGACGCCGTTCTCGATGCAGGCTGCGGTGAGGGTTTCTACCTCGGTACTCTCGCCCGGCAGATCGGCTTCGATGCACATGGTGTTGACATCTCGACTACGGCAATTGACCTGGCGGCGCGGTCCTACCCCGGATGTGAATGGATCGTCGCCAATGCCGATCGCTTTGTGCCGTATGCCGACCGTTCGTTCTCGATCGCAATGTCGATTACGGGGCGGACGAATGGCCAGGAGTTCCGCCGTGTCCTGCGCGACGAAGGGCGCCTCCTCGTCGCCCTCCCCGCGTGTGACGATCTTGTTGAACTGCGCGGCACAGGCCGGGACAGGGTTGCGCGAACGGTGGAGATGCTGGCGCACGACTTCACGCTTGTCGAGCGCCGCGGCGTCACCACGGCGGCCCACCTTGATGCAACTGCTGTGCATGATGTCCTGCTCTCGATTTATCGGCCATCGCAATCACCTCGTAGCGAGGGGATGCGAGTCACGTTCAGTCTGGATCTCTTGCTGTTTCGGGCGCGGCGCCGATAGAGAACGGCCAGTTGTCTATGGCAACAACACAGTTCCCGGAAGATCTCGGCCGTTACGAAACTCCTGAAATCGGGCGCTCGCCGGCGGAACGTGCGATAAGGGCATTTGGTGCCACACGTGCCTATTAGTTTGAGACTCACATTCTGAGAGCGCAGGACGTTCGGGGACTAAAAATGACAAACAGCACCAGGCAACAGATTGAAGGCGATCTTCACGACGCGAAAGGCACGGCTAAAGAGGCCGAGGGTAAAATTACTCACGATCCTGACCTTGAGGCTGAAGGCCGAATCGAAAAAGTAGCCGGCATTGTTCAGAAGAAACTGGGAAAACTCGAAAAGATGATCGGCAAGTAGTGGTTTGTTTGGTCGGGCTTTTGCTTCCCCGGTGTTGTTGCGTCGGTAACGAACCGATCCGACCTTATCACCGAGGCGCCTTTCGCAATGGCGAGGACTTTTCGAAGCTATCGGCCAGTTCATCGGCCACGACAGCCGTCGGCCCAAACCGTTCATCCGGACCGATGCGGCGCGCTCTTCGAGCCGCTGCACACGGCACGCGAGCCGAACCCGCCTTCCCTCTCGACCAACTGAGCCGGATCCGTTCACCGACCCTTCCCGCAACGCAACTGGGTCCACCTGCGGGACTTCGTGGTATTGATAAACAGTGCTGGGAATTCTCTGTAACGACGAGAGCCCTGCAGATGCCTGCGTTGAGACGCGTGTTTTTAGCGGAAGCCAGAGAGGAAGTCTTGAGGAGAGAACACTATGACCTTGTGGAAGTCAGTTGTTTTATCTGCCATCGTATTCGCGGTGTTTAGTTCGGTCAGGCCTGCACATTCACAGGTCTCCGTAGGCGTGAATATCGGAGTTGCACCGGTCTGTCCATACGGATATTTCGATTACGCGCCGTATAACTGTGCTCCGTATGGGTACTACGGACCGGATTGGTTTATTGATGGCGTATTCATCGGTGCAGGCCCATGGTTCCACGGCCCTGCGGGTTTTCACGGCCACGTGGATAACCGCTTCGATCCACATCATGGATACAAAGGCCCGATACCCGGACGTGGTGCGGAGGCATTCAATCATTTCCAGGCGAATGAAGCGCGGGACGGTCGCGGCCATGTGGTCGCAGCGCCAAGCCACGCTGGCGGCGGAGAACACGCGCTGCCTGGGTACCGCGGCGGTGGTGGACGCCGCTAAGGAGACGGTTCAACTCCGCCGGGTAACGCGGAAGGACGGGGCGTTTTCCACGGAGCATTGGATCGCAGCGGGCAATCAGCAGCTTGAAACACCCGGCGCGTTATCGGCGACGACACGCTGTCGAGCACCAGCGCCTTCAATAGGCGCACTCTTTCGACAATCCAAAATCGGAGATTTTGGAGGCAGGGGCTCCGGGAAATCTTGTATTTTCCTGAGATTTCTGGAGCCACCCGCCGGGATCGAACCGGCGACCTGCTGATTACGAAATTCCGGGTCTGGCCGGATTTGGCTGATTCCGGGTTCGGCGCGATAGCTGCGATCTCAGCGAATTCGGCCTGATTGGCGTGTATGGAATTCGATTCTGAACTCGGGTTCCCGTGAGCGGGCCGACACGTTTCAGCCGAAATTTCTATAGTGGGAACATGGAGCGAAGCGAATACATCGAACAGCGCAACGGCGGATTCTACATCGCCGGCACGCGTGTCTCACTGGACTCCATCGTGTATTCCTTCAAGGCAGGGGACTCGCCGGAGACCATTCGCCAGAACTTCTCTTCTCTCACCCTCGAGCAGGTGTACGGGGCAATTACCTTCTACCTTGCTCACGAGCAACAGGTCGACGCCAACATCCGCGAAGGGGAAGAAGACGCCCAGCGCTCCGTCCGGCCGTTGAGCGAAACCCGCCCCGAACTGTACGCCCGTCTTGAGCGCGCCCGGCACTGATCGCCAAGACGCCGCCGAACACGATTGCTGCAGCCGGGATGGTGCCCACATTCGATGGAACTCAGGAGACGTTATCTCTGGCGTTTCAAAGGAGCGCCGGAGGAGCGATCAGCATTGATTTCACCACAGATTCCCGCTTCGCAGCTGCACTTCGCCCGCAGTTACAGACGTGGTGTGCTGCGAACTGAGACTGAAAATCTGCAAATCGCCCTTCAAACCAGCTCAATCGTAACGCGGCGCCCTACCATCGCTGCCGCTCGCTGCAGGCTGGACAGCGTAATATCATCTTTCGCGCTGAGGAGCCGGTCAACTTGCGTGCGGCTTGTCTTCAGCAGCGTTGCCATCTTGTTCTTCGAGATTCTTTTCTTCTTCATGGCCTCGGCGAGTTGCCAAGCCACGACCTCTTTAACGGCTTGGGCTTGCGCTTCCTCGAAAATGCCCTCCTCTTTGAGGAAGTCATCGACGCTCGTTCCCATGTGTTTCTTGCTCATTGTTCCAACTCCTTCTTGCGCTTCCGCGCCAGCGCCAAATCCTCGTCTGGCGTTGCGCGTGTCTTCTTGATGAACCCGTGCAGGGCGACCAGGTGCTCACGATAAACGCAGAGCAGCACGCGCGCCGTGCGCTTCGTCGGCAGGTCCGTCCGAATCTCCCAGAGACCGCTTCCCAATGCGCGGCATAACGGCATTCCAACCGGCCACCGCCATTGCGCTCGCAACAGATCCTTTCCTATCGCCTGCCTTTCCTCCTCCGGCAGATCCTTCAGCCATTCTCGTACCGGCTCGCTGCCGGTTAGCGTGCGGAAGAAGATCAGCGGGATTTTCTTCGGCCCAGGATCGTCCGCCATGTGATGTACCGCACTTAGTACATTGTACCTTAAAATGTGCAGGGAGCCCTTATGGCCGATCGAGATCGCCGACGAGGTCTTCCATTGCCAGCCTGAATTCGCCGACCATGGCGCGCCCAGCGCTCTTAATCAGCCTTTCGTAGCGCTCTTTGGCGCATGCGACGCTCGCGGCCTCGCTTCGGCTGGCGGCTCCGGCACGCAGGTCAGCAGAGTCTTCGCCAGAGTATCGACATAGGCGAATAGCGCCTGCTGCGCCCGCCCCACGCGGAACACATCCTTTCTCACCTGGATCAGGGTTGCGGCTATGCGTTCCTGCGCCCCTGTCAGGCCCTCCTGCCGCTCCGATAATTCCTGCTTCACTGCATACCTGATGAAAGCCGTTGGAGACGCGAAGCCGCGCGTCCGCGAAACTGGGCAATGCAAGCTCGTGCAGGCGCACCTGAGGCACACGAATGCCAGGACCACACTGGATCACTACATCAAATCGGTGCCGGAGAACGTCCGGGTTGCGGTAGAGTCCCTGGATCAGCTGTTGAAGAAGAGGCCGAGCGGTTCAGAATCGCCAGCGAATTGAACCATTTGAACCCAACTCGATGACGCGCCAGCTTGTAAACGGTTGATTTTATGGAGCCACCCGCCGGGATCGAACCGGCGACCTGCTGATTACGAATCAGCCGCTCTACCAACTGAGCTAGGGTGGCGTACTTTATTTACAGCAACTTGCAGGAACTCGAAAAAGCCAAAGGCTCGTTTTGTGCTAGATTTGTGCTAGACAGCCTTTGACCCTGCTCGTGTTTGCCTAGCGATGTGCTACCCGCCGCGTGCTTCTGGTTCCCTGCTGGCATTGCTTTCTCATCGTATCATCAGCGCCGCTAACGAGGTCCCGCCTTGAGTGAGGCCCGACCTTCGCCCGGCGCTACACTGAAACAAGACCATGCCGACAGCAGAAGGCATTGCCAATGGAGAGGTTTGGATCAGCGAGTATCTAACGGCGCGTGGATTCGCCGTGGAGCGATTCACCAAAGCCGCGATGCGGCGGGGCCGGACTCCGGACTTCCGCGTGATGTCGAACGATCGTCTCGCATTCTTCTGCGAAGTGAAAACAGCACAGGAAGATGAATGGCTGGACCCTCAGATAGAGCAGGCACCACCCGGAACGCTCGTCGGCGGTGGGCGCCCGGAACCGATTTACAATCGCATTAGCAACCAAATCCACAGCGCGGCGGGACAATTCGATTCAGTAAACCCCGAATGCGAAGTTCCAAACGTGCTGGCAATCGTGAACAGCGACCATCGGGCCGGTAAGATTGACCTGATTGCAGTGCTGACGGGCAATGCCTACACAGAGAGCGGGCCAGTCGCGATGTTCCGCAACTATTCCGAAGGGCGCATCCGTGAGGAGAAACGCCGGATTCACCTGTACCTGTGGTTTGACGAGGGCAAGGCAGATTCGTTCATGTTTTTCTCGGAGGCCCAAGCCGATCATCATATGGCCCTCTGCCGCTACTTCGGCATTGATTCGGCGCGCATTAAGCGGCTTTGATGGCTCTCCCTCATGTGGTGGCCGTTTAAGAAGGCAATTGAGAAACGAATTGTGAGGTCCTTCGAGAGGGACTTGCGGCTCATACAGATATCGCTCTTTACAAAGCTGAAAGCCAAGTATTCGCTGACAATGGAGGATGAGTCTGCCTCATTGGTTGCCGCACAAGTCGTTAACTACCTCAAAGGGGAAGATATCGCAGCGGTCATTGAAAGCTCGCCCGAACCACTTAAATCGCGGATTGGTCGAATCAGGGATCACCTTCCAGAGAATGCCGCAGAAGTGATGGCCGAAAGCGGAAGCACAAGAGAAGTAATTGTTGCAACTTTACGAATGCGACTCGTCGTAAACCAGATGATAACCGGCAACACCTATCCCTTGAGCGACCAGTACAAGCGAATCTCTGAATTGCTGTCCGCCTACGGGCCCGAGTTCCCTGAAGCAATCACCGTGGGAAAGTACGCGGAATTATCTCGCAGATGGCATCAAGAGCATTTCGGACCGACGGCGTAGCCGAAGAACCCGGGGTACCCCGCCCCGCCGAATGAGCAGCGGCAAAATCCCAAACGGTGTTTTGGCATCGATAGAATTTTTCTTTCCCGGTACGCTCAACCCATAACGCCTGTCGTTTCAATGCGCGCCGCAGTGACTAAGTACAGGGCAGCCAGTCACACGCTGGCAGTTCGAGCGGCCTGACTACCTCAAACTGCTACAAGTAAAGCACACGGACGCGCCTGTTTCCCGGCTCGCCCCGGACGAGAGCATGGCTGCGAAACACCCTCTGCACAATCCGCACCCTGGAAACGCGGCTGCACAGCCGGATCGAGATGTACGACTTGGACGCGCCCCTGCACTTCGATTGGGTAGGGCCGAACCTGGGCCGCATGGCTCCGAAGCCGCAACGGAGCGCCAAATGACAGCGCTGGATGCTCTCATCGACGAACTCGCCACGCGCGTGGCCGACAAAGTGGAAGCGCGGCTGCGCGCGCGGCCGGTCATTCAACCCAGGCTACTCAGCGTGGACGATGCGGCCGTGTACATCGGCCTGTCTTCCGACGCCGTCCGCAAGATGCTCGTCACCGGGAAGGTCCGGGCAACCAAGATTGACGGGCGCACCCACATCGACATCAAGGATCTGGAAACGCTCATCGTGAACGGTCAGTGATCCGAGCCTTTCCCGGCCATTGCATGGCAGCCCGCAATTTATTTTCACAAACCACTGCGGACCCCTGTTTGCAATGGGTCGGAGCACATGCGGCATGGTTGCGCCGCCCATTAGGGCGGCCTGATTTCTTGACGCACAATGGTAGATGTTGTGTAGGAAACTATGACGAAAAGTACTCACGACAAAGGCATAAGAATTCCCGTGATTCTATGCGACAGTAATTTGCAGCCTCTGCAGGTGCCGGGCCTAATTGCGATTCCCGGTGATCGCCTGGAACGTCTTGAAGAACTAGCCGTCCTTGCAAAGGCGTGCGCGGCCGCGTACCACGACCTTCAACGGAACCCGACCTCTACCGCGTTCCATGGCATTCTTCTAAAGATGGCGGGTGGTGTCGCCCACCTTTCGGAACTGTGGGATTTTTAGGACGCAGGCAAGTTCGGAGCCAAGCCCGCAGTTATAGCCCTTAGTCGATTCGACTTGGCAATGACGAGGCGGAAAGGCCCTCCGCCCGGCAGGCCGAACCCGAACGGGTAGTACAGCCGCTCCGGGTTCCGGCCCGCCATGCGCTTTTTATATGATAATGTGCCAATCACGAGTAGGCCCCTTAGCATGGGTGAGAGATGGCGGCGTCGAGACACGAACCAGTCAAATCGAGGAGGGACCGATAATGGCCAAGACCGAAGAACAGCGTATCGCCGAGGCACTCGCGGCGCTTAAATCACCTGGAAAATTAAGTAGAAAATCTGCCGCGTCCGGGCGGCCGGTTGATAGTTATTTTGAATCAGCTGTCCACCAGCGGCTCGCGTTACATTCCGTTACGAAGGAGGATTGGCTAGACCCCAAAGGTAATCTGAATCTCTATGAATTGTCGGAGAGTGCCTTCGATCCCTCGCCGAACGGGGATAGGCCGTTTCGATGTTTCGAGAAAATCTATGCCGAGCTTTCCGGCCGCACCTGGCAAGTGTTTCGACCATCCGGCCGTGAGGACTGTTGGCCGTCACGCCAGATCTTCGAGACAATCAACCGCGAGTTCCGCGAATTTTCAGGGCGTGGTCCCGTCAACCTCGTGAATTTTCCGCAGAGCGGAACCGAGCCCCGTCTCCGATCCTGCCTGATGACCATGCAAGGAATTAAGCCGAAGCGAGACTACCCAGTCATGACAGTCTCAAAATTCCTCCACTTTTACAATCCCAAACTATTTCCGATCTACGACAACGAGGTGATTTGGGGGAAGGTATTAGACGGTCGCTTCCAGAACGATTTCCGGGCGTTCTGCGAGCGCGAGGGGACTCCCTACGCAGATATTAGGAGAGAAGATACGGTAGATTTGCTGCTCTGCTATATGCGGTGGGCTAGCTCCCTTTTGGCGGTTGCGCACCCGAGATTCATGAATGTGTTTGTTGAATGGCTCGACCAGCAGCCGGGCACTTGGCTGCCTGTTAGGAAGGGGGTCGATGCGGCAACGCTCTACGCTACTGCTTTCGAGTTCACCGTGATCGGAGCAGTGTCGGCCCCCTGAAATTGGGGCAAATTCGAGCTTCCGTCCAAACCCTGACAGAGGCGCGTATTGGGCGCGCCTCGATCTGAAAGAGGACGTTTTTGTGCTAGGTTTTGTGCTGGACTCCTCAGGAAACCAAAGGAAA
Organism: Terriglobia bacterium; assembly: GCA_963788485.1. Lineage (GTDB taxonomy): Bacteria > Acidobacteriota > Terriglobia > Bryobacterales > Bryobacteraceae > BOG-234. Next base: position 36,917 of record CAWBIS010000145.1, read on the forward strand.
CTACAGGCATAGAGAGTCTGTAAGTTGTTGATTCTATTCTTTAGGATTCGCTAGAAAAGCGCCCTAAGCCGATTGCGAATCAGCCGCTCTACCAACTGAGCTAGGGTGGCGCTCCTAAGGGACTCCGCGCGATTCCGGATGAAATCGCCGCAACCCGACCATATTAACATCGTCGACGGTGCCGATTCACCATTCGACCCCGCTCCGCAATCTCATCGCTTTCACCGGTTTGACATTCGCTACTCCTGTCCGGTAGCCTATATGGGTAAGGTCGCAGATAGAGACGGAGTCGTGTGTTCATGAGTACGGTATTCCCGTCCAAACCGGGAATTGAAAGAAACTGGCACGTTATCGATGCCAATGACGTTGTCCTCGGCAAGCTCGCCAGCCATGCAGCGAAGCTGCTGATGGGCAAGCACAAGCCCATTTATACGCCTTTCCTTGACACGGGCGATCACGTGATCGTGATCAACGCTTCGAAGGTCAAGCTGACCGGGCGCAAAGACGCACAGAAGGTTTATCGCAGCTTCACCGGCTATCCTGGGGGTCTGGTCGAAACGGGCGCGCAGAAAGTCCGCGCCACCCGCCCCGCCCGAATGGTGGAAGACGCGATTTTCGGTATGCTGCCGAAGACAAAACTCGGCAAGCAGATGTACCGGAAGCTGAAGGTTTACGCGGGCGACAAACACCCCCATGCGGCGCAGCAACCCGCGCCGCTGACAGTCCGTAGAAAGGTATCCTGAGTTGGCTTTAAGAAAGATTGAGCAGTATCTGGGAACCGGACGCCGCAAACGCGGCATAGCGCGTGTGTTCCTGCGGCCCGGATCGGGCAAGATTACGGTCAACGGCCGCGCCCTGGAAAACTACTTTCCGACCGAAGCATTGCGCGTACCGGTTCGTCTTCCGCTGCAAACGGTGGAGATGACGGACCGGTTCGATTTGCTGATTCTTGCGAATGGAGGCGGCGTCATTGGCCAGGCTGGGGCAATCAAACTGGGAATTGCCCGCGCGCTGGTCGAATTCAACGCCGAATTACGTGCTCCGTTGAAGAAAGCGGGCCTGTTGACCCGCGATCCGCGCGAACACGAACGCAAGAAGTACGGCCAAAAAGGCGCTCGCAAGCGCTTCCAGTTCTCCAAGCGGTAGGGGGTTTTTCTCTGTGGGCGGGGCTCGGATTTCGATCCGCGCCCCGAAACTATGTAGCCGCCCGTATTTTGCCGCGCGCAACTCTCGCTTTGGATCGCGCGCGGGCGAACCGCGGGTTGTCATGAATCGCTGTTAACGGATCGAGGAGCAAGTTTGCCTGCAATTTCAATGAAAGAATTGCTCGAAGCTGGCGTTCACTTCGGGCACCAGACCAAGCGCTGGAATCCAAAGATGAAGGAATATATCTTTGGCGAACGTAACGGAATCTACATCATCGACCTGCAAAAGACGCTGAAGTTGTTCAAGGACGCAGCCCGGTATGTAGTGGAAATGGCCGCGCAGGGCAAAACGGTGCTGTTTGTGGGTACCAAACGGCAGGCGCAGGAGGCCATCGCCGAAGAGGCCAATCGCTGCCAGATGTTCTACGTGAACCAGCGATGGCTGGGCGGTCTTCTGACGAACATGACGACGGTTCAGAAATCCATCAAGCGTCTGAAGGAACTTGAGCAGATGGCTGCCGAGGGCGCTTACGGCGGCCGGCCCAAGAAGGAAATCGTGCGCCTCGAGCGGGATCGCAAGCACCTTGACCAGAATCTGGCCGGGATCAAGGACATGCCGGGTCTTCCGGACGTCATATTCGTCATCGACTCGAATAAGGAAGCTATTGCGGTGAAGGAAGCCCGCCGGCTGGGTATCCCGGTGGTCGCGATCGTCGACACCAACTGCGATCCGGATGAGGTGGATTGGGTGATTCCGGGCAACGACGACGCATTGCGCGCCATTCGGCTGTTCACCAGCAAGATCGCCGATTCGGTGATAGAGGGCCGCGCCCTCGCGACCGAGCACGATTTCACCGGAGCCGCCGAGAAGGCCAGGGAAGACGAGGCGCCGGTCGAGGACATCACCGAAGAGTATTCGCAATACGTGGATCCGAAATACCTCGAACAGACCATGCAGGAAAGCCTGATGCTGGGCGTGGACGAGACGGCGAATCGGAAGGGCCCGGCTTCGGAGACGAGCGAAGCAGGCGCTGTCGAAGCCGGCCAGGTATAACCTTCGCTCCGAAAATCGACAACATGGCAGAGATTACCGCAAGTCTGGTGAAAGAACTCCGGGAGCGCACCGGAGCCGGAATGATGGAGTGCAAGAGCGCTCTTACCGAAGCGAAGGGAGACCTTGGCGAAGCCGAAGTCGTGCTCCGCAAGCGCGGCATCGCGTCGGCCGGCAAGAAATCCTCGCGCACCACCAAACAGGGCACCGTCGGCTCCTATATCCATGCCGGCGCCCAGCTGGGCGTGCTGGTGGAAGTCAACTGCGAGTCCGATTTCGTCGCCCGCACGGACGATTTTCAGGACCTGGTGCGGGATATCGCGATGCACATCGCGGCGGCCGATCCGCAGTTCGTCCGCAAGGAAGACGTCACCCCGGCGGCTCTCGAAAAGGAAAAGGAAATTCAGCGCGCGCGAGCCTTGAACGAAGGCAAGCCCGAGAAAATGGTGGACAAGATCGTGGAAGGCCGCATGGCGAAATTCTACGAAGAGATCTGCCTCTACGAGCAGCCCTTTGTCAAGGAAAATACAATCACCATCGACCAGCTGATCAAGACCAAAATTGCAAAGCTGGGAGAGAATATCTCGGTCTCGCGGTTCGCTCGTTTTAAGGTGGGCGACGCCTTCGCCGGTTCCGAAACCCCGGCGGAATCCAAAGCGTAATCTGCGCCGGCCGATGGCGAAATACGAACGCATCCTTCTGAAGCTGAGCGGCGAGGCTATGGCAGGGCCGGCCTCGTTCGGTATCGATCCCGAGCGTGTGAAGGATCTCGCGTCGGAGATTGCCGCCATCGCTCAGGTCGGCACGCAGGTGGGGGTCGTGGTCGGCGGCGGCAACATATTCCGCGGCATCGCCCTGGCGGCCAGAAACATGGATCGCGTCACCGGCGATCACATGGGCATGCTGGCGACCGTCATCAACTCGCTGGCGTTACAGGATGCGCTCGAACAGATCGGTCAGCATACGCGCGTAATGAGCGCCATCCAGATGCATCAGGTGGCCGAGCCTTATATCCGCCGGCGGGCGATTCGCCACCTCGAAAAGGGCCGCATCGTGATTTTCGCCGCCGGAACTTCGAACCCGTTTTTCTCGACGGATACCGCCGCGACGCTGCGCGCGCTCGAAATCAAGGCGCAAGTGATCGCCAAGGCGACCAAGGTGGACGGCGTTTACGACAAGGACCCGATGAAGCACGCCGACGCGGTCATGTACAGCCACATCACCTACACCGAAGTTCTCACAAAATCGCTGGGTGTTATGGATGCGACTTCGATCGCCATGTGCCGCGATAACCGCCTGCCGATCCTGGTTTTTAACCTTAATACGCACGGCAATATAATGCGAATGGTGTCCGGCGAACCTGTCGGCACACTGATCAGCTGACGAACATGACTACTGTCAAGGAAATCGAAACCAGCGCGAAGCAGCGCATGGACAAAGCGCTGGAGGATCTGCAGCATGCGATGTCCACCATCCGCACCGGACGGGCGTCCGTACATTTGCTGGACAATGTGCGCGTCGATTATTATGGCACGCCCACGCCTGTGAACCAGGTCGCCAACCTGCATGTGCCGGAGCCCGGCATGATCACCATCACCCCCTGGGACACCTCGCAGATCGGGCCGATCGAAAAGGCTATCCGTGGCGCCGATCTCGGCGTCAATCCGGCCAACGACGGCCGCATAATCCGCATCCCGGTACCCCCTCTGAACGAAGAGCGGCGGAAGGAACTCGTCAAGAAGCTGCACGGGGTTGCCGAGGATCATCGTGTGGCGATCCGGAATATCCGCCGCGATTCCAACGAGCACGTGAAGAAGCTCTCAAAAGAAAAGAAAATTACAGAGGACGAAGATCGGCGCGCACACGATGAGATGCAGAAGCTGACCGACGCCTGCATGTTGAAACTGGATCAGGCGGCGAAGGTGAAAGAAAAGGAAATTCTGGAAATCCGCTAGGTTTCCTCGCTTCCGGAGACGTCCAGCAGGTGCCGCGGGTGGAACCGTTCGGGACTCCACAGGGTCAGCGGAGAGAATTCCACTTCCACTCGCCAGCCGAATTCATGCCAGCCGACCCGGGTGACGCGGCCCGCGAAGAACGACCGGGCGGTTCGCATTTCAACACGGACGCCTTGTTCGAGGGATCTCTCCGATTCGAATACCGCGCCATTTCGCCAGATTTCCTCCAGATTCACCATGAACTCGGCGAAATTTGTTTTGAGCAGGACCAGTTCGGAACAAAGATAACGCCGCGCGCTCATAAAAACCCGTCTCGTATTAAGCCGGGACCAATCGCCAATTGAAATGAGCGGGACGGTCACGCCATAATGACAGATTGAGTCCAATCAGTACGCTGCGTATTCCCGGATCGAGCGCAAATCTGGGGCCGGGTTTCGACGCTCTGGGAATTGCCCTTAAAGTGTATCTTGAATGCCGATTTACCCTGAGCAACCGCCTTTCCATTCGCGTAAGCGGGCGCGACGCGCATCTGATTCCCGCCAACGAAGACAATCTCATCTGGAAAACCGCCCTGGCCATAGCGGCGCGCGCGCATTTGCCTTTGCCGGCGGTCGAACTGACCATCAACAATGATATTCCGATCGGCAAAGGCCTTGGTTCGAGCGCGGCGGCGCTGACCGCCGGCGTCGTCATCGCCGAGCGCCTGCTCGACCTTCGCTGGAAACCGGCCCGGATACTGGATGAAGCCGCGCGGCTGGAGGGCCATCCGGATAATGTGGCGGCGTGCGTACTCGGTTCGATGGTAGTCAGCGGTGTCGAGCCCGGCGGGTTGACACGCGCCATTCGACTCGAAATGCCTCCAAGTCTCGAGGTCGCGGTCGTGGTTCCCAACTTCGCCATACCGACAAAGGAATCGCGGGCCGTGCTGCCCGATTGCTATTCGCAGTCCGACGTTGTTTTCAACATACAGCGGACCGCGCTGCTGGTTGCCGGGTTAGCGACGGGAGATTTTTCGGTATTCCCCACGGCTCTGGACGACCGCCTGCACCAGCCATTTCGGGCGCAACTGGTTCCAGGCCTTTCCGAGATCCTGCGATTACGCAAATCCGGCCTCCTTGGATGCACCCTGAGCGGCGCGGGTCCAGCGGTTCTGGTGTTTTACGAGCGCGGCGCGGAGGCGGTGTGCGAGATGGTGCGTAATATTTTCGCCATGAACGGCTGCACGACGGACGTGATTTCAACCGGAGTATCACGCAAGGGTTACGAATTCGTGTAAGCTACAGCAGGTCCGCGCTCGCTGATCGCGGTCACCATCCAGGTTAACGGAAAGCGGGTGACAGGCCACCGGCAGCGTTGTCCTGACCTGATGGCGGTTCCGATGTGGTCAGGAAAACAGCGTTGCGGCTGACAATCTCAAAGGACTCCGAACCGGCCGCAACCTCCCAGGCGTCCCCTGCCGCGAAAGGATGTTTTGCAAACGACCCTTCTCCCTCCAGTGCGACGTAGAGCGTGTTTCGCGGGAGCGGCGAAGCGGTCGACGATCCCTTCACGACCAGACGCCGGGTACAAAAATAGGCGCAATCGACCGGCAGTTCCCGTTCGACCGTTCGCTCCCGCGGCTCCAGATGTGACACCGCGAGCGCATGATCCAGATGCAGTTCGCGAGGCCGGCCGTAATCATAAAGCCGGTAGGTGACATCCGAATACTGCTGGATCTCACAGAGCGCGATTCCCCCGCCGATGGCGTGAATCGTACCCGCGGGAACGAAGAAGGTGTCGCCGGGGCGTACGGGAATCCAGTCGAGCAGGTCCATGATCTCGCCCGTGATCGCGGCGGCGCGCAATCGCTCCGGCGTCACCTTTTCGCGCAGGCCGAGGGCGATCCGCGCGTCAGGCTCAGCCCGCAGGATATGCCACATTTCCGTCTTGCCGCGAGAGCTGTGATGCTTCCGCGCATATTCGTCGTGAGGATGGACCTGAACGGAAAGGTTATCCGAAGTAAACAGGAGTTTTACCAGGAGAGGCACAGAATCCGATGCCGGGAACCAGATCTCTCCGATATCCCGGCGCTCCGGATTCCGATACCAGGGCTCAGTATTGGGCGAACCCCACACCTTCTCCCGTACTTCCGGCGTCAAACGTCGACGCATATTCAGCCCAGTTTTTCGATGAACTGGTGGATGCGGTCGAGCCCTCGCTCCAGTTCCTTCATCGAAGTGGCGTAGGAGAGCCGGACATGGTCCTCCGTGCCGAACGCTTCGCCGGGCACCACCGCGACATGCGCCTCTTTGAGCAGCCGGTCGGCGAAATCGAGCGGCGTCTTGATGCCACCCCGGTTCAGCGCGCCGCGCAGGTTGGGATAAGCGTAGAAAGCGCCCGCGGGCATGGAGCACTCGACTCCCGGGATCTGGCGCAGGCGTGGAATTACGAAATCGCGGCGTTTGCGATATTCCGCCAGCATCTGCGGCACTGAATCCTGGCTACCGCGCAGCGCTTCCACGGCGGCTTTTTGCGCGATGGAGGTCGGGTTCGAAGTCGAATGACTCTGCAGCTTGTTCATGGCTCCGATGATCGGTTCCGGCGCGAGGCCGTAGCCGATGCGCCACCCGGTCATGGCATAGGTCTTCGAAACGGTTCCGGCCACCAGCACCGTGGGTTTCGAACCCTTGATCGAAGCCACCGAATACGGCTTGCTGTCATAGAGGAAGTGCGAGTAGCATTCGTCGGTGAGCAGGAAAATTCCTTCTTTCGACGCGATGTGGTAAAGCTTCTCGAATTCCGCGTTTTCCAGCACCGCGCCCGCGGGGTTACTGGGTGAATTGATGATCACCAGTTTGGTGCGGGGCGTGATGTGGCGCTCGATCATGGCGGCCGTCAGGCGGAAGCCTTCCTTCTCGTCGGTGTCGACGAAAACGCATTTGCCGCCGGCGTAATTCACGATGTCCTTGTACGTGACCCAGTAAGGCACCGGGATGATAACTTCATCCCCGGGGTTCACCAGCGCCTGGGTGTAATTGAACAGGACGTGCTTGCCGCCGACGGTGATCATGCACTCCGAGATCTTGTAATCGGTGCCGTACTCGGCCTTGTGCCGGTCGATGGCGGCCTGCTTCAGTTCCACGGTGCCCCCGACCGGGGTGTACTTCGAGAAATTTTCGTTGATGGCCCGGATGGCGGCCTGTTTGATGTTGTCCGGGGTTGGGAAATCGGGTTCCCCCGCGCTGAAGTCGACGACGTCGACTCCTTCACGCCGAAGCTTGTCGGCATCGGCCATGACCTTCATGGTGGAGGAAACACTGATCGACGAGATGCGATCCGCGATGGTTGTTTTGAGGGTTGGTGTCATGTCGTTCTTACCTTCAGGCGCTCGTGCAGCCGTTTTTCAATGGTGGGCGGGACAAGTCCCGCGATGTTGCCGCCCAGGCTGATGACCTCCTTCACCAGTTTCGAACTGATGAACGAAAACTGTTCGCCTGCGAGCAGAAAAACTGTTTCCAGTTGCGGCTGCAGACGGCGGTTCATGAGCGCCATTTGTAATTCGTATTCGTAGTCCGAAATTGCGCGGATACCGCGCAGGATGAGACGGGCGCCTTTGTGCAGCGCGTAGTGCGCCAGCAGCCCATCGAAGCAATCGACCTCGACGTTCGGGTAAGGAGCCACCACTTCGGTCAACATCTGCATGCGTTCTTCCACGCTGAACAAAGGGGATTTCGATTCGTTGCGCAGGATGGCAACGACGAGACGGTCGCAAATGCGCGAGCCGCGCTCGATGACGTCCAGATGGCCACTGGTGATCGGATCGAACGAACCTGGGTAGATCGCGACCACCTTTTCGTTTTTGTTCATCTTCGTTCTTCATCCGTGGGAGAACGTACGAACTTTCATCTTACCGGAGACCGTGTTCCCATACGGAATTACAATGAATCGGAGGTTTGGATGTTTCGCGTATGCTTCGCGGTTCTCTGTGCGGTGCTATCGAGCGCCGGGTTACCGGCGCAAACCCTCTCGGGTCCGGCTCTGGTGAAGGCTTTACGGCAAGGCGGCTATGTGATTGTGATGCGCCACGCCAGTTCGCCGCGCGAAGCTCCCGATCGGCAAACAGCAAACGCGGACAACGTCAATGCCGAACGTCAGCTGGATGAGCAGGGAAGAACCAGCGCGGTGGCATTCGGCAAAGCGCTCAACCATTTGAAAATTCCCATTGGCGAAGTCTTTACCAGCCCCACCTACCGGGCGATAGAAACGGCGCAACTGGCGAAGCTGCGCGAACCGCGGCCCGAGGCGGAACTCGGGGATAACGGCAGGAGCATGCAGGCCGGCACCGACGCGCAAGCCGCCTGGCTGCGGAAGAAAGTGACGCAATTCCCGTCGGGAACGAACACGCTTCTGATCACGCATCTGCCCAACATCACCCGCGCCTTTCCGCAAATAACACCCGCGCCGGAGGATGGCGAGGCGCTGATATTTGGCCCGGACGGCAAGAGCGGAGCCACGGTGGCAGCACGCGTCAAGATCGGTGACTGGTCCCTGATGAAGAGGTAACGGATCCCGGCCGCCTTGCCCCCGCCAGCCCCAGGATTTCACGAGCGACACCGACAAGGAACGGCATTCCCGCGATCCCGATCGACAGCAGTCCGCCAAAAAGCGCCAGGGCTTCGAAGCTCTCCCGCCCTTCCCTCTCCCAGTAGACGTCCCGGAGATTCAGCCAGAGAGCGAATTCATCCAGCGTGAGCGCGGAGGCCACGCCGAAGAGCAGGCACATCAGCCGGCCCATCCACGGCCACGATTGTTCGCTGCCGTTGCCGATTTCGAGAAGCCATCCGTAGCCGACCAGGAGCAGCAGGAGGATTCCCCACACGAGGTGATGAATGTGGCGCCCGCGCATCTCGACATCGTGGAAGGGCCCGATGTTGTAGTGAATCGCAAGGGTAATTCCCCGGACCACCAGAACTGCCGTAAAGAAGCCGACGGAGGCCAGAAACTGCCGTTCGCGCCGCGATTCGGCGAAACGCTCGCGGTAGATTCGCCTCAATGGCGAGTGGTAGACCAGCAGGACCAGGATGGCCAGAATTGCGGCGATGATGACCGGCCCGATCCAGAAAGCGCGATGAGTCCAGGGCATGTACCACCTATGATTTTCACTCCAGGGCGCCGGGAGTGTTCGGTTCAGCTGCCGGCGGAAAGCTCGTCGAGGATGGCCGTGGCTTTTGTCATGTTGTCGACACCGAAGACGATCAACCCCACTGGCGAGCCCGGCTCATAGCCGCAATACGAGTAGTCGATATTGATTTGCTCCTCGCCCAGACGCGATGCGGCGCGGCCCAACTCGCCCGGGCGATTCGGCAGCTTGACAACCGCGACTTCCGTCTCCTCGAAGATCATGCGCAGGCGGCCCAGCACCGCGCCAGCGGCGGGCGGATCGTCGACAATCAATCGCGCCAGGCTCTCGCCCTCCTCCACGAAGGACTGAAAAGCGAGGATGTTGACTCCCCGCTCCGCCAGCGCAAGGAAACACCTTCCCAGAGCGCCCGGTTTGTCTTCGATGGTTACGGTAAACTCCTTGATTCTCGGCATGCAGTTCCGAATCCCTTCCTGATTGGTTACATCCATAGTCGCAGAGCGGTTCGGAACAGGGCCCGGCGGGGGTTCTCTCGCGGCTGCAAACTGGCAACTCGCCTGCTAAGCAATCGTTCATACTGAATTGCCGCCCGTTGACGCACGCGGCCGCCGAATCGGCAAATACTCATGAGCCCCGCCGGTACTTCCCCGATCCAATCCGCGCCGTCCGAAGCGAGCAAGCGCCTGCTGCCGTGGCTGGTGGCGATTGCGTTTTTCATGGAGTCGCTGGACACGACGATTCTCAACACGGCCGTTCCCGCCGTCTCAGCGGCTCTCAAGGTGTCGCCCCTGGCCATGAAATCGGTGCTGGCGAGCTACACCTTGAGTCTGGCCGTATTCATACCGATCAGCGGCTGGGTTGCGGACCGGTTCGGGACGCGCCGGGTATTCGCCTCCGCCATCGGCCTGTTCACCCTCGGATCGCTCCTTTGCGGGATCTCCGGCAACATCCACCTGCTGGTGGCGTTTAGGCTATTGCAGGGCTGCGGCGGCGCCATGATGGTTCCGGTTGGCCGTCTCACTCTGGTGCGCACCTTCGCCAAATCCGAACTTGTCCGCACCATGAGCTTCGTGGCAGTGCCGGCGCTGATCGGTCCGATGCTGGGGCCGATTGCCGGCGGCTTGATCGTCGCATATCTTCACTGGCGCATCATCTTTTTCGTTAACATCCCGATCGGACTGGCAGGCCTGCTGATGGTTTACCTTCATCTACCGGATTTCCGGGAAACCAGCACTCCTCCGCTCGACATCGTCGGCCTGATTCTCTTTGGCTCCGGCATCGGACTGCTGTCTTACGTGCTCGAAATTTTCGGCGAGCACACATTAAGCACGGCGGAAATGACCGGCCTGCTCGTGGCTTCTCTCGCCCTGATCGCGGGATACGGATTGCATGCCAGTCAGACCCCGTTCCCGCTTCTGCAGATGAAGCTTTTCGCCATCCGCACGTTCCGGGTTGCGGTCAGCGGCAGTTTCTTCACCCGGCTGGGTATCGGCGGCGTGCCGTTTCTCCTGCCGCTGCTGTATCAGGTAGGGCTTGGTTTCGATCCCGTGCAGTCCGGCCTGCTCATCATGCCGCAGGCGCTGGCGGCCATGAGCACCAAGGTCTTCCTGCCGCGCATTCTCACGCTGCTCGGTTACCGCGGCGTTCTGATTTCCAACACCGTCATTCTCGGGCTGCTGCTCTTCCTTTTTGGCACCATCGGGCTGCACACTCCCGTGTGGCTGATTGTGCTGCAGGCGTTCTGCTACGGGGCATTCACTTCGCTGCAATACACAAGCATGAACACCCTCGTCTACGCGGACCTGAGCGACGCGCAGACGAGCAACGGGAGCTCCATAGCCAGCACCATGCAACAGCTCTCCATCAGCTTCGGCGTGGCGGCCGCCGGATTGACCACGGCGCTTTTTGTGCCCGCCAGATTGCATTCCAACCCGCCGGCGCTCATTCGCGGCATTCACGAAGCCTTGTACGTGCTCGGCGGAATGACCGTGGTGTCCACGATTGTTTTCAGCAGTCTGAAATCAGGAGACGGCGGCAACGTCAGTCAGCGGAAGATCTTCCATCCTGGTGGATGAAAGTTGGCAACCTGCGTGCGAGCTTGTTCGAAGCAATGCCCAAAGCCATCGCCGGTCCCGCGCTCACGGGTGAGCTGATCGACCCGAGAATTGCCGACGTGGAAGCGGTGGCGCGCTGGCTCGATTACGCGTTTGTCCTGCCCGGGGGCTTTCGCTTCGGCCTCGCCGGAATTCTGGGTCTGATGCCGGGAATCGGCGATTTGATCGATGCCATCGTTTCGTTCTACATCGTCTATCGCGCGATCCAGATCGGCGTGCCGCGGGTGACGATCGGGCGCATGCTGGTGAACGTGGGCATCGAAGGCGTTCTGGGCGCTGTTCCGTTCATCGGCGATCTTTTCGATGTCGTATTCAAGGCAAACCGCCGGAACTACCAGCTACTGAAGCTGCATATGTTCCAATCGCGGCGACAGCGGCAGCTGGATTGGATATTTCTGCTGGGCACATTGTTAGTCGTCGCTATCGGCCTGGGCCTGCCGGTGTTCGCGCTGATCGCGATCGCGCATTATTTGCGGTAAGGCCCGGTCAATAGTAATCCGCGCAGCTCATGTAATAGCCGCATCGCTCGCAGAATAGTTTGCATTTGCGGCTCTCGAGCTTCGTCGAACATACGGGACAATAGAGCATCGCCTCTTCACTGGCTGCGCCGGCCTTTTTCGGCGCGGATTCGGGGGCGGGTTGCGGCTGAGGCACAGATCCAGCATCATTATAAGCATCCGGAAGAAAAGCCGGTTTGAAGCAGCTCAACATGAAAATCCATCCCGCAGTTCTCATTTGCACAATTTCAGGTTTGTCGATTGTCGCGGTCCGTGCGCAATCGCGCGCACCCGAGCGTCCGGCGCAGTTTTCCGCGCGCGGTACCCATGGAGCCATCGCGGCCGGCAGCGGTTATGCCACCGAGGCGGCCATGCGTATGTACTACACCGGCGGCAACGCCGTAGATGCCGGCGTCGCGGCCATATTCGCCGCTGCCACCACGGAGTATTCGCACGTGGGATGGGGCGGGGAAGCGCCCATCCTGATCCGCACGAAGGACGGCAAGGTGCATTCTATCGCCGGAGTCGGCACCATGCCGAAGCTTGCCACCGCCGATTTCTACCGCAATCGCCCGCTGCAGTTGGGCGAAATTCTGGAACCTCCGGAGAAGAACGGGTTGAAAGGAATCATTCCGGTGGCGGGAATCATGGCGGCGCTCGTGCCCAGTTTGCCGGAATCTTCTCTCGTAGCCCTCCGTGATTACGGCACCAAGTCTTTCGCCGAGGCTGTTGAGCCCGCGCTTGAGTTCGCCGACGGCTCAGCGATCGACGAATTGCGTGCCGGGTCCATCCAGAGCAGCCGCGAGTTCTTCACGCTGTGGGCCAGTTCCGCGAAACACTTCATGCCCGATGGCCGCGTACCGCTTCCGGGCGAAATCTTCCATCAGCCCGACCTCGCCCGTTCCATCCGCGGCATGGTCGAAGCCGAGAAGAAAGCGCTGGCGTCGGGCGCGGGGCGCGTGGGCGGCATCGACGCAGCACGCGATTATTTCTATCGCGGCGAGATCGCGAAGAAGATCGACGAGTTCAGCCGCGCCCACAACGGCCTGCTCCGCTACGACGATATGGCCGCGTTCAAACTGACGCCCGAGGAGCCGGTATCGACCGAGTTCCATGGCGCGCGCGTCTATAAACCGGGTTTCTGGAGCCAGGGTCCGGCGATGATCGAAACGCTGAATATTCTGAATGGCGTCGATCTGACCGACATGCGGTTGAATTCCGCGCAATATATTCACACGCTGGTGGAAGCGCTCAAGCTCGCCTACGCCGACCGCGACACTTATTATGGCGATCCGAAGTTCGTGAAAGTGCCCGAGGAACAGCTGCTCTCGCTGAAATACGGCCAGGAAAGGCGCAAGCTGATCGGGCAGAACGCGTCGCTCGAGTTCGTCCCCGGAAAAGTGGGAGATCATCCGGGCATTCACCCCTCGCAATCGCAGATCGTGCGCACGAAGATCGACGATTTTCTGATGGCGCATGACACCACTTGCGTGGATGCGATCGACAAAGACGGCATCATGTTTTCGGCAACGCCTTCAGGCGCGTGGCTGCCGTCGGTGATCGCCGGCGATACGGGCATTCCGCTGACGGAGCGCGCGCAGAGCTTTCTTCTCGTCCCGGGCAATCCGAACGAACTGGCGGGCGGCAAACGGCCGCGCGTGACGCTGAGCCCAACGCTGGTGGAGCATGCCGACGGCTCTCCCTGGATCGTGCTCTCGACTCCTGGCGGCGACAATCAGGAACAGGCGCTCATTCAGCTTCTGTTCGACGTGATTCTCTTCCGCGAAAATTCCGAACAGGCCATCGAGACGCCGCGATTCGAGACGCGCCATCTGGTTTCGAGCTTCGACAATCACGCGATGAATCCGGGCGATCTGCAGCTCGACGACCGCACGCCCGAGAACGTGATTCAGAATCTGGCGAGTCGCGGCCACAAGATCGGGACGCGGTCGCGCTGGCAGAGCGGCTCCGCGCCGGGGCTGGTGCGGGTCACGCCGGGCGGAGTGATCGAGGCGGGCGCCGACCCCTGGGGCTACAGGAACATGCGGGCCTACTGAAAAAAGTCTGGCCACGAATGAACACAAGCGGATCAGATTCTTACTCGTGTTTATTCGTGGCTGAAACGGTCTTGTTTTCAGCTTTCAGTTCTCAGTGGATACACTCTTCGATCTCGACGAGAAGCCTGCGTTCGCTCGCGACGAGCTTCGCGACCGGTTGAACGCGCTCGCCGCGCGCGGCATTTACATCGGGGGCAGTTCGTGGAAATACGAAGGATGGCTCGGGCAAATCTATTCGCAGGCGCGCTATCAGGTGCGCGGACGCTTTTCGAGGAAGCTCTTTGAAGACACCTGCCTGAGCGAATACGCGACCGTCTTTCCCGCCGTTTGCGGCGATTTTTCCTTCTACCAGTTCCCGGCCGAAACCTTCTGGGCGAAGCTCTTCCGCCAGACGCCGGCGGGATTCCGCTGGGGGTTTAAAGTTCCGGAGCAGATCACGGTGCCGGTGTGGCCGGTGCATCCGCGTTACGGAGCTCTGGCCGGTCTGGAAAACCCTACGTTCCTCGATTGCGGGCTTTTCCACGAAGCGTTTCTGAAGGCGCTCGAGCCCTGGCGTGATCGGGTGGGCGTGCTGATCTTCGAATTCGGAACGTTTCGCCGGCGGAGCTTCGAGACGATGGCTGAGTTTGTAAGGGCGCTGGATTCGTTTCTGGCGCGATTGCCGGCGGGTTGGAGATATGCGGTCGAGATTCGCAACGCGGAATTCCTCGACCCGAATTATTTCGCATGTCTGCGCGCTCATGGAGTCGCGCATGTGTACAACGCGTGGACGCGTATGCCGGAGATCGTGGAGCAGATGGCGATACCGGAATCGCGGACGGCGGACCTGATTGTGGCGCGGGCGCTGCTGCGGCGCGGGCGTCCGTATGAGCAGGCGGTGCGGGAATTCACTCCTTATGATCGGGTGCGCGAGGTGAACGAACCGGTGCGGCACGGGCTGCGGGAACTGATCGATATTGCGCGCGTGGACGGGCGTCCGGCGTTCATTTTTGTGAATAACCGGCTGGAGGGCAACTCGCCGGGAACCATCGTTTCGATTACGGATTGATTGGTATACTGAGGGTTCCTCTGTGGGCTCGTAGCTCAGTTGGTTAGAGCGCTTCCTTGACACGGAAGAGGTCGGAAGTTCGAGTCTTCTCGAGCCCACCACTTAAATTGAATCCCGTCAGCAAGTTACGTAGTTCTTCGGGAGCTGGGCTCAGGTCATCCATGAATTTGGCCCATTGTGGCCCAATTGATGTCCTGGGCGCTCAGATCGATCAGCGTGTACTCCTGATTCATGTCGGATTTCGCATGCCCGGCCGCATTCATTGCCTGCCCCACGCCAGCGGCTGCCGCCGGAAGCACACGTTTTACCGACCGCGCCAGCGCTCGGCAAACGCATTCAGGTTGGGACTTTGTGGCGGCAGCTTCAACGGACCCACACCGCCAGCCATCAGCGCTGACCGGAACGATTCACAGAATTTGGCATCGCGGTCATGGATAAGGTAGCGTCGGCTCGGGAGAGTGTCCGCGCTTTCGTCCGTGATGTTCCGGGCCATCTGCTGCATCCATTCTTCGGTCGGATGCCGGGTGAATCCGGCGACCGTCACGCGCCGGGTCTCCAGCTGGATCAGGAACAGCACGTAGTACGTCGCCAAACCGCGCCAGGTCAGAACCTCCACCGTGAAGAAATCGATTCCAGAGAGAACGGACATGTGGGCGGCGATGAAATCTCTCCAAAGGTGCGTCTGACATCGCTTTGGAGCTGGCGCGATCCCATGCCGCCGCAACACATTCCTACCGTCTGGTTGGAAACCTGACGCCCCAGGTTCGACAACGCCCCGGCGATGCGATCGTATCCCCAGCCGGAGTTCTCCTGCGCGAAGCGAAGCGAACGCGGCATCGATGTTGGCCTTGGGTTTAGTCTGGAACTTAACGTTGCCCTCGTCGTCGGAGTAGAGCTTCAAACCAACGCAAATCCCGTTGGGCAACCTGAGAAAGCTGAGGCTGTGGCGACATGTTTGTGTTAGGATTCAAAGCCAGGTTGAGTTCGAGGTACAAATGCCTGTGATAAACACTAAACCGACTCTGGAAATTCTTACACCGGTACAGAACTCTACTGTTTCGCTGAACACGCCGTTTGCGGTCACTGGAACCGCTGCGGGAGTGAGTGGCACCGAACCGATCCTGGTTGATTTCGTGACAGTGCAGGTAGATCAGGGGACTCCCGTCAGGGCCCAACTTTCGCCAGACCTGACCAACCGAAACCGGGGAGCCCTGATATTCGATTATTCGGCGAGCGTCGAGGTGACTGGCGGCGCCGACCCTCACATCGTCACCGTCGCCGCCACTAGCGACCGGGGCGAGTCCACCATCCAGAGCCGGAATGTCTTTGTGGACGTCCCATTCCAGGCCGATACTCCGGCGATCATCATCGATCTGCTGAGCTTGGCCGCTGAAATGAATGGGCAGCAGCTGGGCCTCACGCCTGCGAGTTTGACTTCTCTGGCAAGCGGCATGTCAAAGGCGCTGGTTCCACTCTCCAATAGCCTGGCTCCGTACCGCTTGATGATCGCCGGACCTAACCTGATTGCGGGCCCTCCGATGGTTGGCTTCTCGTCAGTTCGAATCGGTATATGGGTGGAGGATTTCTCGTTTGTCGTAGTTCCTCCGCTTAAGCCCGACTTCCCGCTGCCGCGGCTTCCCGATAAGGGTGCCATTGCATCCTTCGCGCCGATTGCTTTCCTCCCGGCCCCTCTGCCGGATCAAATCAGCCCCACATTTGCCGTCGCTGCCCCGCTTGGAGCGATGCAGAAAGTGGCGAACGCGATACTCCCCTCTCTTCAGGCCGCGTCAAGCAGTGCCGAGATCAATACAATCGTGGTTCATTCATCTCCGGACGACATTGAGGTGGACGTCAACGGGACAGCCAACTCGCTGCCGATCTCATTCACATTGGCGGTAAAGGAGACATTGGGTACCCAACAGGTGGGAAGCGCCAATCCGGCGGACCCATCGCGAACGATTCCCGCCGTGATCCATTCGTCCCATGAGTCTTCGATCGACGATCCCCTGCTTGCTGCGCTATTCGGGTTGGTGACCCTGCCGTTCGGAACAATCCTCGTAACGATTGCGGATTTCGATCTGGGAGACGCGGCGGCCAATGGCGGTAAGCAGGCGACGGCGACTCTCAAGCAGGCGCTCGCTGCCGTGCCGTCGCTGATACCGATATCGGCCGGGGACTTGCCGAGTTTCCTGCCGGGACTTCCAGACTTCCCCAGAATTGTGCTTGACTGGCAGAGCTTCGGATCCGCGGCGACGGAGATTCTCGGAACCGGCACGACCACAATCGATGGCCGGGATGCAAGCATGGTGGCCGTCGAGGTGCAACCCTCGGTTGGCGAGATTTCAGGCGTCCCGGTGGAGATATCGCGCGTCACCCCGGTAAGTTGCAAATATTCGCTTTCGAACATCCTTCCGGATGACGATGGCCTGACCTGGACCGCTCTTGGTCCCGGGACGACAAACAGCGGTCCCATCAACCCGAGCTCCTCTTCTTTTACGGCCAACCTGCTTATACCGTATCCTCCTGCGCCTGGAGCTACATATCGGTTCACGGTGACGGTTTACGCGGTAGAGACCAAGCCCAACTCCACGCTGACGCTCACTGGCTCCGGTTCGGCCGAGATCACCGTCCAGGTCGATAAGGCTCGCAAGGGACCGCCTGAATAGCTTTGGCTGCCCGGTTTTATGGCGATCTACAAGGACGGCACCCAAGCGAAAATCGGCAACTTGGTTCGAGGGGCGTTGGCCGACAGTAAGATCGTCCGTTCGGAACTCTCCGAAATCCGCTCAGACGGCACTGGCGTCCTCAGTTGGCTGGAACTGGAGCGGACACCAGCAGGTTGCGAAAAGTCAGACTAACTATTCGACTTTCGCCACGAATCTATTGAGTACGCACGCTTGCCGAAAGCTCACGATAGCGGTGACGAGGCGGATAGACATACTGCAAGCCCGGCCTGAGGCTTTCCCAAAACGAGAAATCCAACGAGAACGACAGACAAATGCCGGGCGCACGTCACCAAAACTAACCAGTAGGTGCACGACCATCGCGCTGGAACGTTGCTTTCTCCTGCCGGTCCCACCGTACGCCCGCCCCAGCCTCCGGGATCTCCTTCGCCAACCGGCTCTTCTCCAAGCGGCGTGGCGTGGATCATCGCAACCGCGTCCTGAACGCAGGCGGCTGACAGGCTCTGATGGGGCGCGAGCCCCTCATGTTGCAGGCCGGGTCCATAAAATGGTGTCATATGAACCCGGATCAGAAACTCATTCAATCGGCTTACGAAGACGCAATCAAAGGACTTTACGCGAAGCTGTTTGACGGATACGCCGAGGCAGGCCGCGCGGTTGAGCAGGAGCAGCAGGTTGAACAGAATTTCAGGACGGGTGTTGACCTGGCGCGCAGGTCGCGTGATCGCGCCATCGCCCTGCTGGCTTAGCGACTGACGGCTTGTCCCCGTTTCCTGTTGATGACGGACCCGCCGCGCGCTATACACAGCCAGCCTTCGATGTTGCTCATCCAATGACGAAGCGCATCGAACGCGGATCCGGTGAAGCGGTCCTGCCGAGTACCGACATCCAGTAGAGCAATGGCCGATCGAGCGGTTCATTTCGCGCGAAATAATACGCGCCTTCACAGCCGCAGCCAAATGGCTCGGATCGCGACTCAGATTGAGGATTTCGGATTCACGAATCCACCTTTTGATACGGAACCGACTACCAGACAGCCGTTTTCCACAGCGCTATTCCGCGGTATACCGCCCTCTGTTTAATCCGGTCAAGACGCATTTCAGGCTAAAGTTTTTTCGCCTCATCCCGATATATGCAGTGGCGGTAGAAGAATCGTCAGTGAGGTATTTGTGCGAACACGGTTCAGGTGGACAATCGCGTGGCGAACAGTTGGAGTGGCGTGGGTTGCTGTGGCTGTGGCCTCGGCGGCCGGATTGCTGATCCAGAGATCGATCATCAGAAGCCAGGGGGTCGCGCTCGTTCGCGATGGAATGAAGGGCGTCGTGCTCTCGGCCGAGAGCATGCGGAGCGCCGTTTCGGCGATGAACGCCAATGGTTCCTTCGATCGCCAATCCCTTATGGCGGAAGCAAGCAAAGTTTCCCAGTTCCGGACTACGCGGCTTTACAACACCATTCCCGTGGTGGCGGCCTGGAAAACGGCACAGCAGGCGGCCCGTGGCCAGGGATATGAATTTCGCACCCCCTCTTTTAATCCCAGGAATCCGAATAACACGCCCGATCCCGATGAAGCCCGGATTCTCGAAAAAATACTTGCGGAAAACCTCAATGAGTATTTTGAAGTCGATTCGCGGCGCAACCAGATCGTTTATGCGAGACCGATTCGACTGGGTCAGGATTGCATGATGTGCCACGGCGACCCGGCTGGCCGCCCGGGCGGCAAGGACGTGGTCGGCTTTCGTATGGAGGGCTGGCGGCCGGGAGAGATGCACGGAGCGTTTCTGCTGCGGAGCAGCCTGGCGCCGGTTGATCGTCAGGTAAGGGCAGGGGTGTGGAAAGCCGCTACCTGGTTGGTTCCCATCTCAATGCTGATCGGCCTGTGCGCGTATCTGGCCGCACAGCGCATTCGCGCGCCGCTCGCCGAAGCGGTAACCGCAATGCAATCGATCGCCTCCGGGGACCTGACGGCCAAGGTCAAAACCATGCGCAACGATGAGACCGGCGATATGGCGACAGCCATGCTGCGAATGGCGGAAGGTCTTAGATCCATGGTCGGGGAGCTGTCAAAGAGCGTGGATTCGATGTCTTCGATGTCGACCGCTCTTTCCGGGGATTCCGGCCTGATGTCGGAGAGCGCGCGCAGCATGTCGGATCGGGCTCACGGCGTTGCTGCAGCCGCCGAGCAGGTGAGCACGAATGTCATATCGGTGGCGGCCGGCATGGAACAGACCACCACGAGTCTCTCGCAAGTCGCGCAGGACACCGAACAAATGACCGCTACGATCAGCGAAATCGCGGTCAACTCCGAGCGGGCGCGCCGCATCACGGAAGATGCGCGAGGAGAAGCTTCCAGGATTACCGAGCAGATGAATCATCTCGGTACAGCGGTGCAGGAGATCGGAAAAGTCACCGAGGCGATCGCCGAGATCTCCGCCCAGACGAATCTGCTCGCGCTCAACGCAACCATTGAGGCGGCACGTGCGGGAGTCGCAGGCAAGGGCTTTGCCGTCGTTGCCACCGAGATCAAAGAACTCGCAAAGCAGACCGCTGAGGCGACCCAGGATATCCGGCGCCGCATTGAGACCGTCCAATCCTCGTCGGTCTCCAGCATCGCCGAGATCAACAGGGTCTCAGTGATTATTGCGGAGATCAGTCAGATTGTTACCACGATCGCAGCGGCGATCGAAGAGCAGACGACGGTGACGAGGAATATCGCGGGGAACGTCGCCGAGGCTTCTACCGGCGTGGGAGACGCCAACCAGCGGGTGACAGAGAGCTCGATTGCCACCAAAGATATCGCAGCTCAGATCGGAGCGGTGGATCAGGCGGCTGACACGATGGTCAGCGGCAGCGAGAACGTGCGTGCAAGCGCAGTTCAGTTGTCCCAACTCGCCGGTCAGTTGCGAGTCGCCATGCAGCGCTTCCAGGTTTGAAGGACCCGGAAACCACAGCCAATTTACGGCGATGACGGTTGAGCACGGCCGGCTTCCGGGTAAGCGGTAATGGTTGCAGGCGCCGGAACTGTCCTTGCCGAATTGTAGTGTCGAATTGTAGTGGCAATGGTCGCATTCCGGCCCACGTCCCTGGCCCGGCGCGATCGCCGGACGGCTCCAGACGGCTCGTCTGTTGCGGCGTGGATCAACTGATATGCGCAGGGCAGGTCGCGGCCGCCCGGCCGCCATGCTTATGCCGCCTCGAAGACCCTGCGGGCGGCGTTCCCGGAACAAGGCTCAAGTCCTTTTAATTTGATAAAAAACGGACCTCAAGTGCCGCTTTGCCTCAAACTGCGGGCAGATGCCACTCAACGATTCCATGGAGCCGACCACGAGATAGCTGTCGCCGTCCATCCTTTGTCCGATCCGCGTGAACAGCGAAGCGCGGTCACGCTCGTTGAAGTAGATTGCCACATTGCGGCAGAAAACAACGTCGAACCTGCCCAGGGAAGTGAAGTCCTCCATCAGGTTGAGTTTTCGAAAACTCACCATTCCACGAATGTCATCGCGTAATTTCCACCCGCCGGACTCGGGAACGAACGATTTGGCTCGAGCCGAATCTGTTAACCCGCGCGATATCTCGATCTGGCTGAACACAGCCCTGCTGGCCCGACTGATCGCTTCATCGGAGATGTCGGTGCCGAGGAGTTGAATGTTATAGCGGCTCGTATCCCCCAGCAATTCCTTGAGCAGAATGGCGATGCTATAGATCTCCTGGCCGGTCGAACATGCCGCGCTCCAGATTCGGATGGGCGTCCGGACCGTGCCTCGGGAACGGCGATCGATCAACTCGGGTACTATTTTGTGGCGCATCAATTCAAATGGCGCGGAATCGCGAAAGAACAGTGTTTCGCCGGTCGTGATCTCGTCGATGATCTTCCGCTTCAGCGCGCCGCTGGGGTCGCGTTTCACGAGATTCAGGAAATGAGAAAAACTCGGGGCTCTGGTTTCGACCACTAACCGGCTCAGGCGCCCTTCGATCAGGTAGTCTTTCGTCTCATCGAGTGAGATCGCGCAGATCTGATGGATATATTGCGCCACGCTCTGCCGTTCTTCGGGCAACAGTCTGATCATGCGCCGGCCTCGCCAAGGCGGCGCAGGACTGTTTCCGCCACTCGCTTGAGCGGCACGATCGTATCCACGACGCCGGCCAGAATTGCTTCCCGGGGCATTCCGAACACGACGCAGGTGGCCTCATCCTGGGCGATCGTGGCGCAACCGCTCCGCTTCAGCATGCCCAGACTCAGCGTGCCATCGTTTCCCATTCCGGTCAGGATAGCCGCCACCGAGCGCCCCGGAAAGTGCAGGGCGGCCGAGCGAAAAAGATAATCCACTGACGGACGGCAGTTATTTTCCGGCGGATCGTCGGTGATACGGACGACGATTTCACCCTTTTGACCCTGCTCGATTCTCATGTGCCGTCCGCCGGGGGCAATATAGACGCGGCCGGCTACAGCTTTTTCGCCGTCTTCCCCTTCTTTCACGCCAAGGGCACTGATGGAGTTCAACCTCTCGGCGAGCGCGCTGGTAAACAGAGGAGGCATGTGCTGAACGATGAAAACCGGGGCGGCAAGGGTTCCGGGGAAGGCGGGAATCACTTCGGCAAGAGCCGCCGGGCCACCCGTGGAGACCCCAATCAGAACAATGGGAGAGCCAGAGCGACGGGGAGATCGCGCCGGCGGATCGAGGACGACGGAAGTTGTGCGTGGCGTGGAGCGCTGCACCGCCTTCTGATCATCCCGCGGTTTCCGGTCCAGAATCTGACGGATTTCACGCTGACGCTCCCAGGCGCGGACGATGGGCAGCAAACGGCCGCGAAGCAGAGTCAGATTTTCTTCGGCGGACCGGCCCTCAGGCTTGGTGATGAAATCGAACGCGCCGAGTTCGAGCGCCTGGACGGTAATGCGGCCCCCGCGGATAGTGTTCGAGCTCACCATGATCACCCCGGCGGTGGAGTTGTTCGCCGCCATCGTTTGCAGCATTTCGATGCCGTTCATTTCCGGCATCTCGACATCGAGGGTAATCAGGTCGGGTTGCACCGACGCAAGCCTGGCCAACGCGAGTTTGCCATTCGATGCCGTTCCGACCACCTCGACGCCCGGTATTGCGGAGAGCGCGTCGGAGACAACCCGGCGAAAGACGACCGTGTCGTCCACCACCAGAACCTTTGTCGTCATCCGCGGCGGCCCCCGCCCGCAGGACTCACGACCGGGTCTCCGCGAGGAGGGTCGCCGGATTCAGCAGCGTAATGACGCGGCCGTCGGCGCGATACACTCCGCGGAAAAATCGCGCCTGGCTTGCAGGGATATTCACCGGCAACGTCTCTTCGCGGTCGGACGCGACCTCGATCACTTCGCCCACGCGATCCACGAGCAGCCCGAGAAACTCATTGCGATCTTCCACGATGAACACTCGGCTCTCCCGAGTGGCCGGGGTAGTGCCCAGGCCGAGGATCATACCGGGGTCCAGCAGGGTGACAATTCTCCCGCGCAGATTGATCACACCAACCACTTCGTCGGCGGCGTGACGAACGGGCGTCACCGACGCCAGTCGAATCACTTCCTGCACGCCCGCCGCATCGAGCGCGAACAGTGCGCCGCGCACGTAGAAAGTCGCCAGCAATGTGGTCTGGGCGACTCTCTCAACCGGTGCCGTCATCATCACAATCTCTCTTTCTTCACGACCCTTTACACATGGAAACGGCCGGCGGTTTCTTTGAGCCTTTCGGCCACTACAGACAACTCCGATGCGCTGGTGCGAACATGGTCGCTGCCGGACGCCATATCTCCGGCGGCGTGATCGACATCGACGATGTCTTTGGCAATCTCGCGGGAGACGGTCGAGGTCTGCGACACCCGGGTGTTGGCGTCGGTCACCCCGGCTGAAGCCTCGGCGACGTTGCGCGCGATGTCTTTGGTGGCAGTCGCCTGTTCTTCTATGGCGGCCGCGATGGAGGCCACAATGTCGCTCACTTCGCGAATGACATTCGAGACCTTCTCGATCTCGGTGATCCCTCCGGATGTCGCGTCCTGCACACCGGCGATACGCGCTTTGATGTCTTCGGTGGCTGCCGCCGTCTGTTGCGCCAGCGCCTTGATCTCGGTGGCGACCACGGCAAAGCCTTTCCCGGCCGATCCGGCGCGGGCGGCCTCGATCGTGGCGTTCAAGGCGAGCAGATTGGTTTGAGACGAGATCTCGGTGATGGTCTCGGTGACTTTGCCGATCTCGCGCGCGGCCTCTCCCAGTTGGTGAATCTGCTGGGTAATGCGCGCGGCCTGACGCGTGGCTTCGCCGGTGATCTGGCGGGCTTTTTCCGAGTTACCCGCGATTTCACCGATGGTCGAGGTCATTTGCTCGGTGGCGGAAGCGACAGTGGCCAGGTTTGTAGTTGTTTCTTCCATGCCGGCAGCCACTGAGGTGATGTTGGAACTCATCTCCTCGGCCGCGGCGGATACGAGGTGCGCTTTATCGGACGCGTGCCTCGAACCAGAGGTCATCTGGGCAGAACTGCTCATGAGCTCGGTCGAAGCGGACGACAGGACCTGCACACCGCCGGAGATCTCCTTTATCATGCTGCGCAGGCTCTCGATCATCTTCTGCTCGGCACGGGCAATCGTGCCAATTTCGTCTTCACGAAGCAGGAAGTCCGGCCGCGCGTCCTTCGAAACGTCTCCTTTCGCAATCTCCTCCAGATGCGCCACGAAGCGAGCCAGTGGCTTAGCTATGCTGCGCGTCAGCAGGATTCCGCCGAAGATCGATCCCGCGATCGCCAGGAAACTGCCCGCGAGGAGTGCCATCCAGATGGTGCTCGACGTGCTCATCGCGTCTTTGTCCGCGGCGGCGGCCTCGTCCAGTTGAAATTTGGACGCCTCCTGCGCTTTTGCTCGCAATTCGGTATTCAGCGAGGAGTAGGTCTTGAATGACTTCAGGGCATCGGCGAGTTTGCCGGCGGCAATTTCGTCCGAGGTGTTCCCGAACGCCGCGACAACGGACTGAACCAATTCAGCCATATCCGCGCCGTGCTTGATACTCGTCGGAGAATCCGCCAGCGTGCGGAACTGGTCCAGCGACTCGGTGCGGTCTTTTCTACGCTCGGTAGCGTCATCCATGAGGTCGCCGGCGGCTTTCTTCGCCATGATCATTTTGGTGAGATCCAGGGCCATCCCCGTGGTATCGGCATCGACCCTATCCGCGAGCCGCGCCTTGGTAAGGCGCTGATTCATGATCAACGTCAGGTGTGCGTTGGTGGCGTTTCCCCAAAGGGACAGGACGGACATGCCGACCAGAAGCAGCGTTATGCCGCCAATCACAACGGCAAGCTTCCTGCCGATTTTCATGTTCGTTATGGATTTCATGAGCGTTCGTTTTCCTCTTTTCAAAGTCGGGTTTCACTTGCGGGGGAGCCAACGGCCCGCCGGATACTATCCAGCAACTGATCCTGGTCGAGTTTCACCTGATATTCGGTGACTCCCATGGCGATACCCCGGGCCATCTCTTCTTCGCCGGCAAGGGACGAGAGCGCGATAACCGGGAGCCGCGCGAATCGGGAGTCGCTGCGAATGCGCTGGGTCAGCGCCAGACCGTCCAGGCGAGGCATCTCGACGTCGGTGGTGACGACGGAAATCTCCCCGGCGTGGCCGTCGAGCATTTCCCATGCGGCCTGCCCATCGGGCGCCGTCATCACGTTGTACCCGACCGCTTCGATCAATCGCCTGATCTGGCCGCGAAAGAAGTCCGAATCGTCGGCGACCAGCACCGTTTTCTCGTTAGCGACTCTGTCGCGCCGAAGCGTGAGGCCTGGGGACGCCGCTTCACGTTCCGGCGACCGGCCGCGAACAGTCTCGGCCAGCTCGAAGATATCGAGCATAAGAGTGGCGCGGTCGCGGATGATGGCGGAACCGGCGATGCCGGGTTGTCTCAGGGTGACGCTGTCGAGCGCAAGCCTGGTCTCGATCATATCCAGCGGTTCGGCCACCAGCAGGCCGATCGGGCTGCCGGCGCGCTCAAAAACGACGACCACCCACTGCTGGGCCTCCACGAGATCGCCCACTGAAGCAGTGTCGTGAAGCGTGATCAACGGCAGACTGGCGCCCCCGTATTGCATGGTTCGCCGGCCCCCCAGATACTCGACCTGCGAGGGGCGCACGCGCTCGACGCGGGTAACAAGTTCGATCGGAACCGCGCAGGGCTCGGACGGTGCGTTATGAAAGAGCAGGAGCGAGTAAATCTCGCCGCCGGCCGTATCATCGGCGGTCTGGTGCGCGACCGCATCGGGCTTCGAGCCGGCAAGACCGGCCCTGGCGGCGATCCCCGCCGCGTCGAGAATAACCGAGACCTGCCCGTCTCCGAGGATGGTGGCCCCCGCGTAATCCTGAATACCCTGCAAGTGCCTTCCCATCGGTTTGACCACAATCTCGACCGTGTCGTGCAGATCTTCGACGGCGAGCCCGTATTCGAAGGATCCGGCATCTACCAGAACGACATTGAGGGCCTTCGACCCGACTGGCGGCCGGGAAATTCCAAGGGCGTCGGCCAGATGCACGAGAGGGAAAAAGTTGTCGCGGACGAGGACGATTTCCGAGTCTCCGGCGCGTTCGATCCGGCTCGATATCTCGCTGGCGGGAATGCGGATCAGTTCGCCGACACCGACCTGCGGAATGGCGAAGCGCTCTCCCCCGCAAGAGACGAGAAGGGACGGAATAATCGCCAGGGTCAGCGGGAGTTTGATCAGGAACGAAGCTCCCTGGCCCGGCTTCGAAGTAATTTCGACTTTGCCGCCCAGCTTGTCGAGGTTGGTCTTGACCACATCCATGCCAACACCCCTGCCGGAAGTGTTCGTCAGCTTTTCGGCGGTGGAAACGCCTGGCAGAAAGATCAGAGCGAGCTTTTCGTGCTCCGACATTGCCTGTTGCTGCTCCGCGGTGATTCTTCCCCTGGCCAGGGCGGATGCCGCAATCTTCTCGGCGGACAGCCCCTTGCCGTCATCCGAGATTTCAATTACCACCTGGCCGGCCTGATGGGTAGCGCGGAGCGTGATGGTGCCGAGAGACGGTTTAAGGGAAGCGACGCGTGTCGCGGGCGGCTCGATTCCGTGATCGACCGAATTGCGGACCATGTGGGTAAGAGGATCGCTCAGACCTTCGAGGATGGTCTTGTCGAGTTCGACTTCACCGCCCTCAATCTGCAAGTGAACTTCTTTTCCGAGTTCGGCCGCCAGATCGCGTACGAGCCGGGGAAACTTGGCGAAAAGATTGCCCACCGGCTGCATTCGGGTCAGCGACACGGTCTCCTGAATCTCGGACGTGACCAGGCTGATGCGATGGGCGCCGGCGCGCAGACCCTGGGCGTCGTTGTGGGCAACGGCCTCGTTCAACTGGTTTCTGCTAAGGACCAGTTCGCCGGCCAGCGTCATCAGCGAATCAAGCAAGCCCACATTCAAGCGGATGGTTGCTTCGGCGGGCACGCCCGGGAGCTGGACCGCAGGCGGGGCCGGAGCAATACTCGGGGAAGGGGCGATTAGTCGAGTTTCGACATTGGCTTCCGCCACAGGCGCCGCGGCGGGTTTCGCGGAGCCCCCCGCTTCGATCAGTCGAATCTGGCCGGGAGGCAGCGACAGGCCTTCACCGACCATGCCAGCGGTGAGAGCCGTGGCGTAGACGACTTCAAGTAAAAGTCTGTTGCACGGCTCGTCGTCCAGTGTCCCGGCCGAATCCAGATCGAAAACGGTTTCGATGATATTGCCGCCGTCGATGAGGGTCTTCAGGACATCAAGGGGTGTCTGGCCCCGGCGCTGCACGTCGTGGATCAGATCGAATTCGAGAAGAAAGATGTTCATGCCCTGATGGCGGGCCTGATCCAGGTCGAAAACGGATGCCTCGATGGGCGGAAATGCGTTCGGCACCGGCACCTCGACGCGGTCACGCACGGATGTTTTCCTGTCTTCGCTCAGATAGTCGGTCGCCAGGCGAGTCAGAGAGACAAGGAAATCCGACGTATTGGCGCTGTTGCTTTCCCGGTAATTGTTGATCAGATCGCGAAGTTTGTCGAAAGCCAGAAGCAGAATACTGACTACTTCCGAGTTCGGGATCATCTCCCGCGAGCGAACCATTTCGAGGACGTTCTCGGTTTTGTGCGCGAGTTCCTTGATTGTGAGCAGATCGAAGAAGCCTGCTCCGCCTTTGATCGAATGCGCGGCGCGGAAGACGCGGTTTACCAGTTGTTCGTCGATAGCGGCGCCCGCCTGCTCGATCGCGAGCAGATCGGTTTCTATGGTGGCCAGGTGTTCCCGGCTTTCGGCCAGATAGTCCTGGACCAGTTCATCATCCAGGTCGAAATCAGCCATTATGCTCGGATCCTCGGTTTCCCGCGACGCTGAAATGCTGGTGAATTCGCATGGTTTTGAACAGTCGCAGAATGTCTTCGGAGGCTTGAACCACTGCCAGACTGCCGCCCGTCTTCTTCAGGGAATTGTGTGCGGCGATTAAAAGACCAAGGCCCGACGAATCGACCATGCGGACTTTGGCGAGGTCCACCGTGAGATGCTGAACGCCCGAGTTCACCATTTCCCGGATCTCCGATCGCAGCGCAGGCAGGGCGGTGGAAACCAGGTCCACATCCGGCTGTATCACCGCTTCCGTTCCGTTCTCAATAGTGGCTTCCCTATTCATTTGGTTGTTCTCCTCAACATCGTCTCTTCAAAATCGTTTGATCAGAATCACTGCGTTGCCCCTCGGACTGAAGCGCACGCGGCTCGCGTAGTGGCGAAACAGCTCCAGGCCGCGGCCCTGCACATCGGAAGGAGCCGACTGTCGACGCCACATCGCGCGCCAGTCAAAGCCGCATCCCTCGTCTTCCACTGCGATGAGGATGCGTCCGGGTCGCACGCGGAGGACACAACGGACATGTTTGCCGGCATTGTCGCGGCATGCATGGCGGACTGAGTTGGTCAAGGCCTCGCGGAGCAGCAGCTCCGAGCCAAAAGCGTCCAGTCTCGCGCAAATGCCGCTGCGCCACTGGCGGAAGACTCCACAGAAGTTCTCGATCGCCTCGGGGGTGCACGGGAATTCGGCGTGCAGTTCGCAAAGCTTCCGGATCATTCCGGCACCTCCACGGCAAGCAGAAGAAGGTCGTCCACGGGGGCGCCGCGCGATTGAACGCACGCAGCGATCCGCTCAGCCGACGCGGCGAGCGGATTCGCCCGATGGGAAACGCAGGCATCCATCAGCCGGGCCAGTCCCGATTGGCGCTCTCCTCCCGCGGAGGATTCGATCAGACCGTCGGTATATAGAAAGAATCGGTCTCCCGGCGAGACCGGCAGATCTTTCCTGTGCAGCGCGAGAGAGCCGAAGATTCCCAGCGGATCGCCCTCCACTTCAACGGCGGTGGCTTTGCCTGAACGGGTAACAAGGATCAGCGGCGGATGGCCCGCGCTCACGACCGAAAGCCTCCTTGACCGCCGGTTGAGTTGCGCATAGCAGGCGGTCAGATATTGCTCCTCGCCCAGCATCTGGGTCATGACCGAATCCAGGCCGCGGAGGGTGTCTTCCGGAGAAAATAGCGGTCCGGTATATTGCCGGAGCAGGGCTTTCACCGCGGACGTGAGAAAGGCGGCGCCTGGCCCGTGTCCGCTGACGTCCGCGACGAAGTAACCGAATATGCCGGAATCGATGGTGACAACGTCGTAAAAGTCGCCTCCCGTATCCTCCAGCGGCTCGTAGTAGACCGCGAACGATGCGTGGGGATAGTCCTCGGGACGTACAAGAATGGCTTGTTGCGCCCTGCGTAATTCCTGCAGCCGGGCGCGGTGTTCATCGGCGATCGCACGATTGGTCTGGCGGATGCGGAGGTGAACGCGGACCCGCGCTAATATCTCTTCGCAGTCAACCGGCTTCGAGACGTAGTCGACGGCGCCCGTTTTCAGTCCTTTGACTTTGGATCTCACGTCATCCATCGCGGAGAGGAAGATGATTGGAATATCGGCTGTGAGCCGCTCGGACTTTAACGTGGCGCAGGTTTCGAATCCCGATTCATCGGGCATCATTACGTCGAGAAGAATAAGGTCCGGTTGTTCGTTGCGGGCCAAAACTCGTGCCGCGCGTCCGTCGGAGGCTGTAAGTGCCAGAAAGCCCTCGGCTCGGAGCAGGCCGACCATTAGCTGCAGACTCGTGGCGTCGTCGTCGACGATGAGGATTTTTGGCTGTTTGCCGTGCATAGGCGTTGGTCGCAGTCGAGATCCGTCAAACTGCGGACACGAACCCGCGATACTCAAAGATTTGGTGTCGCTGGACAGGGGATTTCTCCCGCGATTGCCCCAGGGCCGGAGAATATCGCCGCGCCGCGGTAACGGGGCGGGTCCATGGGGCAAACGATTGACCGATTGGCGCAACGGATCCGCCGTTCAACGACCCGAACATCAACCTGAACCTCAGCGAGGCTCTTCGTCGGACCCGATCTCATCCTGGGAGAGGTATAAAAGCGGCCGGAGATGGGAACGAAGCAGTGTTGCTGCCCAGGAACGTCCTAAAATACCGGTTCGAAGCATGTACCCTCCGGCCGTCGACCCGGATGGTCCGATCGGATCATTGAATCCGTCCCGCTGAAGAGATAGAGTTTATAGAATTGCCATGAACGCAATGCTGCGATGGGGCGCAATTTCGGTGCTGACGGGCATTCTCTGCCAATTCCCGGTGGCCGGTCAAACGCCCGGGGCAATCGCCGCGGCGCAGCGTGCCCTGCTGGATCAATACTGCGTCGTCTGCCACAACGACAAGACAAAGATCGCCAATTTCTCTCTGCAGACAGCCGATATTAACGCGGTCGGCGACCATCCTGAAGTTTGGGAACAGGTCATCCGAAAGCTGCGCGCCGGCATGATGCCGCCGCCCGGCATGCCGCGACCGCCTCTCGAAAAGTACGAAGGGCTGCGCGACTGGCTGGAAGCCCAGATCGATCGCAAAGCGGCTGCGCACCCGAATCCCGGGTCCGTCGTGCTGCACCGCCTGAACCGGACAGAATATGCCAACGCGATTCGCGATCTGCTCGATCTCGACATCAACGTTTCCACGCTCCTGCCGGCCGACGATTCGGCGCGCGGGTTCGACAACGTCGCCGGGTCCCTGACCATTTCGCCCACGTTGCTTGAGGCTTATACATCGGCCGCCGCGCGCATCGCGCGCACCGCGGTCGGTTTCTGGAAGTCGCCGGCGCAGGCCGCCTACATCTCCCCGGCCGACACATCGCAAACCGAGCACATCGAGGGATTGCCGTTCGGAACGCGCGGCGGTATGGCGGTTCGGCACAGTTTCCCCTCCGACGGGGAGTACAAGTTCTCCGTTCAGAACTTCGGCCTCGGAAAATTCATTCCCGGCGAGAAACTCGAGTTCCTGATCGATAACGAGGTTGTCGATATTCGCGACTACACCGGAGTCGGTCTGACGGCGGCGAACGCGGCCGATAACGACGGCTCCATCGATGTCACCGTTCCGATCAAAGCGGGATCGCACATGGTGGGTGTGACGTTCCTTGCCACAAACTACCGCCCCAGCCTCGATCTCATCCGGCAGTACGAGCGCAAATCGCTCGAAGACAATTCGATTCCCCAGCTGCAGTACCATCCGGCAATCGGCAAGCTGCAGATACAGGGACCATTCCAACCCACGCGTCCGGAAGATTCGCGCAGCATCCGCAAGGTGTACACGTGCCGCCCATCCAGCGCGGAGCAGGAAACTCCCTGCGCGAACCAGATCCTGACAACGCTGCTGCGCCGAGCATTCCGGCGTCCGGTAACACCGCAGGACATGGAATGGGTCCAGAGCTTTTATCTCGAAGGGCGCCGCGAGGGAACGTTCCAGGATGGGATCGAGCTGGCACTGCGGCGCATTCTGACGAGTCCGCAGTTTCTGGTTCGTGCCGAGCGTGAACCGGCCGATGTCACGCCTGGCCAGCCATATCGCATCACGGATCTCGAACTGGCATCGCGGCTTTCCTTTTTCCTGTGGAGCAGCCTTCCCGACGACGAGCTGATCGAGGTCGCCGCTCAGAACAAGCTGCACCTCCCGGCGGTACTCGAACGGCAGGTACATCGCATGCTTGCCGATCCCAAAGCGGACTCGCTCGTGCAGAATTTCGGCGATCAGCTTCTCTATCTGCGCAACCTGCCGTCCACGTCCCCGGACGGCGTTTTCTATCCCAACTGGGACGACGAACTGCGCAAGAGCTTCCGCCGCGAGACCGAACTGCTGCTCGGCAGCGTCATCAAGGAAGATCGCAGCGTCAAGGATCTGCTGGACGCGGATTACACATTCGTGAACGAGCGCCTGGCCAAACACTACGGCATTCCGAACATTTACGGATCGCAGTTCCGCCGCGTAACGCTGGGTCCGGACATGGCATACCGGCGCGGCCTTCTGGGCCAGGGCAGCGTGCTCGCGCTCACCTGGCAGCAGAATTTCCGCACATCCCCGGTGAAGCGAGGCGTCTGGGTTCTCGAGAACATTCTCGGTACACCACCGCCGGAGCCGCCACCGAACGTTCCGCCGCTGGAAGACTCCAAGGGTGACAACAAGGTCATGACGCTGCGCGAGCAGATGACCATGCATCGCAAAAACGAACCCTGTGCCAGCTGTCACAAGCTGATGGACCCGATCGGCTTCGCGCTCGAAAACTTCGACGCGGATGGCTCGTACCGAACGATGCAGGGCGGCGAAGGCGGAGTGCCCCTCGACACTTCAGTGGTTCTCTGGGACGGCACAAAGGTGAACGGGCCCATCGAACTGCGCCGGCACCTGATGCACTATTCGCCCCAGTTCGTCCGCATGATTACGGAGAAACTGATGACATTCGGAATCGGGCGCGGCGTGGAATATCAGGACATGCCGGTGATCCGATCAATCGTGCGCGACGCGGACAAAGACGACGACCGGTTCGTTTCCATACTGATGGGAATCATCCGGAGCGCACCATTTCAGATGCGCACCAAAGAAGCAGAGACGAAGGCAGGATCTTAACTATGTTCATTTCCAAAAAGTTCATTCCACGCCGGACGATTCTCCGCGGAGCCGGTGTCGCCATCGGGTTGCCGCTGCTGGATTCCATGCTCCCGGCGCAGACGCGGCTGGAAAAGACCGCCGCGGTTCCGGTGAAACGCTTTCTGGGAATCTGGCACCCGCACGGCGCCGCGCCGGGTTACTGGAGCCCGCTGCAGGAGGGCTCGAATTTCGAGCTGTCGTTTATTACGAAGCCGCTCGAACCGTTCCGCAACCGTCTCACGCTGATTACCGGGATGGATATTCCGGAAGCGATGGCGACGACCGAAGAACCGGGTGGCGATCATGCGCGCGGGGCGGTTCTGCTTTCCGCTTCGCGCCCCCGGCGCAATGCAGTGAGTCCCTATCTCGGCATCACGGTGGATCAGCTCATCGCGCGCAAGTACGGACAGGACACGATTCTCTCGTCGCTTCAGGTCGGCGTGGAAGAAGACGGCAACTATGGCAACTGCAACTGGGGCTACAGCTGTTCCTATACAAACTGCGTCTCCTGGACGTCGCCCGTGCAGCCTTTGCCAACCGAGGTCAACCCGCGCGTGGCCTTCGAACGGCTGTTTGGCGACGGCGCCAGTCCGGAAGAGCGGCGGCTCGGCCGCAAACAGAGCGCCAGCGTTCTCGATTCAGTGACCCAGGAGATTTCCTCCTTCAAGAAACCCCTCGGTCCGGGTGATCGGGCGAAACTCGATACCTATCTGGAGAACGTCCGCGAGATCGAGCGCCGCATCCGTATTGCGATTGACGCAACCGTCAAGGAGCCCTCGGAAGAGATTCCCTTCGGCCTGCCAGCCAGCAAACATGTCCATTACCGGCTGATGTACGATCTGCTGGCGCTGGCCTTCGAAGGCGATCTGACGCGGTCCGCCACATACATGCTCGGCAAGGACCTTTCCGGGATGAGCTTCCCCGAGTCCGGTTTCAATGGCGCGTGGCATGGCAGCTCGCACCACGGCGACAAGCCTGAGAACGTCGCCAACTACGCGAAGATGAATCGCTACCACGTGCAGAACCTGGCTTACTTTGCCGAAAAGCTGAGCAGAATTCAGGACGGCGACGGCGGCACGCTGCTCGATCACATTCTGATCTACAAAGGCAGCAACATGGGGAACTCGCACCGGCATGCGCACATCAAGGTGCCCATCATCCTG
>CAWBIS010000146.1:0-7286 GCA_963788485.1 Terriglobia bacterium
TACCAGCAAACGGAGGAATCGGCGGGATATGTACACGCGTGCCCTCGGCCTTCGTTCCTGGGAAATCCGTCATCAACTCGTTTGGTTGGCCAGAATAGTCTCTCCGGCTCCGGGGACACGAAATAACTGATGTTTCGGTGGTCCAAACGAAACCAGAAGGCAACCATCGAACGGTCTTTCGCAGGCTGCCCTATTGCCTGGTAATGAATGTTGAAGTTGATATAAAAATTCGGTCCGCCCCTCAATAGCTTGGCGCTATCGCCCGTATACGTCTCGATCGTCGTTCCCGGTGTGTAGACGCCCAGCATGTCGAATAAGGCTGTATTGGACGGCGCCGTAACCGCCGGTCGGGTGCTCACAGACTCATTCCGAAAACCCAACTGCCGCGCGATCGACGCGAGCGGATCGATTTCGGGAGTAGACATTTGCGGGTCAAGCGCAACTTCCGTGAGTGCCATGTGATGAACTAAAGCGGCGTTAGTGGGCTGGGTCTGGATAGCAGACACCCACCGATCCTCCCCGAGTGGAACCTTGACCAGATATCTCAGATACGGTATTTCGCCCTGGGCAGGGATTTGAACTTCACCGGGTAAGGCGATGATGAGATCGGGCTTGAGTCCTTGCGGCTGCAGCCAACCTGTTGTAAACCGCGGCGTCGCCGGAAGATCCGATTCGTTCCCTTTTGGGGCGCCTGCATCAATCCAGGCGACGAGGGTGTTGATGTCCGACTGACTGAGTCTGGCGTCATTGCGGAATTTCAAACTATTCCTGGGATCTGCAGGCCAAGGCGGCATCTCGCGAGTCAGGATCTTTTCCCTGATCGATTTTGCCCATGGTCGCACCGCACCATATGATGAAAATGGTGCCATTGCCTCAATACCGCCGGGACGATGGCATTTGACGCAATTTTTGAACAAAACCGGTGCTGCGTCTTTGCTATACGTGGGCGCGGCGCCAGATGCGGCACACGCGAACGCAGCCAAACCGAGCGCATACTGATTGGCACGAATAACCACGCCCATGAATCCCGGCTCGCCCCTTCGACCTGCTTGCGGATGCCTCGGCCACCTACGATTCCACTGCATCCACGATTTTGACACTTGTCTTGTTTGTTAGGCAACTCACGGGTACTGGAACCTATAGATCTTGCGAGTATCGTAAGAATAACGCTAATTTTAGTACACTCGATCAAGCTCCATGCTGAAGCGACGGTCGACACGCAAGCTATTCCGAATTAAAGGATTGCGATCAATGTCGCCTCAACAGATGACAAGCGCCAGCCCGGTCAGCAGAGCTGAAGGGCCGACCATCGGCCGGAAAATCCGACTTCACAGCCAGACCCTCCCGAACCATGCGGCTTTCATGGTTTCCGGGTCATCTTGTCTGTCATACCGGGAACTGCGCAAAGAGATTGACAGGGCTCAAGCAGATCTGCACGCGGCTGGCTTTGGCCCGACCGCCCGGATCGTCATAGCGTTGCCGACGGGCCCCCACGCGGCGTTGGCGGTTGTAGCAATCGCGTGCTGCAGCGTCGCGGTGCCTCTGGACCCGAACCTGACCCTCGATGAGATCGACAAACGCCTGGCTGTCCTGCAGCCTGACGCCATGCTTTTGTTGCGAGGCGCCGACTCCCCGGCGAGAAGAGCGGCCAAACGCCGGCGTCTCGCCATCATCGAGGGCATTCCGTCCACCGTGGGCACTTTGGGCCTCAGGATGGTCGCGCCCAGGCAAAATGGAGTCGCTCCGGGTCGAGAGCCGGAAGGGGACGCGCCGGCTTTCATTCTTCAAACCTCAGGTACCACCGCGGAACCGATGTTGATTCCTTTCCGGCATCGCAATATGCTGGCGGCGGCGGCGAGGTTGGCTGCCTGGTTTGAGCTCACGCCTCGGGATCGCTGTCTCAGCGTCAGCCCCGTCTATTATTCTCACGGCCTCAAAGTTACGATTTTCACTCCGCTCCTGACTGGAGGTACAATCGTTTTTCCCACGGACCCGCGCAAGTTGGATTTCGAGGAATGGTTTGGGACGTTGAGTCCGACATGGTACTCGGCGGGACCAACACTCCATCGGCTGGTCTTTGATCGAACCAGATCCAACGTGCAGGCGAGAACCAAACACTCGCTGCGCTTCATCCTTTCGGGGGGCGCGCCTCTGCCGTGCGATGTTCGCGAAGGTCTCGAAAGCGCGTTCGGCGTCCCGGTAGTGGAACATTACGGCTCAAGCGAGGCGGCGCAGATATCAGCCAATCTGCCCGCGCCGGGCCTGTCCAAGCCGGGCACATGTGGTATTCCTTGGCCCGACACTGTCATGATTGCAGGCGAGAATGGAGACCCGCTTCCAGCCGGCCGTCAGGGAGAAATTCTGGTTCGTGGTGAAACGGTCACCTCAGGCTATCTCGATGCGCCTGAATTAAATCGAGCGTCGTTTGTCGACGACTGGTTTAAAACCGGCGACATCGGCAGCGTCGACAACGACGGTTTCCTGACGCTTCACGGCCGCCGCAAGGAAGTCATCAACAGGGGCGGTGAAAAAGTATGGCCGATCGAGATTGATACCGCTTTGATGACTCATCCTTCCGTCCGCGAGGCCGCAGCGTTTGCCGTACCACATTCCAGGCTCGGAGAAGATGTTGCCGCGGCGGTGGAACTGAGAGCGGGAACGACCGCCAGCCCAATCGAGCTTCGAACATATCTCAGGGAGCGACTCGCCTCGCACAAGGTTCCGCGTCGAATCATGATTGTCGACGAGTTGCCGAGGGGTCTGACAGGCAAGGTTCTACGGCGGCGGCTCAGCGAAACCTTCGGCGCCGCGTCCGCAAGTCCGGCCGTGACTCCGGGAGTCCGGGAAAACAGTGAATTGTCATCGCAGCTTATCGAGGTTTGGGAACGGCTGCTGAATGTCGCTTCCGTGAGCATTGACGACGATTTTTTCGAAAGGGGCGGAGATTCGCTCCTTGCAGCTGAGTTGCTCGGCGAAATCGAACGGCTGATTGGCCGACGGATCCCCAGTACGATCCTTTTCGAAGCCGCCACAATTCGCCACATTGTGCAGAAGCTTTCAGCAGAGGAGAGTCTGCAACCCAAGCCTCTCTTTCAAATGCCTGCGAACAGCGCTCAAAAGCCGCTGATCTATTTTCACGGTGACCCTGTTGGCGGAAGCTACGTCAAGAGACTGGCAGACCTTATCGGTTCGGACCAGTCGCTCTTCGTGGTGGCTCCTCATGGTCTCGACGACGAACCAGTTCCTCGTTCGATCGAGGCGATGGCGTCGGACCGTTTACGGGCCATTGTGGACGCCCAGCCCGCGGGTCCTTATCGTCTCTGCGGTTATTGCATCGGAGGATTGGTGGCTTTCGAAACCGCCCGTCTGCTGAAAGCTGCCGGACAGGAGGTCGAACTGGTTGTTATGATCGATCCCCCGACCACCAATGCCCGTCCCTCGGTCCAGATGATTCTTTCAGTCCTAAGCCGGGTGCGGCCCTGCGGCGGTCGTATGATGGAACGCGCGGCCGCGTGGACGTGGTATCTGATGGTAGCTATCGATTCGAAATTGGGAAGATTTTTAGAGCTTGCACCTTCGCAGCGAGTGGTCAGGGCTCGAACCAAAATAGCGTCCGTCTTCTCCTTTTTCATAAGTCGCGTCGTCCGCGTCCTCCCTGTTCGCACTCAGAGCAGTACGGACGAAACCCGTACCACGGGCTTCAAGGCGGTGCCTTTTGGTCACCTGCCTTTCAGTTATTTCTTCTGGAGACATTCCGTCGCCATGTCGAGATATCGTCCGAAACCGCTTTCGGTGCGCGTAGTCTATTTTTCAGCGGATTACTCCGGCGAGCCGTGGCGGCGAATCAGCCCCGATTTGGAGGTGATCAAGTTAGCCGGTGGCCATTACGGTGTTCCACTCGATCCCTCCGACTTCGCGAACCATCTGCGAACTCGTCTTCAGGAACAAATAGCCTGAATCTTCTAAAGACTTCGCGGCCTCTCATTTGCTGAATGCTTGTCGGTCCAGCAATGAATGAACCTCCGGCCAATCCTGTATTCGACGCCGCCATGGCCTATCAGAAGACGGCCGCGCTGATGGCGGCCGTGAAGCTTGACATATTCACCGCGATCGGCGCGGACGCAATGACGTCCGAGGCGCTTTCGGCTTGCACGGGGGCTTCACCTCGCGGATTGCGGATATTGTGCGATTTCCTCAGCGTGATGGGTTTGCTGAAGAAACAGAACTCCAGCTATGCTTTATCGGATCCCGCCAGAATCCTTCTCGACGGATCTTCTCCGTTCGCAATGGGCAGTATCGTCGATTTCGTGGCCGCACCCGAAATGCTGCGCCTGTTTCTCGAAAACCCCGCCGCGTATGTCCAACGGGGAAGCTCGGAAGGCTTGGCGAACGTTGCCCCCGACAATCCCGTTTGGGTTCGTTTCGCCCGCGCGATGGTGCCTTTCGCCTCGGTAACGGCCAAACGCGTGGCGGCCTGGGTTGCGACCCAGCCGGACGCTCCGGTGACTGTGCTCGATATCGCGGCGGGCCATGGCCTATACGGTATAGAGGTAGCAAAAGCGCTACCGGATGTTTTTGTCACCGCCGTCGACTGGGCAAGCGTGCTGGAGGTTGCCCTCGGGCACGCCCGGGCCGCCGGCGTGGAAGCTCGATTCCGCATGCTTGCCGGGAATGCAATGAATATGGATTGGGGCCACAATTTCGACCTCATCCTCCTGCCCAACTTCTTGCATCACTTCGACGTAGAGACCTGCACTTCTCTGCTTCGGAAGGTTAAGAACAGTCTTGCCCTCGGCGGACAGGCCTTGGCGATCGACTTCGTTCCGAACGAGGATCGTATCTCTCCGGCGTTGCCCGCCATGTTTGCCTTCTGGATGCTGGCATCAACCCCAGGTGGGGATGCTTATACAGCTAAAGAGCTCGATGAGATGGCCCGAGGCGCTGGGTTCGGGGGAGCCAGAACCCGGCCGCTCCTGCCCACGCCGGAAACCCTTATCATCTTCGAAAACTGACCCTCCGGCACGCAGTCTACCGAACCGAGAGAGCCGCGCCAGTGTCAGCGTCGCCCGCCATATCCGCGCCGGCGCGCGGCGGATTCAATCAACTGCTGCCCTCGGGAACGCCTGTTATCAGCTCCGTTTCTCCGGCCACGGGGACGATCGGCAACACCGTAAACGTCACTATCACCGGCACGAATACGAGTTTCGCGTCGGGAACGACCACCGTAAGTGCGGAAGCCGGCTTCACCGTGCAGAACGTGGTGGTGAATTCGGCGACCAGCCTGACAGCGCAGT
This sequence comes from Terriglobia bacterium, assembly GCA_963788485.1. GTDB lineage: Bacteria > Acidobacteriota > Terriglobia > Bryobacterales > Bryobacteraceae > BOG-234. The sequence goes on from CAWBIS010000146.1 coordinate 5,295, forward strand.
TGGTGATCGCCTCGAACGCGCGGCTCGGTCCTGAATCCATCGTGGTGACCACGGGATCGCAGGAGGCCGTCGCGCCGAATGGCTTTACCCTCACCTCCGACCCGGCGACAGGCGCCATCGCCTACTGGACTGGAAACGGCACGACGGCCAATACCATTTCAAGCATGAGTGGCACGCTCGAGAACGGCGCGACTTATGCTGCGGCGACGTCGCGCACCACGGGCATCCCCGATGCGCAGGCGTTCAGTCTGAACGGAACCAACTCTTATGTACAGGCGTCGAGCAGTGAGACTGCAACCGTCAGCGGCGCGAGAACGCTTGTTGCCTGGGTGTATCCGAATGCGAGCACGGTAGCGGGCCAACCGGTTCTCACCGGCGGCTCGACGTACGCCGCGGGTGACATCTTCGGCATTACCGGCACGGCGGGGCCCTGCAGCACCCGGGGCCAATATCAGCTGTACGTCGATCACGGCGGCACGTGCTACATCAGCAACATTTCACTTGCGCCCAACACCTGGTCGCTGGTGACGGTGACGTTCGATGGCACGAACGCAGTATTCTACGTGAACAACGTGGCCTCCACGCCGGTGGCCGCGCAGATGAACCCCTACGGCCTCTCGACATATGAGATCGGCGGCAACACGCTCGGCGGAGCATCGAGCGGCCCTTCGTTCAACGGTCTGCTGAGCGAAGTTCAGGTCTACAACCGAGCGCTGAGCCCCGTGGAAATTCAGGGCATCTACGCGCCATAGATCGCGAGGCAAAACCCTCGCGCGGTACTGCCAGTACTGAGATTCTCCAAGCAATTTCTGCGGAAATTCCTTGCAATAGGGAGCCTTCGCGAGTACAAAGGTACGATACCGCCCCCGAGGTCGGAACCATGAATCAATGCCGCCGTGCGTTGTACCTGTCGATTCTCGCCAGCCTTGCCGCTGGATCGATGTCAGCGCTGTCGAATCCCGCTGTGATTCAGCAGGCGGAGGTTCTGACCTCGCAGCGACCTTCCACCGCACAGCCGCTTCTGTTCCCATTCGTAGCTTCGACGAACGGTTTCGACACCGAGATAACCATCTCCAACACATCTCAGGACACGCTGGGCAGCACGCCTCAGGCAGGCGCCTGTACGCTCAACTTCTACGGCAGTAATGCACCGGCGGCGCAAACGTCGTCCTCGGTCGCGGCCGGCCATCAATTGGTCTTCTACTTGTCGCAGGGCGGCGGGGGAATCGCGGCCGCTCCCAATTTCACCGGCTACCTCATTGCCGCCTGCGCCTTTCCCGGCGCGCGCGGATTCATGAAGCTCGTGGCCCCCAACACCTATGCGGTATCCCAGGACGCGCAAATCCTCTCGTTGCCCCGAAACATTTCGACTTCGACGAACCTGCTTTTCCCCTATGCGGTGAACGCCTCGGGATACGATACCGGTTTCGCCATCGCCAACACCACCAGCGATCCGTTCGGCGCGAATGGCGCGACCGCGGCATCGGGCACTTGTACCCTCACGTTTTACGGCACCGGCGCGCCCACGCCCAATACCTTTACGACCTCGGCGATTGTGGCGGGAACCACATACCAGACCGTTCTATCGGCTATTGCGCCCGGCTTCCAGGGCTATGTTGTCGCACAGTGCGGTTTCGGCGGCGCTGCCGGATTCGGCTTCCTGACCAATTCGCATGTCGCCATGTCTGAAACTCCCGAGACGGTCGCGTTGCCTCGCAGTAACACCCCGGAGCCGCTGCTGTTTCCGGCCGTAACCAACCAGAACGGACTCGACACCGGCATCCTCATCGCCAACACCACCAGCGATCCATTCGGCGCCTCCGGTGGAACGCCGGCTGCCGGCACATGCACTTTGAACTTTTACGGAACGAACGCGCCCACCTCGCCGTTCGTAACCTCGGGCATCCCCTCGGGCACGGCTTCCGCGATGCTGCTCTCGGCGATTGCGCCGGGATTCCAGGGCTACATAACGGCTACGTGCACCTTCGCCCT